>JAZLBI010000059.1:0-17240 GCA_045613625.1 Acutalibacteraceae bacterium | reverse complement strand
CTTCTAATTTAGTGGTTGATCCTGTATATCCATAAATTACAGCCCAATGATTGCCACCACTTCCACCTGTTCTGTAAACAGCAACCGGGTTGCCTTTTTTTAGTTGATCATACACTGCAGATAATGTGTTTTTGTCTTTAGGACAAATATTTTTATAACCTATCCCAGAAAAATTGTCTAATGCAACTGTGTTTCCACAAACTTTTATATTTTTGTTGTAAACTGCACTATAACAATCCCAATCATTATCACCGTATCCTTTAACATATCCTTCAATCATTGCTATAGCCGAAATACCGCATCCATCTTTATGTCTCATACAGTACCACGGAACGCTCAAAACAATCGAATCATACGATGCCGCTTCCGCCTTTGTTACAAACAGATTTTCAGGCACAAGACCTACGGGCAGCACCATTACTATTGCAAGTAACAGTGCAATGATTTGTTTGCTGATTTTTTTCATTATTAAAAACTCCTTTCATTTACACGCCGAGATAATAACCAATAAAGAGGGCTATTTCATCAAAAATAATCTTAGCCAAATTGAACGAACCGCTGAAGAGATGTTCGAAATAATACATAAATCCGAGGCCTTCGGGGTTGAACATATACTCAAAGCACCATGAAATATTTTCGAAAAGATATTCTGAATATTTATTTACTTCTCCGAAAAGATGATTAAGATTATCATCCATACTTACCTTTTCGATTCTGCATTCTTCTTCAAGCAACACAACGCCTTCGCAAGTTGCAAGAAGATAAATTTTTCCGTCCTCATGGAAACAAGTCTGGTATATTGCAAGGGGCAGCTCAGTGCCGTCAGGCAGAGGGATGTTTGTTTTGTAATCATCCGTTTTATAATCATAGCAATAATCAACCGTGATTTTTGTTCCGTCTTTGTAATTCACGGTTACCTTTGTGCCGTAATCTGCAGGATTAACATAACCGAATGAACCGTTGTTAATATCCGAAAAATAATATTCATAGGCAACGGTAAAAACATCGAGATCTTCAATTTCGATACTTTCGATTGTTTCCCTTATGCTGACGATTTTGAGAACTTCTTCAAATTCAACGCCCGCAATCTCAAATTTAACATTGTTTTCGCCGATCTTGAGTTCGCCGTCACAGAAAAGTCCGATCTTTCCGCCGTAATCTCTGAGAGAGCCGTTTTCAAAAACTATTTCGGGGTTTGCTCCGAAAAGCTCTTTGTTATACATATCCACATCTGTGCCTTCAACTGCGCAATCAAATGCGGATTCATCATATGTAACTTCAACAAATTCGCCGAGATACTCAATTGTTACTCTGATATCCTCAGGCTCGGGGTAAGCTGTTATAAAAGAATCGGCAATATAATATGTGCCTTCTTCAAGATAAATATAGCAGCAGCCTTCATCATAATAGAAAGCTTTGCTTTCAATCTGAACTGCCTCGGAATCAGAAATTTTCTGAGCAAAGCAGGCGTAGTATACATTTGCGGAATAATATCCGCTTTCTTTTGCGTTGAATTCATAAAAAACGGAGGTTTGTCCACCGCCGTATTCAAAATAATTTTCACCCTCAAAAGCTTCGCCGATATAATATAAATCTTTTTCTGTTGAATCAAGATATCTGAAAGTTAACTTGTCGCCGTTTGAAAATGCAAACGAACTTACACTGAACGCTCCGAAAATCATTGCGAGGGTTAAAATGATTGCAATTAATTTTTTCATAATAATTCTCCTTTCTCAAAACCAGGATGAAATCATTTCTGAGATTTTTTCAAATAATTGATACGGAATTGCAGCGCCTACTATAAACACTTCGGTAAGTGTATTCATTATCAGGCAAAAAACAAGAACCAAGAAGAACACGGATATCTCTCCTTTTTAAAATAGCTGTGAGATTTTTTCAACAAGCATTTCAACAAGTTCAGCGGCAAACTTAAAAGGCATCGCCACAATCAAAAAGGGTAAAAGAAACGAAAAAATTGTTCCCATAAACAACATCCTTTCTGCTTATATAAAAATTATTGAACATTAATCACATACTCAACAGGCTTAATATATGAAAACGACCATACTCTCTTGCCGTCAAGCTCTTTGAGCGCAACAGAAGCCTCATAGATGGTATATATATAATCCTCATCGATCTCACCCGTGAGATAATCAGTGACATATTCTTCATGATAACTTGAAAGTTTAACAATATAGCTACCGTCAGACTGCCTTGTATAGTCAATAACCTCGGGAGGATTATCACCTCCGCCGCCCTCGTCATAGCAGTAGTAATAATATCCGTCATAGTAGTAGTAACGGAACATATCATCATATGATTCTATATCAAAATCTTCGCTCGTTTTTGCTCTGTCAGGTTCAACACAAAAGATTTCTTTAAGGACAAAATCAACCTGATCGGCTCTGAATTTTATATATCCCGGGTCATTTTCAAACTTATGCTCAGGGTCGGGAACATAAGCACATGTCTCGCCATCCTGATTACAACCGGCGCCGTCAAAATAAACCTCGAAATCCATATCTATATCCATACCGTAAACGCCCATTCTGCCGTTCCAGATTATATACATCGCACACCCCAATGCATCATCGGACTTGCAGTTGTAATAATACGCATCCTTGTAATCTTCGGGCGAACTGTTTTTTATAAGCTCTTTAAACTCGTCGTCATCACATTCTCCGAAAACAGGGAAGAGATCAGGAACATTCATCAAAACGCTTACCACATCACCGCCGAGCTTTTCAAAATCTTCATCGGTTGCGGCAAGATATTTTACTGTTTCAGGTTTCTGCGTAGCCTCGGCCTCTTTTGTGGCTGAAACAGTTGTTTTCTCAACCGAAGCTGTTGTTTTGACTGCTTCAGGTTTCGTTATTTCGACTTCGCCGTCATCTTTCTTGCAGGCCGCAAACGAAAAAAACATCGTGAAAACAAGAATGATTGCTGCTGATTTTCTCATAGTGATTCTCCTTTATAAACTTAAAATAAATTTGCAAAAAACTCAATAAGCAACCGAAACGGTTCAATAAGATACATCAAAAGAAATGCAGGTAAAAGCAAACCCATAATTTCACTTCCTTTCATTAAAGATATTTACAATTGCTACATAAAATAATAATACAAACCATTTATAATGTCAACATATGTATTCATAAACCTACAGTTTTAAATATACAATCAAGAAAGGAGATGATTAATATGCTCGATTCAAAAACTGTGGGTAGAGTTATTAAGCGTGTCCGTGAAGAAAAAGGACTTTCGCAAGAGGTTGTGAGCGGTCTTGCAGATATAGGCCGCACCCACTTAAGCGCCATTGAACGCGGAACACGAAAACCCACGATGGAGACATTTTTCAAGATAGCCAACGCAATGGATATTGACGCAAGCGGTCTTCTTAAACAAATTGAAAGTGAGTGTAAGAAAACCGACACGGCACTCTGAAAAATGCCTCACAATATTTTAAGACAACCGTTTTCTTCAAAAAGTTCACTTTTTGACAAAAAATTTTGTAAAAATTATTTTTTGTCGATTATTGAATGAAACCGCAGTTTGTGTTATATTTTGATAAAACAAAATTTAACGGAGGCTGCGATGAAGGAAACGGTTGATTTTTCAAAGCTGATAAGCGATGCCGTAAACGGCGACGAAGCCGCAAACAACGAAATTTATCGGCTCACCCACAAAACTGCATACTGCACTGCAAGTCTTCTTTTAAAAAATCCCGACGATATTCAGGATGTTCTGCAAAACTCCTATCTGAAAGTTTTTCAGAAGCTTCCCGAACTCAAAACCCCCGAAAGTCTCGAAAGCTGGATAAAATCCATTGTTGAAAACGAGAGCAAAAACTACATAAAAAAAGAAAAACGACTTGCAAGACCCGCTCTGTTTTTGAAAAACAAGGTTGAAAAGAATTCTGACGAATGGAAAGATCCCGTTCCCCAAGAGATTATGGAGCGTGATGAACTCCGAAAGAGTGTTTGCGATATTCTTGATAAGCTTTCGCCCGAGGTTCGTGCGTGCATAGTTCTTTTCCATTTTGAAGAAAAAAATCTTAATGAGATTTCCGAACTACTCGGCATCCCCCTCGGCACGGTAAAAAGCAGACTTCATAACGGCAGAAAACAAATCGAAAAAGAATTCAATAAGCTCCGCAAAAAAGATCCCACGCTTTACGGTATCGGTGCAATACCCGTTCTTCTTTCATTTCTTGCTTATCAGGCAGAAAACATCACCGTTCCCGCGGCAATAACAGAAAGCGTTATCGCAACAACTGCAGCAAGCGGTGCGGGAGCATCGGCAGCGGGCACTGCAGCCGCGGCAACAACTGTTTCAACCGCAGCGGCAGCTACAACGGGAGCAGCTTCGGCTACGGCGGCGGGCGCAATAGCAGTTAAGGTTGCTGCAGTTGCCGTTGCAGGCACGGTTGCTGTTGGCGGAGGAGCCGCAGTCATAAATCACATTGAAAACAAAGCCGTAAACGAGAGCACAACCGCATATTTATCAACTGTTTCAAGTGAAGAATACACCACCGTTGCACAGATTGCATATGAAACATCAACAGAGATATCAACCGCGCATTCATTGACACAAACCAACACTCAAACAGCAAACGAAGCCGCTGTTCCTAGTTCTGCCCCGATTCAGACATCCGTTTTGAACACAACCATCACAAACACAACCATCACAAACGCAACCACCGCAAACACAACAACCAAGAGGGAAACCACAACTGCAAAACCAACCACCACAACAACCAAACCGTCAACAACCGTCAAGCCAACCACAACCGCTCCGCCAACAACCAATCCCGAAAACAATTACGGTGCAAGCGGCGGAGTTATAACGGAATATTCGGGCGAAGAAACCGATGTTTCTATCCCCTCTGAAATCGGCGGAAACAAGGTGACCGCTATCGGCGCAGGAGCATTCTCGGGCAACACGGATATTGAATCCGTCGCCCTTCCCTCAACCGTAACTCAGATAGGTCAGGAGGCGTTTGCCGATTGCCGTTATCTTTACGATGTTTCAATGCCGTCATCGCTTGAACTTATCGGCGTTGGAGCTTTCTACGGCTGTTCAAATCTCACTTCTGTTGATATTCCGAGCGGCACGCAAACAATAAGCGACGAAGCATTCGCACAATGCACACGGCTTAAAACGGTTACAATTCCGTCAAGCGTAACAAGCATCTCCGACGATGCTTTCGACGGCTGCGATTCGCTCACAATCAGATGCGAAGAGAATTCCGCAGCTCACGATTACGCCGTTGAAAACGGAATAAACTATAAAATCATATAATTCAACGGCTTGCAGAGTTTTTTCTTTGCAAGCCGCTTTTATATTTGACTTTAATCCATATGGTCTGTATAATATTCTCAAACGATATTATAAAATATCAGGAGGCGGTTTTATGTGGAAGATAATCAGAATTTTTGTTTCTCTTTTCGTTGCGTTTGAAACATTTATTACGGGAATTTTCGGCGGAGTAAATGTTTTCAATCAGATTGAAATGCCTGAAATCCCGGAAGGTGAATACGGTCAGTATGTTGATCCCTTCATCGGCACGGGCGGCACTCCGTGGACCTGTGCAATGCTCAGCCCTGCGGCAACCGTTCCTTTCGGCGCTGTAAGGCTCGGCCCCGACACCTGCTTTGTTGGCGGCGGTTATCTTATCAAGATGAACACCTCGGGGTATTACTATGAACACGGCCATATAAAAGGCTTCAGCCATTCAAGGCTTTCGGGCACAGGCGCTGAGGACTACAGCCACTTCAGAGTCACACCCGTTGCGGGCAACAACAAGCCTGCGGTTATGACATATTCCCATTCAAAAGAAACCGCATCACCCGGCTATTATGCGGTTTATCTTCCTTCGGTCGGCTGTCTTGCAGAGCTGACTGCGGATACTCACACGGGCGTTCACCGCTACACCTTCAACGGCGCTGATGATGCACGCCTTTATATCGATGTTTCAAGCGCCGCGGCGAAAAAAACATCGAATAATGTGAAGGTTGAATATAACGAAGAAACGGGAGTTATCTCGGGAAGCTGTGTAATCGACGGTCAGTTTTCGGGAAGATATGACGGCCTTCCCGCATATTTTGTTGCAGTTGCTGACAAACCCGTTGTTTCATATACAATTGACGAAAAAGGAATCGACCTCAATTTCGGCAATCTCGGCGGCGAAAGCGTTGAATTAAAGCTCGGCATAAGCTATGTCAGCTGCGAAAATGCAATGCTCAACCTCAAAGAAGAAACCGACGGCCTTGATTTTGACGGTGTAAGAGAAAACGCCGCAAAAGATTGGGAAGAACACCTTTCAACAATAAAAATCGATGCCGACAATGAAACAAAAACAATTTTCTACACTGCGCTCTATCACAGCATGACAATGCCCTCAAACTTCACCGATGTCAACGGCGAATATCTCGGTTTTGATAAGCAGGTAGGTGTTGCGGAAGGCTATACATACAGAACGGATATGTCGCTCTGGGATACCTGCCGAACAACTCATCCGCTTTATACCCTTATTGCACAGGATATTCAGACCGATTGCCTTAACAGCCTTGTTCAGATGGCAGAATCAGGCGCGGGTGTTATTCCCAGATGGCCTATGGGCGCGGGCTACACAGGCTCAATGCAGGGCGACCCCGCAAACATCGTTATAACCGAAAGCTATCTTAAGGGAATAACCGATTTCGATGTTGAAAAAGCGTATGAATATATGAAATACACTTCCGAAAATGCGGTAAACAAAGACGGAAGAAATTATATTGACCTTTATAACAAATACGGCTATATTCCTCAGGATATCGCTCCGGGCGATGAATCCGTAAGCCGCACCCTTGAATATGCATGGGAAGATGCGGCAATTGCAGACCTTGCAACAGCGCTCGGCAAAACAGACGAAGCTCAGAAATATGCCGAAAAATCAATGTATTATAAAAATGTTTTCAACCCCGAAACAAAGTATTTTCAGGCCCGCAATTCAGACGGAAGCTTCGTCTGGAATTTCAGCCCGTATATAACAACCTTCTATGATGCGGTTATGATCAAGAAGTTTGCCGATTGCTATTGCGAAGGCAGTGCAAGACAGTGGCGCTGGAGCGCTCTTCACGATATTGACGGAATGATTGAGCTTTTCGGCTCAAAGGAATATTTTGTTAAAGAACTCGATAATTTTATGAAAGACGCCTCGCTCACAAGAGCTGCCGTTGACCCCGGCTCAGGCTTCTGGGTAGGCAATCAGCACGATATCCACACCCCCTATCTTTTCAGCAACGCAGGAAGAAGCGATCTTACTCAGAAATGGGTTCGCTGGACTCTCGAAAACCGATTCAGCACCGATATCAACGGTCTCGACGGCAACGATGACGGCGGAACAATAAGCTCCTGGTATGTTTTTTCTTCTCTTGGCTTCTATCCCCTTGCAGGCTCCGATAAATATTGGATAGGCTCCCCCAACATCAACACCGCTGAGGTTACTCTTTCAAACGGAAATGTTCTTAAAGTCACCGCAAACAATCAAAGCGATAAGAATGTTTATGTTGAGTCTGTTACTCTCAACGGCGAAAAGCTTGACGGCTGCTATGTCACTCACGCTCAGCTTATGAACGGCGGCGAACTTGTTTTCAATATGAGTTCTCAAGCAAACTGAGGAGGAAACGATTATGGCAACATTCAAGGCAATAATTTCATTTATTGAAGTTCTGCTGTTTGTTATCGGCATAATCCCCGCAAACACCGATATCAGCTACACTGCAGCAGAATACACACCGCCTCAGATTACAACTCCGATGTATATTTCTCAAAACGGCAAAACAGATTTTGTTATCGTTACCGAAAACGAGCCTGACGACTGCATTCTCACCGCTGTTGATGAAATGCAGACATATATCGAAAAAATCAGCGGCGCAAAACCTGAATATATAACAGAATCCGAATACAGCGAAGGAACAAAAGCTATTGTTATCGGCGAAACTGAGCTTGAAGAAAGCATAACGGCTGTTAACCGCGAAGAAATCGGAGCAGACGGCTTTCTGATTTATTCAAACGGCGAATTTCTTCTCATCGCGGGCGGCGACAGCCGAGGTACTCTTTACGGAGTTTATACCGTAATCGAAGAATATTTCGGCGTACGCTGGTTCACACCCGAGCTTGAAGTTGTTCCCGAAAACAAGGATATTGTTATCGATGCGGCGATAAACCGAATTGTTCAGCCCTCATTTTCAATCCGCCGCAACAGCCCTTCGGGCGCAGACGATGCATACCGCGCAAAACATAAAATCAACGTTTCGTTCCACAACGAAGCCAGCGCATACGGCGGCTCGCTGACCTATGTTTTATGGGATGTAACTTTCGACACTCTTGTTCCCGATTCTCTTTTTGCCGAGCATCCCGAATATTTCGCAATGAACCCCGATGGCACCCGCACAACAGACCACGTTTGTGTTACCCACCCCGATATTCTTCCCATTGCGGTTGAAAACGCAAGAAAAGCAATTCTTGCCGATAAAAAGAACGCAAAATACATTCATATCGGTCAGAAGGATAATTCAAACTATTGCCATTGCGAAAACTGCGAAGCTCTTTATGAAAAATACGGCAGCATTTCCGCGCCGACAATCATTTTCACAAACGCCTTTGCAGATGCGCTTGATGATGAATTCCCCGATTTCACCTTCACATTCTATGCCTACGGTGAAACCGACAGACCCCCTCAGGATTTATCGCTCAGATGCAACGAGAATGTTGTTCCCGTTCTCTGCGGGCTTCACAAAGCCTGCAGAAGCCACCTGCTGACCGAATGCGGCGCTCAGGACGGCAACGAAACATTTATGAACCTTTTCGGCGATAACGAGGCAACAATTGCCGAGGATTTTGCAAACTGGGTCAAGATTGCAGACAGAACATATATCTATGATTACACAATCAATTTTCTCAACTGCACTCAGTTTTTCTCAAACTTTGAAACGCTTCAGCCAACAATGCAGTATATGCACGAAATCGGCATAACGGGCTATGTATATAACTGCGGCGACGGTCACTATGCCGCTTTCAACGATTTGAGAAACTATCTTCTCAGCAAACTTCAATGGGATGTTAACTGCGATGTTGAATATCATATGACGGATTTTCTCAACGCTTATTACGGTGAGGATGCCGCGCCGTATATCAGAGAAATTCTCGATATTCAGACCGCACAGGTCAAGGCAACAGCCCACGCATTTGATTTTGACTGGCATTATCAATCAGGCTTCTACCCCTTCTACCGTGTTATCGAGCTTGATTCGCTCTGGAACAAGGCGCTGAATGCGGATATAACCGACGAGCAGAAATTCAATGTTGAGGTTGCAAACCTCAGCTGGGAATATTTCAAGGCGAATCAGTTCATCGGCAAATATTCTTTCCTCAATCCGCTCAGGCTCAAGGCAAACGAAGAGCTTTATGACAATTTCAAAGCTCACGGAGTTCACAGAGTTTCATCCTTCGGCTTAATCCCCGAAAACAAAGAGGATGTTGACTTTATGCTCCGCCCGTTCAACTGGAAATAAAAATCACCCACGGGCAACCTGAGTTGCCTGTGGGCTTTTTTGCGTTAATCATATATTCAATATTGAAATTATATCAACTTAAAAACAATATCAATGTGCAAAACTGCACATTATGAGCCGATTGTGTATTGACAAAATCCGATTTTAAGCGTAAATTATTATAGCAAATGCCTTTAAGGCAAAACGGGAGGAACAATATGAAAAAAATAATCGCAATACTTCTTGCATTCTCAATGCTTTTTTCTTTTGCTTCGTGCAAAGACAAGCAAAAAGAGGATGATATCAAAACAGAACTTGTGACGGATTCTCAGGGTGAAGCCGTTACCGACAGCAACGGTGAATTTGTAACCGAAATTGTTACCGAACCCACTTCGGGCACAACTGAAACAACCGCAGAAGAAACAACACTTGAACCCGTCAGCGTTTCTTCTCAAGACCCTGCGGAATGGACCGATGAAGAAATCGTTGAATTTTACAAAGCAGCCGCAATCAAATCCAAAAGCAAGGTCACATCATCAGAATTCAAAAATCTCAAAGAAATGGTTGTTAACGACGGCGACGGACTTCTCGGCGGATTTGTTAAAATGGTAACACCGATTCTTGTTTCGGCGCTTGAAGACAGCCAGGTTGATTTTGAAGGCATCACAGGCGGATATGAAAACCTCGAACTTTCTGACGCAAAGAGCGTGAAAGCATATAAGAGCGGCGAATATGTTGTTGTTGAAATGACAATGAAAGAGCAGATTGACGGCGCTCACGGCGAACGCTACAGCGGCACGGTTGGCCACGCTATCTCGGTTGTCGGAGATATGAAAGAGGTTGAAGAAGCTCTTCCGATTCTTGAAATCCGTTTTGACGAAGCTGAAATAAAGCTTCACTACCAAAATCCGAAACTCAAAGTTAAAATCAACAAAGACGGAATCATTGAAAAAGGAACCTGGACATATCAGATTTATATAACAGTTGCAAACCTTTATGTCGGCGGAAGAAGGCTTCCCCTTTCCGCAACGGTTGAAAGCGCATACGGCACGGTTGACTATAAAATCACCGTCGGCGGCGGATTTTAATTGAACAAACAAAAACAGGGCTTACACTCAGCGTGTAAGCCCTGATTCTTTATCTGAAAATCTTCTGAATTATTGTTCTGTTCATTCCGAAAAGATTTTTGAAGAATGATATAATCTTCTGGAAAAAGCCCGAATTAACGGAAACCTTCTGTGAATCAGATATACCGTCGTCATAATCGTTTCCGTTTGCATCAACGAGTTTCACGGTAACCTCAACAGTTCCGCTTGAAGGGGAAACTTCGAATGTTGTTCCTTCGCCCTTCTTCGCTCCGTCAACATACCAGAAAATCTTCGCTCCTTCGGGCACGTTTGCCGTTTCTGCTGTAAGGCGGAGAGTTTCGCCGTAATTGATGGTTTTTGAACCGGGATTATTCTTTATTCTGACAGTTGCCGTGCATTTGAAAAGAGCAATTGCGGTAAAATCGCTTGCAGGCATTGTCTGCGGAATCTGCGCCGACCAACCCGTAAATTCATAGCCTTTTTTCGATGGAGTTGCGGGTGAATCTACGGTTGCACCGTAAAGATAATAGGATGATGTTTCAACGCCGTCAACAACGGTTGTGAATTTATATGTGCTTCTGTCAATATAAACCTTGAGAACAAGCGAGCCGTCTGCGGCAATAACGCCCGAAAAAACGCTGTTTTCTCCGTTAACTCTGAACCCTTCGGGAACACTGTATTCCGCTTTCACGGTTTCGCCCGTTGTTCCTGAATAAGCAACTTTCGAAACGGTATATTTGCCGTCAGCTCCCATCGTGTAGGTTTCAACGGTGTATGCAACATCGTCTGCAGCAATCCAGGTTGCGCTGACTGTAACATCATTTGCGGGCATTGTTGAGGGAATCGAAGGCTCCCAGCCTGCAAATTTATAGCCTTCTTTTTCGGGTGTTTCGGGCGTCGCAATCTCTGCGCCGTAGAGATAATCCGACGAATTTCCGACGCCGTCAACAACAGTTGTGAAGCTATATGTGTTTCTGTCAAAATAAACATCAAGTTTAAGCGAGCCGTCAGAAGCGATTATGCCCGAAAGACTGCTCTTTTCAGCATTGAGATTAAAACCTTCGGGAATCTCATATTCCGCATTTACGGTTTCGTCGGTTGTTCCCGTGTATGTATAACTTGCTTCAAGAGCGTAGTTGCCGCTGAGAGTCTGCATATATGTTTCAACCGTATACTTTGTGTCTGTTGCGGGCTCCCATGTTGCGTTTGTTATTATATTTTCATCAGACATTGTTTCGGGGAGCGAGGGATTCCAACCTGCGAACACATAACCCTCTTTTTCGGGAATGAAACTGCTTGCAATTTCATCGCCGATATTGTAATATTCAACTTTTTCTTCGTTGCCGTCAACAATAAATGTGATGCTGCGCTCATTGAGAGAAGGGGTTACGGTTACTTCTTTGCTGTTGAGCACGGGAGCGTTTTCATACCAGAGATATGCGCTCGCAAGCTCACCGAGACCAGCATTTTCATCCTCTGCATAAGGGAAAGCAACAAAGCCCTGGTTGTTTTCAACGGTGCATACCGTTTCAGGAATAATAAAGCATTCAAGGCTCTTGCCCTTGCCGCTGTTGAGCACCGTCATATCAATCTCAAAAAGCCAATCCGAGCTGTCATAAATAACGCATCCGTTTGTGCGGATTGATGCAACAATAAAGCCGTATGCTTCAAACTGCTCGGAGGTGATGTTGCCGAGACCGAACTGCTTGTTTGCGGCGTTTTGGCCGTTTGCGCCCGAAATCTGCTGAATCTTATCGGTAAAATCAAAATTTTCGTTGAGCGCCATTTCGCTTGAGCCTGTTGTTGAAAGTCCGTCTGCCGAAACAACAGACTTATCATATGCAAACAAAAGAGTTGCGGGGCCCGAAACAAAGTTTGTTTCTATCGAAACTCGCATTTTAACATTGCTTTCTGCGGGCACGGATGAAACCTCTTCCCAATCGCCCTCACCGTTTTCGGCATAAAAGGCAGTTGTGATTGTGTAGTTTGCATCCGCTTGTGATGCCGATGCAACGGTCACACCGCTCAGAAGCATCAGCAATGCAAGCAATAATGCAAGCGTCTTTTTCATATTTATCTCTCCTTGGTAAAATCATATGAATTAATAATATCAAAAAAGCAAGCAAAAGTCCATAGTAATTTTCAACCCCGCATTCACGGTTTTGTGAACACGGGGTTTTCAATTATCAAAGCAAATCTTCAAAGAGTCTGATATTTGACTGTTCGAGTTTCAGCTCGCCTGACTGCTCTTTCTTGATGATTTCAACAATTCTGTCATTGATGGGGGTGGGCACACCGCATTTTCTGCCCCAATCGCAAACAACACCGTTGATTGCGTCGATTTCGCAGGGCTTTCCGTTGCGGATATCCTGAAGCATTGAAGGGATGATATCCTTATGCTTCTTCATTGCAATGGGAATAAGAAGCTCGCCGAGTTTGCGCTTGATTGCGTTTTTATAATAGAAAAGACCAACAATATTCTTGCCCTGAACGGGAGCAAATTCAGCGCCCGCAGCGTGGCCGACATCAATGCATTCCTTCATGCAGCGGATTGCAACCTTGCGGGCAAACGCATCGCCCGTAACAGCGCCGAAAGTTCCGCCCACAACCGTACCGAGACCCGAGAAAGTTGCGTTGATGAGAAGCTTTGACCATCTTGTTCCGACAAGGTTTTCTTCAAAGTGAACGGGACACATTTTTTCGAGAAGCTCTGTTACCATTTTAACCTGTGCATCTGTGATACCGTCCATTTTACCCATATGATATGAAAGGCTGTCAGGCTCGCTCGTAAGCACACATTCACCCGGTGCGGCAAGGTTTGCGCCCCATTCAACAGCGCAGCCCATAGTATGCTCTTTGCCTATAATTTCGGCAATTCCGGGCTCGGGAATACCGTTCTGAAGAGTAACGATAACGCCGTCATCGGTAAGGAAGGGTTTGAGGAAGGTTACAACCTCAGGGTTATGAAGCTGTTTTGTCATAAGGAAAATAACGCTGTATTTTCCGCTCATTTCATCGGGAGTTATAGCCTTTACGGGCACAGTCATTTCAACCGTTCCAGTAATTTTTGCGCCATTTTCGTTAAGTGCGGCAACATGAGCCTTGTTGCGGTTAACAAGTTCAACATCCGCTCCGTTTTTTGTCATATAGGCGCCAAGCACGGTGCCGAGTGAACCCGCACCGTAAATCGCAACTTTTTCCATAGTCAGTTCTCCTTTGATTTATTCATACATATTCATTTTAACACTTTACGCACTTTTTGTAAATTGAATTATCAAACTTTCAGCTGTCATTATAGCTAAATTTGATGTTTGCTTTTTGTGCATTACATCAAAATTAAATGTTATTCTTGTTGTTGGAAGAAATTGATGTTATAATATATCATTATATTTATCAGATAAAGGAGAACATATTATGAAAAAAGCACTTTCACTCATTCTCGCATTTGTTCTTGCCTTTGGAATGCTTCTCTCCGCAGGCGCTGCATCAGATGCAGAAATCAAACTTCAGTTCAACGATGACGGCAAATTCCGCATTATGCAGCTTGCCGATATCCAGGACGGCCCCTTCCTTCTTGATATCACAAGAGACTATATCGAAGAAATGGTAGTTTATGCAGATCCCGATCTTGTTGTGCTCACAGGTGATAACATTTCGGCCGGCGCATCAAGCATCGGCACACACGCTCTTGACCTTCTTCTTGTTAAGGCTGCTATCGACAGATATATGTCAATCTTCGAGAAATACAATGTTCCCGTTGCTGTTGTTTTCGGCAACCACGACGCTGAAGAGATTGTTTCAAAAGAAGAGCAGATGGAAATCTATATGAGCTATGACTGCTGCGTTGCAATCGACGAAGGCGAAGCTCTCTACGGCTGCGGCACATACAATGTTCCTGTCTACTCAAAGGATGACGCATCAAAAATCGCATACAACCTCTGGATGTTTGACTCAAATATGTATGACGACGAAAGAGGCGGCTATGACTATGTTCACCAGGATCAGATTGACTGGTATGTTGCAAAGTCAAACGAACTCAAAGCTCAGAACGGCGGTAAAGCTGTTCCTTCAATGATGTTCCAGCATATCATCGTTAACGAAATCTACGATGTTATCAAGGAAGTTCCTGCAAGCGAAAAAGACAGCTATGAATATGTTGAAGAATACAACGAAGAAACAGGCGAATCAAAATACTATGCAATAAATCCCGAAAATCTCAGAACAGGCGAACTCAACGAAATGCCCTGCCCCGGCACATTTAACGGCACACAGTTTGAAACTGTTGTTGCTCAGGGCGATGTTGTTGGCATGTTCTTCGGTCACGACCATAAAAACACTTTTGAGGTAGAATATCAGGGCGTTGACCTTGTTAACACTCCCGGTGTAGGCTTCAACTCATACGGCGACCATAACAGAGGCGTTCGCGTTATTGACATTGAGGAAGGCACAAGAGAATATAAAACAGAAGTTATCAGATATCAGGATTATTATTCAGACAACAAAGCGGCTCTTGAAAGATTTGTTGTTTACGGCAGCGAACACGAAGTTGTTGACCAGATCGCATCATTCTTCAAATATATCTGGTTCAGCATTACCGCAATTTTCGGATTTTAATCAATCGGGGCACAGCCTTCAAAGCTGTGCCTTTTTCTTGAACAGGAGATAAAAATGAAAAAACAGAAATCGAAAAAAGGTGTCAAAGTGCTCGCAATTATTCTTGCAGTTATCGTGCTTGTTGCAGGAATAACCGCAATCGCAAACACGGTTATACTTAATTCAAACATAAAAACGGCAAAAGACTTCCCCGAAGTCGGCAACAGCCTTGATTTTGAAGAAAAAGGCAACGGTGTTTGGAATATTTATTCCGATAAGGAACTTAAAGTTCTTCAGCTTACCGATGTTCATCTCGGCGGCGGCTGGATGTCAGCAAAAAAAGATATCAAAGCGCTGAACGCGGTAGCTGCAATAATCAAAGCTGAAAAACCCGACCTTGTTGTTTTCTCGGGCGATATGGCTTATCCCGTACCCTTCCAGGCGGGCACGTTCAACAACAAATCGGGCGCAAAAATGCTTGCAGAGCTTATGGAAACTCTCGGAGTTTACTGGACTGCATCCTACGGCAACCACGATACTGAAGCATACAGCTATTTTGACCGTGAAGATATAACAGATTTTTATTCGCAATATCCCCATTCACTCACGCGTGATGGCGCTGAAGGCGTTGACGGCTACGGCAATCAGGTTTTCAATGTTATAAATTCAGACGGAATGATAACCCGTTCGATTATTGTTATGGATTCTCACGCATATGTTGACGGCGATATTTTAGGCATATTCTGGAAATACGACAACATCCACGAAAACCAGATTGAGTGGTATAAGAGCGTTATTGAAAAAAACAACAAGCATAACGAAATGAAGATTCTCTCTTCAAGCCAATCTGATTTCGGTCAGAAATACGCTCATCTTATGAAAGTGCCCTCAACCGTGTTTATTCACATTCCTCTTGAAGAATATAAGACCGCCTGGACTGAATACACGGAAAACGGATATAAAGACACAGAAAACGTTAAGTTCAATTACGGCGCTGCAGGCGAATCAGACAGAATCGTTTATCACGGAATCTACAGCGATAACTTCTTCGAAACAATGCTTGAGCTCGGCAGCACAGACAGCGTTTTCTGCGGCCACGACCATCTCAACAATTTCTCAGTAAACTATAAAGGAATCAATCTTACATATTCCTACAGCATTGATTATCTCGCATATTCGGGCATTTCAAAGCTTGGCTCACAGAGAGGCTGCACGGTTATAAACTATGACAAAAACGGAGATATAACCTTCGCTGCAGAAAATTATTATCAGGATAAATATGTTTCACACCTTGAAAAAGAAGAGGTAACAATGCAGAAACTCGGCGAAGAAAAATAATCCGCCAATAAAAATACAAACGGCTTGCATCTTTTCGATGCAAGCCGTATTTGTTTATTTGTTTGAATCTCCGCAACCCGAACAGGAGCCGCAAGAACCGCCGCAACCGCCGGGGCATTTGCCTTTTTTGCCGTTTCTTACGGATGAAACAACAACCGCCGTAAAAGCAACAAGAATAACCGATAAAACAATTATTGTGGGTAAATTCATTTTTCAAGCTCCTTTCAGCTGTTTTTAATATGCTTGTTTTTTCTGAAAACAAGCCAGATAAATGCAGCAAAAACAACGATCGAGAGCGCAGTCCATACTGTAAATTCTCCAGTGGTGAAAAACATTCCGAAACGGTAAATCATAAGCGACATTGCATAAGCAAACGCTGTCATATAGCCGATTGCTGCCGCAGTCCATTTGCCGCTGTTCATTTCTCTTCTGATTGCACCCATTGCCGCAAAGCAAGGCGCACAGAGAAGATTGAATATCATAAACGAAAAAGCGCTGAGTGCATTTGAGCCAAAGAATTCCCTTGCAACAATCGCAAGCTCCGAACTGCCCGAATCAACAAGCTCGAACGCAAGATCGGCATCCGCCATTGAAGAAAGAGAGCCGAACACACCGACAACTTCTTCTTTTGCAACAAGACCGAGCACGGTTGCAACCGCTGCCTGCCAGCTGTCAAAGCCGAGAGGAA
>JAZLBI010000058.1:0-2806 GCA_045613625.1 Acutalibacteraceae bacterium | reverse complement strand
CGGCAAAGGCAGTATCCTCAAACTGGAGCTTGTAGCCGTAAGCTTGTGCAAAAGCTGTGATAAATTCAATATCAAAGCCGGCAAGCTTGCCGTTTTTCAGGTACACAAAGGGTTTTGCGTCGGAGGCGATGCCAATTATGATCGTGCCGTTTATGTCTTTTAAATCATCGTAGGAAACAAATTCTGTCGGCTCTTTATCGCCAAACCATTTATCTTCCAAGGCTTTATGCGTTCCGTCTGCTTTTGTTTTGGCAAGGTAATCATTGATCTCTTTTTGAAGTTTGGTATTTTTCCCTTTGGGGAAAATCATTCCGTAGTCGCTCACGGCGATAGATTCATCAATTCGGTCAACCGAGCTTCCTTCCCAAAGCATAGATTTGTATATCGACTCATCTGTCGGGAAAGCATCAATCTTACCGTTTTCCAATGCCGAAATAACATCCGAATAATTATTGAACTCTAAATATGTCGCATCAGGCAAGAGTGGCGGAAGGGTAATTGAGAATATTGAGCCTGTAACAATACCGAGCCTTTTGTCTGACAAATCAGAAAGAGATGTCTGTCCGCTATCATTGCCTTTTGTTACCATGATGACAGAGCTTTGGTAATGAGAATCTGTAAAGTTCAGCATCTCTTTACGTTCGTCGGTAATGGTGATACCGCCAAGAGCAAGGTCATATTTACCCGTTTGAACACTACCAAGAATAAATGAAAAATCAACCGTGTTCAGTTCAAGCTTGTAGCCATATTCTCTTGCAAAAAGAATTATGTATTCAAGGTCAAATCCTGTAAGAACATCGTCATCCTGATAAGAGAACGGAGGATCGATGTCTGTCATACCGACTTGAATTGTTCCGTTTTCGCCGGTTAAAGATTTATAATCTTCAAATTCTGTCGGTCTTGTTCCTGAGAACCATTTATCCGCAAGTTTTTTTGTACCGCCGTTTTCATTCATTTTGGCAATGAACTCATTTAGTTCTTTGTTTATCTTATTTCCTTTTTCGGTAGTTGATGTAACAAAACCAAATTCGCTCGGTGCTGTTTTGTCGCTTTCTATCGCACAATATCCGTTTCTTTCCCATCCGATTGCAGAATAAAAAGCACGGTCTTCCAGAAAACCGTCAATTTTGTTTTCATCAATATTTACGAGCAAATCAACAATCGTATCAAAATTGTATTTCTTTGCATCCGGGAAAAGTTCCCCCGTTTGTTTATCAAAAACACTTCCGGTAAGAACACCGAGTCTTGCATTTTCGAAATCTTCAAATGTTTCAAACTTCTTTTGTTGCTCCGTCTTGCCACCGCATCCTGCCAAAAGGCTGACCGTCATAAGAAGTGCAAACAGCAAGCATAGAATCCTTTTAATTTTCATTCTTATCCTCCTTTATTTTAAAAACTTCTCATACAATAGTTTTGCAAACTGCGAGCTTGTGAATGCCGCAAATTTCTGATATTGGTCAGATTTTGTTTCATCTGCATAGTCACATACGCTTTTTATTATCAAGCCTTTCGGCTTTGGTGTGGGTGATTGGCTTACTGCATACATAACTGCGTATGATTCCATATCAAGTGCTGCAGTATTTCCGTACTGTGAGTGAATCTGCTTATTTACAACTTCGCTGTTTGCCACAACCGTTGAGCCACACGCCATAGGTCCTATATGTACATGGCATTCGTTTTCCTCGCTCTCCATTGCACGTTCTACTGCCTCAAGCAGACATTCATCGGTGTTTACAAAGTGAGGTCTTGGAATAAAGCCTACGCCACCAAAAGATACATCAGCCTTCTTGGATGAAACAAATTTACCGGAGGAATAATCCCATACAACATCAGGCACAACAACATCGCCGAAAATTTGTTCAATAGATTTATAGTGTGCAACACCTGCGGCGATTCCGACCATAATTACATATTTTGGTTTGAAAAGCGAAATCATTTTCATCGTAAGCACGCCTGCAGCTGTCATGCCCATCTCACTTTGTTTTGCAGTTACTACCTTTAGGTTTTTTTCGCCACGCTTAAATGAAGTTTCATAATATATTTGAGCATCGCCATCTAAAAGCAACGGCTTCCAATCATCATACAGATGCTTCACACCCGCTGTTTCCGTATCGGTTACTGTAATGAGAGCTACATAATAATCATATTTTGACATACTATACCCCCTCACCAGCTTCATTTTTGCGATTTTTCTCGTTTCGGCAGATACTGTATAGTATTTTGCCTTGTGATGCTTCTTGGGCACGCCTTATATTTTCATCCGTGCGGAAGTCAGTAAATCGGCAAAAAAAGCAAGCTTGCGTCCAACCGGAACGGCACGGAATGGTATCTTTTTCCCAAAAAGGACAAGTATCCATTTCGGATATAATAAGATAACCGTTTTCGTTATATTTTTTTTCGTTCACTAATATGCCTCCTTTGCACAAGTGTTCATATAGCTTTCTGAAAACAGAGTAAAATTACTTCTAATAAAGTATAACAAAAAAACTCCCCTTGATGGGGAGTTTGTCGTAGATTGTATGTTTTTTGTCGTAGATTGCAGTTTTATTTCAAATTCAAAATGATTTTTGCAGAGAAAATTCCATCCTCGGCGGTGAAATCATACATACCTTCATACTTGGTTGTGGTGGCAATTACCGAGCGAATACCAACACCAAAGCCGGACTCATCAAAGGTATAGTTTGTTTTGCAAGGATTTTCCACCTTTATCACAAGGCGTTTGGAGTTTTCTTTTATACGAATATCTATAAACTTATCCTTGTTTTTCAGCTTTGCTGTGGCATTGATTGCATTTTCGAAGAGATTG
>JAZLBI010000057.1:0-6617 GCA_045613625.1 Acutalibacteraceae bacterium | reverse complement strand
GAAAAATTTCTGCTCTCAACCGCGCTTCGGGTGAGCGGAATTTCAGAATTGAAAACCCCGAAACCGCACAAAAACTTTTCGGAAAAGATATGTATATGTCCGCTTCGAGAGTTGAAAGCTTTTATAAGTGTCCGTTTGCTTATTTCTGCCGCTACGGCATAAAAGCAATGCCCAGAAAAATTGCAGAGCTTGACCCGATGCAGAGAGGCACGGTTATTCACTATGCCCTCGAAATGCTTCTCAAAACCTTTGACCGCAATGCACTTTCGGAAATGACACGCTCCGAAATGTATGATTTCTTCGATAAACTTCTCACCGATTATCTTATGTCCCGCCTTGACGGCGCAAACAGAAGCGAAAGATTCATCTATCTTTTCAAAAAGCTCATATATTCGGTCTGCGATGTTGCTCAGAGACTCATAACAGAACTTTCTCAGAGCAAATTCTCTCCCGTTGACTTTGAGCTTGAAATCGGCAACGAAGGCGAGATTCCCGCATACAAGGTTGAAACCTCAAATGGAAAAATCATTATTTCAGGCTCAATCGACAGGGTTGACGAAGCTGTGCTCAACGGCAAAAAATATATCAGAGTTGTTGACTATAAATCATCAGGCAAAGATTTTGCCCTGAGCGATGTTGTTCAGGGTCTGAATATGCAGATGTTCATTTATCTTTTTGCTCTTTGGGAAAACGGCGGCAAGAAATACGGCGAATTCACTCCTGCGGGTGTGCTCTACTGCCCCGCAAATTCTCCGCTTGTTTCTGTTGACAGAGGCACGGATGATGCAACTCTTCAGAAAGAAATTATCAAAAGATGCGGAATGAACGGCATTGTGCTCAACGACCCTGAAGTTGTTCTTGCAATGGACGAAAGCGAAAGCGGATTCATCCCCGCAAAAATAACAAAAGGCGTTCTGAAAGGCTCTGTTATAGGGCTTAAACAGCTTGAAAAACTGAAAGAAAAAGCAGATTCGGTTCTTGCTGAAATGGCAGACGCCCTTCATTCGGGCGAAATCCCCGCATACCCCGCTTACGGCAAAAGCTACAAAAAAGTTTGCGAATACTGCGAATATAAATCTGTTTGTTCTTATGAAGAAACCATAGCCGTCAACGAACTTGACGATTACGACCTGAAAGAAGTTCTTGAAAATCTTGAGAAAGGAGATGATGAGAATGGTGAAATGGACTGCTGACCAGCAAAAGGCAATTGATGCGCGCAAAGGAACTCTGCTTGTAAGCGCCGCTGCAGGCTCAGGCAAAACCGCCGTGCTTGTTGAAAGAGTTATCCGCCGCATATGCGACAGCGAAAACCCTTGCGGAGTTGAAAACCTTCTTATCGTCACCTTCACCAATGCCGCCGCAGCTCAGATGAAAGAAAAAATCTTTGCTGCAATCGGCAAAAAAATCGCAGAAAATCCCGCAGATAAGCATTTGCGCCGTCAGCAGCTTATGCTTCCGTGCGCAAACATCTGCACAATCGACTCTTTCTGCATCGGCCTTGTCAGAGAAAATTTTCACGAACTCGGAATTGCTCCCGATTTTGCGCTTCTTGACGAAGGCAAACTCAGCATCCTCCGCTCTCAGGCGGTCAACACCGTTATCGATAAACTCCACGAAGAGCATTCCGAAAGTTTTCTTACTCTTTCGGAGCTTATCAGCGATAAAAAGGACGATGGCAAGCTCATCGATGCCATTCTCAAACTATATAATCTTTCACAGGCTTATCCTTTCCCCGAAATATGGCTTGATACTCTTGCAGAAGAGTTTTCATCCCCCGCTTCTGCCAAAGAGAGCCGATGGGGAAAAATCATTCTCAATTATATCGGTCAGCTTCTCGATTCCTGCAAGTCCGACGCAGAACACTGCATCCGATTGCTTGCAGACGAGCCTGAGCTTGAAGCGAAATACAGACCCGCATTCGAAGAGGACCTTATTCTTTTTGAGAATCTCGCAGCATTCCCCGCAGAGCACACATGGGATGAATGCGTTGAATCATTTTCGGATGTCACATTCTCCAAAATGTCTGCCGCACCGAGGGGCTATGAAAGCTCAGCAAAAGAAATCTGCAAAAGCACAAGAGATTCATATAAAAAACTCGTTTCGGGCATTTCAAAAATCCTTTGTATAACCGAAAATGAGCATAAATCGGATGTTGAAAAACTTTCGCCCGTTATATCGGAGCTTATCGGAGCGGTCAAAAAATTCTCGGATGAATTTTCAAGACTCAAAGCAGAAGAAAACGGAGCAGATTTCAGCGACACCCTCCATCTTGCTCTTCAGCTGCTTGTCAAGCCCTCGGAAAACGGTTATATCAAAACCCCGCTTGCAATCGGTCTTTCAGAAAACTATGCCGAAATTCTCGTTGACGAATATCAGGATGTCAACAAGGCTCAGGATATGATTTTCAGCGCGCTTTCAAAGGACGAAAACAACCTGTTTATGGTTGGCGATGTCAAGCAGAGCATCTACCGTTTCAGACAGGCTATGCCCGAAATTTTTCTCGCAAGACGCGATTCGATGGAAGAATACGAAGCCGAAAACTATCCCGCAAAAGTCACACTGAGCAAAAACTTCCGCTCTCTTTCAGGTGTTACGGATATTGTCAATTTCATCTTCAGCTCACTTATGAGCAGAGATGCAGGCGGCCTTGATTATGATGAAAACGAATGTCTCGTGCCCAACAGAATAAGCTGCGAAGCTGACACAGAGGTTACTCTTATTGAAACCGATAAAGATAATTTTCTTGAAGCTCAGGCAAAATATGCAGCGGATTATATTGAAAAATGCATTGCAGACGGCTCGGAATACGGTAATTACGGCGATTTCTGCATTCTTCTGAGAAGCGTTAAAAACTGCGCAAAGCCCTTCACCGATGAATTTACCGCAAGAGGAATACCCTTCAGCTGCGAAGCGGGTGGCGGTTTCCTTTCTGCTCCCGAGATTATGTTTATGATTTCCCTTCTCAAAATCATTGACAATCCCGCCGATGATATTCCGCTCACCGCCGTTATGCTCTCGCCCGTTTTCGGCTTCACTCCCGATGACCTTGCCGAAATGAGAGCGGTGCAGAGAAAAGGCTCTTTTTATCAGTGCCTTGTTAAATCGGCAGAAAACGAAAACTGCAAATCCGCTCAATTCCTTGAAAGAATAAAAGAGATGCGAAGGCTCTCATCAACCGTTGCGGCGGGCGAGCTTGTGCGCCGTCTTATCGAAGAAACGGGCTATAATGCCATCGTTTGCGCTATGAAAGACAGCGCAAAAAGAAGAGCAAATCTCAACAGCTTCATCGACCTTGCCAACAAATATGAATCAACGGGCAAAAAAGGCGTTTCGGGCTTCATACGATATATTGATAATGTTATGAAAAGCGGCGGTGATGTTGCCGCTTCGGGCGCAAGCGCCGATGAAGGCAACAGCGTTAAAATAATGACCATTCACAAAAGCAAGGGTCTTGAATTCCCCGTCTGCTTTGTTGCCGCGTGCGAAAAAAAATACGGCGATCTTTCTCTCAAAGAAGATTTGCTTATCGCTCCCGAAAGCGGAACGGGCATCAAAAACTGCGAAGGAAGCGCAAAATTCGACACTCTTGCACGCATAGCCGCAAAGCTTGAAATCAAAAAAGCCGAGCATTCAGAAGAATTGAGAGTTCTTTATGTTGCACTCACCCGACCGAAAGTAAAGCTGATTATTCTTTCGTCTGCGGAAGATTGGAATAAATCCCTTTCAAAAATCGCCGCAACCGTAAAAAAAGAAAAACTTATGAATCCGTTTACGGTTATTAATTTTTCAAGCTACAGCGAATGCATTCTCTCTTCGCTTATAAGGCATCCCGACGCCCACGCTCTGCGAAATGCAGCGGGCATCTCTGCGGGAATTTCAATTCCTTGCGATACTCCGCTCAAAACGCAGATAATCAAAGGCAGTACGGATGAAAACATAACACCCGAAAATACCGTATGCGAAGACCCTGACCCCGAAATCATAAGGGAAACAAGAGAAAGGCTGAGCTATGTTTATCCATATGCAAAGCTTGACGGAATCGTTGCAAAGCGCATCGCTTCGAAGCTCAACAGCGAAGAAATCGGCGGAGAATATTTTGCTTCGCGAAAGCCGTCGTTTGCAGAAAAAGATAAACTTACTCCCGCTCAGAGAGGTATCGCAACCCATAGGTTTATGCAGTTTGCGGATTACGAAAAATCGGCAAACGGTGTTGATGCCGAGCTTGAAAGACTTGTTTCCGAAGGTATGCTCACCGATGCAGAAGCAAAGGTTGTTGATAAAAAAGCAATTTCGGAATTTTTCGCAAGCGACCTTGCAAAAAGAATGCTCTCCTGTGAAAAAATATTCAAAGAATATGCCTTCACCGCATCAATACCGCTGGGCGAGCTTGAACCCGACATCGGAGAAACTGATGAGGTTATAATTATTGAAGGCGTTGCCGACTGCGCTTTTGTTGAAAACGGCAGCCTTGTTATAGTTGATTTCAAAACAGACAAAGCCACAGACGGAGCCGAACTTGCCGAAAAATATAAAGAACAGCTCTCTGTTTATCGCCGATGTCTTGCAGAAGTTATCGGACTTCCCGTTAAAGAGACACTTATTTACTCTTTCAGGCTGGGTGAAACTGTTGAAATTCAATAAAAACAAAAAAATTTCAAAAAACGCTTGCAATTTTGCGTTTTATGTGATAAAATCCGTTTGTTATGTTTATGGATATACCGAAAGAGGTGACATCAGATGAAGGAAGGACTCCATCCTAAGTACGAACAGACCGAGATCCGCTGTGCTTGCGGTGAGGTTATCAAGACCGGTTCAACAAAGGAAAATCTCCGCGTTGATATCTGCTCAAAATGCCATCCGTTCTTTACAGGTAAGCAGAAGCTCGTTGATACCGGCGGACGTGTTGATCGCTTCAACAAGCGTTTCAATCTTAACAAGTAATAGCAAATTTAGCGGTGCATTATATCTGCACCGCTTTTGCTTTTCAAAGAGGTATTTATTATGTCTGCAAGCAGCTACAAAACAATAAGAACCGCTTCTCAGGATGAATACATAGTGAAAAAATCACGCTTCATCGGTCATATAAAGCCTGTCAAAACCGCTGAAGAAGCGCTCGAATTCATCTCTCAGGTAAGCAAAAAGCATTGGGATGCAACCCATAATGTTTATGCTTATATCATAAGAGAAGGCGGCATCAAAAGATATTCGGATGACGGCGAACCTCAGGGCACTGCGGGTATACCCGTGCTTGATGTGCTTGAAAAAACAGGCGTTACCGACTGTGCGGTTGTTGTCACCCGCTATTTCGGCGGAATTATGCTCGGCGCAGGCGGTCTCGTGAGAGCCTATTCCCATTCGGCTTCAATTGCGGTTGCGGCGGGCGGAATAGTTACCCGTGCAATGTGCGCAAGGCTGAAAGTTACCTGCGACTATTATTTTTACGGAAAGCTCACCTCTTTTGTTCCCGAAAACGGCGGTATAATTGAGGATACAATATTCGAAGATAACGTTACCCTCGTTTTCAGAATGCCAGTTGAGCTTGTTGACGGCTTCAACGCAAAGCTGATTGATATAAGCAACGGCAGATACAGCGTAACAAAAACCGAAGAATTCTTTTCGGATATAGATTAAAAAAACAATCGGGATTCCTTCAGCGGAATCCCGATATTTTTATTTTTTCTTATTTTTATCTTTTTTGTTTACTCTGCCAACATAACTGAAAGCTTCGGCAAACGCAATAACCGAAACAAAAACGCAGGCAATAACAATTGACCAGGTAAGCTCGATAACGCCGTTTTTGAAAAGATTATCCATCATCGCTTCAAGAGCAACAAAATAAACTGCGCTCTCTATCGCCAGAAGCGACACAATATGGAAGCCTTTTATATGTTTGCCGCCTATCACCGCAACATCGAGGGCTATCAATCCCGCCGTCATCAGTATCAGAGGCATCATAAACTGAGTGATCCATTCTTCCTGACCTGTTTTGTATGAAACATAAAGCGTGAAGCCCATTATTGCGCCGAAGATGATAACTCCGTTGACCGAGGGTTTCGTTACTCCGAGCACGGGGTAAACGAAAATTACCCACGCAAGCAAGAGCGCACCGATAACAATATCAAACCAATAGTCATGTTTATGAACGAGAAAATCGATAACAGTGCATATTGAAGCGGGGAAAACAAGGGCTGCCGAAAAAATCGCCGCATAGCTCTTTGCCGCCTTGCTGGGCGCATTGAAAATTTTCTTTTTGGGTTTATATTCCTGAGGTATGGTTGCATTTACGGGACCGCAATCAACGCAAACAAAAGAACCATCAGCGAGCGGTTTGCCGCATTTGGGACAAAACATATAAAATCCTCCTTCTGTTCTTATGGTTTTATTATACAATCGGTAAAAACAAAAATCAATAGAGAATAAAAATTTGACAAAATATTCACATTGTTGTAATATATATTGAATTATAATAAAATAAATTATTTTAGTATATATGAAAGGAAGCGTTTGAGATGGCAATTTTCAGACCCTTTGCGGCAATCAGACCAACAAGTGAATATGCGAGCGAGGTTGCTGCACTTCCCTATGATGTTATGAACAGCAAGGAAGCAGCAGAAATG
>JAZLBI010000056.1:0-36808 GCA_045613625.1 Acutalibacteraceae bacterium | reverse complement strand
GCGAGAGAAGAGCCTGACTGTCGGGCTGACCGTGAATGTTTATAAGACCCGCTCCGATTTCTTTGAGAGCTGATACGGTTACGGGGCAACCGTTTATGCGACAGGTATTTTTACCCGAAGCATTGATAAGGCGGCTGAGCACGAGCGTTTTATCGGGCATTTTTTCAACGCCGATTTCATCGAGTGTTTTTTCGGTTTCATCACTTATATCCGCAAACGAGGCATAAACTTTTGCACTTTCTGCGCCGGAGCGGATAAGCTCCCTTGATGTTCGTTCGCCGAGCACGGCATTTATCGCATCAATAACAATTGATTTACCCGCACCCGTTTCACCCGTCATAACATTCAGGCCCGAATCAAAATCAATTTCGGCGCTCTCTATAACGGCGATATTCTCGATTTTTAAATCGATAAGCATAAGTTAAAATCTATCCTTTCGGGAACTCAGTCTGCAAACTCTGCAATTGCATCCGTCATACGGCTTGCAAGTTCAGGAGTTCTGCAGAGCGCAAAAATAGTGTCATCACCGGCAAGAGTGCCCACAAGGCCCTCCCAGTGCATTGCATCAAGAGCGGCGCAAGCTGCCTGAGCCATACCCGTATAGCAACGGATAACAACGGTGTTGCCCGCATAATCCGCAGAAATAACCGAATGGCTGAAAATGCTTTTGTATTTTCCGAGAAGTTCGCCCGAATCGCCCGTATCAACAGCGTAGCGGCTTCTTCCCATTTCATCAACTTTTTTTACAAGCCTGAGATCCTTGATATCTCTCGAAATTGTTGCCTGAGTTGTATCAAAGCCTTCGCTTCTGAGCATTTCGAGAAGATCTGTCTGGGTTGAGAGGCAATGCTGCTCAATAAGTCTGATTATAGCTTCATGTCTTTTCTTTTTCACAATTTACACTCCTTAGCTGTGCAAGTTTTTTTATCTTCTTTGTGCAAGCTTTTTATATAATATATCGATAAAATTATCTGATTTTATTCTGATGAAATTCGCTGTGAATTCCGCTCTTGAAATTTCGGCACGGCAGTCTCTTTCAATAACGACAGGCTGAACACCGTCTGCCGAAAGACAAAGAGTTTGCTTCTCACCCGAGTTTACGGTAATAACCGCATCAGGTCTGAAAATAAGAGAGCGGTCAACAAGAGAATGAGGGCAAAGCGGCGTGAGAAGAATGCTTTCAAGCTCAGGGTCAACAACAGGGCCTCCCGCTGAGAGAGAATATGCCGTTGAGCCCGTTGGCGTTGAAATCAGAACGCCGTCGCAAAGATAGCTGTTG
This sequence comes from Acutalibacteraceae bacterium, assembly GCA_045613625.1. Classification (GTDB taxonomy): domain Bacteria; phylum Bacillota; class Clostridia; order Oscillospirales; family Acutalibacteraceae; genus CAG-177. The sequence continues at coordinate 35,529 of JAZLBI010000056.1, read as the reverse complement.
AATCGGCTTGAGTTGAGCGAAACATCAATAGCCGTCATTCTCTGCTTTTCTTCGTTTGTTATAAGACAATCGTTAACGCAATAATCGCTCAGGATAATTTCATTATCTTTAATGATATTCGCTTTAAGCATAAGCCTTTTATCAAGGCTGTAATCACCTTCTATAAGACGGGATAAAAGATGGAGTTCATTATCTTCAAGACCCGCCATAAACGCAAGCCTGCCCGCATTCACCCCCAGAATGGGCTTTTGCTTCACTGCGGCAAGCTTTGCTGCGTGGATAATCGAACCGTCGCCGCCAACAGCGATAACGGCATCGCAGCTATCAATTGCTTCGCTTTCAGGCAGAAAATCCGCTCCGGTAAATTCAAATTCGTCTTTATGTTCCTCAAAGAAGCTGTACTGTGCGCCGAGATATTTAAGGCTTTTGCATATCCCCGCTGCAACACCCGCAGCTTCGGTTCGGGTAAGATTAGGTATAAGAGCAATTTTCATAATAATTATCCTCTTATTTATCCAGATTTTCGTGAGACCTCTCAACAAGCTCAGCAACAGAGCCTTCCCAGAGCATCTCGCCGTTATCGGTTTTTTCAATATACATAAGGTACTCAATATTGCCTTCAGGGCCTTTGATAGGCGAAAAATCAACGCCAAGCACCTTGAATCCGTTTTCAGCGGCAAATGAGGTTATATTTTCAACAACCGCTTCATGAACACTTTTGTCTCTTACAACACCCTTTTTGCCGATGTTTTCTTTGCCCGCTTCAAACTGAGGCTTGATAAGGCACACAGACCTTCCGCCTTCTTTGAGCAAAGTGTGCATAACAGGCAGAATAAGTTTCAGAGAAATAAACGAAACATCCACCGATGCAAAATCAACCTCATCGGGCACCTGCTCACGGGTGACATATCTAAAATTGGTTCTTTCGAGATTAACCACCCTCTCATCGCATCTGAGCTTCCAGGCAAGCTGACCGTAGCCAACATCGATTGCATAAACCTTTTTTGCGCCGTTTGTGAGCATACAGTCGGTGAATCCGCCCGTTGATGCTCCGATATCCATACAGATATTATCCGTTAAATCAAGCCCGAAGCTTTTCATTGCTTTATCAAGCTTCAATCCGCCTCTGCTGACAAAGGGATTTACCGCACCTCTGACTTCGATAACATCTGTTTCTTTTATATTCACGCCGCCCTTGAGAGCCTTCTGCCCGTTGACATAGACACTGCCTGCCATTATCATCGCTTTTGCCTTTTCCCTTGTTTCGGCAAAGCCTCTCTCAAAAACGGCAACATCCAGCCGTAATTTATCGCTCATCGCTCAACCTCGCTGACAATCTTTTCAAACATTTTTTCTGAACTGAGGGAATATTTCTCCATAAGCCTTGCTACACTTGCGTGGCTGACAAATTCACCGTCAACCGCCGTAAGAGAAAATCTTCCCGTATATCCTTTTTCGAGCAGCTGTGCGGCAAAAACCTCACCCGTGCCGCCCGAGCGCATTCCTTCTTCAAAGAAAAATACTTTTTCGCATTTCATTGCTTCTTCAACCGCTCCAAAAGGTAACGGTTTTATTTTAAGAATCTTTATGATTTTCGCTTTTATTCCTTTTTCAGCAAGAGCTTTAACGGCAAAAGCTGCGTTGAAATAGAGCTTACCGTAAGTCACAATCGCGATATCGGCATCTTTATCGCCCATAATTTCATAATCCGCGCCGCTTGTTTCGTTGAATTCTCCCGCAACGGGCACGCCGCCTCTCGGATAACGGATAACAACAAGATTTTCATCTTTATAAAATGCGTTATACATCGCTTTACCGAGCTCTGAATAGGTTGCAGGCGAATAAACCGTTGTGTTCGGAATGCTCTGAACAAGAGAAACATCAAAAAGACCCTGATGGGTTTCACCGTCCTCGCCCACAAATCCCGCTCTGTCAACCGCAATAACCATTTTTCGTCTTTGCAATGCACCGTCGTGAATAAGCTGATCGGCGCATCTCTGCAAAAATGTTGAATAAACGGCAAAAACGGGAATCATTCCGCCTGCAGAAAGTCCGCTGCCAAAGGTAACGGCGTGTTCTTCTGCAATACCGACGTCATAAAATCTCTCGGAATAACTTTTCGAAAAATTCTCAAGGCCTGTACCTATAGACATCGCAGCGGTAATCGCACATATACGCTTATCCTTAGCTGCAAATTCACAGAGCGTTTTTCCGAAATGCGAAGAAAAGCTGTCACCCGAGGTGAGTTGTTCTCCCGTATTTATATCGAATTTTGATATTCCGTGGAACTTTTCAGGTGAAGATTCCGCAAAATCATAGCCCCTGCCCTTGAGAGTGTTGATATGGATAACAACAGGCGCCGCAATGGTTTTTGCGCCGTTCATTGCCTCGCAAAGGCTTTCAATATTGTGACCGTCAATGGGCCCGATATATTGAAAACCGAGATCTTCAAAGAAAAGGCTTGGATAAATAGCGTTTTTGACCGCCATCTTAACTTTATTTGCATATTTTGAAAGAGGTTTGCCAACAAGAGGAATTCTTCTCAACGTGTTAAGCGCACCCGCTTTAAGGCGGTAATACTCAGGCTTTGAACGCACTTTTGCAAGATACCTTGCCATCGCGCCGACATTTTCGGAAATTGACATTTCGTTATCGTTAAGAATAACGATGAGCCTTGATTTTGATGAACCCGCGTGATTGAGGGCTTCATAAACCATTCCGTTGCCGAACGAGCCGTCGCCGATAACCGCAACAGCAAAATTTTTGAGACCCTTTGCGGCATTTGCCGCCGCAAGACCTGCCGCCTGAGATACCGACACGCCGGCGTGACCTTCATAAAAACTGTCGTGCTCACTTTCATCGGGGCGAACAAATCCCGATATGCCGTTTTCTGTTCTCAAAGTTGAAAACGACGAATATCTTCCCGTGAGCAATTTATGGGCATAAGCCTGATGACCCACATCCCACACAAACTTATCTTCGGGAGAGTTAAATGTTTTATGAAGAGCAACTGTCAGCTCAACCGTGCCGAGATTTGACGCAAGATGACCGCCCGTTGACGCAACGGTGTCAACAAGCGTTCTGCGGATTTCGGAACACAGAGTTTCAAGCTCTGAACTGCTCAGCGTCTTAAGATCCGAAGGGTTATTTATATTTTCGAGAATCGAAATATTTTCACTCATATCTCAGCTTTTTCTTTCGGAAAGTCTGTCTGCAAGAATCGAAAGAAAATCTCCTTCACAACCAAAAATATCAAGTGCCGCCTTAGCTTTGGCGGTAAGCTCACGGGCATAACGGTCTGATTCTTCAAGCCCGAGAAGCGAAACAAATGTTGATTTGCCGTTTTCGCTGTCGCTGCCTATGGGCTTTCCGAGCGTTTCTTCGTCGCTCGTAACATCAAGAATATCATCAACAATCTGGAATGCAAGACCGATATTTTCACAATATGTTTCAGCCGCTCTGATGCGCGATTCATCGGCGCCTGCGGCTATGCATCCCATAACCGCCGCAACCTTGATAAGCGCTCCTGTTTTGAGCCGCTCTGTTGTTATTATCTCGTCAAGCGTTGCCGCTTTTTCTTCATTGGCAAGATCCATAACCTGACCGCCGATCATTCCCGCCGCACCCGCAGCCTTTGCAAGCTCAAGAGCAGCCTTCGCCTTTTTGTCATCATCAATATCTGAAGAAAGCGCAGTTTCAAATGCAAGGGTAAGCAACGCATCGCCCGCAAGCAATGCATTGGCTTCTCCGTAAACCTTATGGCTTGACGGCTTGCCTCTTCGCATATCGTCATTATCCATACAAGGCAAATCATCATGGATAAGTGAATATGTGTGTATCATTTCAAGTGCAATTGCAAGCGGCAAAGCGGATTTATAATCGCCGCCGCATACACGGCAGAATTCAAGCACAATCATCGGTCTTATACGCTTGCCGCCGTTTGAGAGAGAATATTTCATCGCATCAAGCATAACATCAAGCCCGAAAGATTCTCTGCCTTCAAACACCCGCGAAGAAACATAATAATCCGCCGCTTTATTTATTTCATCAACATACTTGCTGAAGATTTTATCAAAATCAATCATCGTTATCCGCCTTTCCCGCCGAAAGCTCCGTTATTTTAAGCTGAGCTGCATCAAGGAGTTTTGAACATTCAGAGGCAAGAGCCGTGCCCTCTTCATAAAGCTTCATCATCTCTTCAAGCGGAAGATTGCCGTTTTCAAGCTTGTCCGTTATTTCTTCAAGCCTTGTTACGGCTTTTTCATAATTTATTTTTTTCATTTCCCTTAACCTCTTATTTCTTTAACTTCACAGTCAACATCTCCGTTGCTGAGCCTGAGATTAATCAAATCCCCTTTTTCAACAAGGCCGATATCTGAAATTATCTTGCCTTCCTTGCTTGCAACGCCATAGCCTCTTGCGAGTATTTTCAAGGGGCTCAACGCATCAAGCTTTGCACAAAGGGATGCAAAATCTTTTGTCTTTGACGAAAAACCGTTTCTGACCGCAGATTCCATCGCCATTGACGCTCTGTCACACCTAACACGCAACGCATCAATATAATTCTGAGGGCTGTATCTCTGAAGCAAAACCTTTCTGAGTTCAAGATTTGCTCTTTCGCTGCCGATTTTATCGTAAATTGCGCCGTCAATTCTTCTTGAAAACGACGAAAGCATTTCTCTTTGCTGAAAACTGTCCGGCACGGCAAGCTCGGCTGCCGCAGACGGAGTCGGAGCTCTCAGATCCGCAACAAAATCACAGATTGTGAAATCTGTTTCGTGACCAACCGCCGAAATAACAGGTATTTCACTTTCCGAAACCGCTCTTGCAACAATTTCTTCATTGAACGCCCATAATTCTTCAACTGAGCCGCCGCCTCTGCCCACAATAAGAACATCAGCTGCATTCCGTTCATTGAAAAGTTCGATTGCCGCTTTAATCTGAGGAGCGGCATATTCCCCCTGAACAGCAACAGGGCAAAGCACAACTTCAGCCAAAGGGAAACGGCGTGAAATAACATTGATTATATCTCTTATCGCCGCACCCGTCGGGGATGTCACAACTCCGACCTTTTGCGGATAAGCGGGTATCGCCTTTTTTCTCTCAGCATCAAACAGACCCTCTTTTGCAAGCTTTGTTTTAAGCTGTTCAAATGCAAGGCTGAGCGCACCCGTGCCGTCGGGCTGCATATCATCAATATAAAGCTGATACTGACCGTCTCTTTCAAAAACTGCAACTCTGCCCCTGATGATAACGCTCATTGCGTTTTCGGGCATAAATTTCAAACGCATATTGGCGGATTTAAACATCACCGCCTTGATTGACGAAAATTCGTCTTTGATCGTCATATAAAAATGACCGGTTTTATAGTGGTTTGTAAAATTTGAAATCTCACCCTGAACAAAAACAGTCTGCAGATTGAAATCCTGGTCAATTATTGATTTTACATATCTGTTGAGCTGACTGACGCTCAACACAACTCCGTTACTCATTGCTTTTCACCTTTCAACGCCGCAAGAATCGCAACCCCCGCCGCATTGTCGCAGGAAAATTCAGGTTTGGCAAAAGCCGCACCGAATCTGCTCTGAATTTTTTCTCTGATGATAGAGTTTGACATAACCCCGCCTGCAAAAACAAGAGGAAGTCTGCCTTTTTCTTCAAGAGCATATTCCGTCATTTTCTCAAGCGTTTTGCAGATATAATCAAGGCAATAACGGGAAATATTTTCTTTTGATTCGCCGCCGTCAAGCATCCGTCTGCATTGATTTTCAAGCCCCGAAAGGCTGCAATTGCCGCCTTTGACGCATATTTTCGGATTATATTTTTCGCTGCTTTCAAGAGCCAGCGCTTCAAGCTCTTTTCCGCAAGGGAAGGTTAATCCCATCATAACACCCGCTCTGTCAACTGCCTGTCCGCAATTGAGATCGAGCGTTTCGCCTATTATTTCAACATCAAAAGCCCTCTCACTATCCGGAGATACAAGCAACATTTCGCTTGTGCCCCCGGAAACATGAAAGGCAATGAATTTTTCTTTTATCAAGTTCATTCTGCCGCTTGAATAAAGAGCAGCAGCAATATGCCCCGCCTGATGAGAAAAGCCGTAAATCGGCTTACCTGTGACGGCTGCAATGCAATCCGCAACATTGACGCCAACAAGGAAACACGGCATATATGAGCCTTCTGCATCCCTCGGTTTTTCTGAAACGCCTATTGCATCTATCTCTCCGCCACACTCCTCAAAAAGTTCACGCACAAGAGGATAAAGCCTTGCAGTATGATGAAACACCGCATCGCTCTGGCGAAGCCCTTTTTCTCCCTGTTTAACAGGCAAGAGAAGCTTCTTCTGAAAAACCTCACCCGTTTCGCTGTTGTATACACAAACGGATGTTGTGTAATTGCTTGTATCTATACCGAGAGTGCGCATTATTCAGCTTCCTTTGAAACAGAGCCGAGAAGCCCGTTAACAAACACGGAATCATCCTTTGCGGCATACTTTTTGCAAAGCTCAACAGCTTCGTTTATTGAAACACCAACGGGAATATCCTCAAAATATTTCATCTCACAGATCGCGAGCCTGAGAACAGCAAGAGCAACCTTTGAAATTCGGTTTATCTTCCAGCCGTGAGAATATTTTTCGATAACTATATCAATATCCGCAACATTTTCCCAGGTTGTAAACAAAAGATTCTTCACGAAATCACTGCCCGTGATTGCTTCGTTTTCAACTGCAAAATCATAAAGCTCGCTGAGCTCGGTTTCCTGATTGAATGATTTTTCAAAAAGCAGAATAAAAGCCTGCTCTCTTTCTTCTCGTCTTGTCAAAATAATTCCTCCGTATGGGCAAATGCCCGTTTATACGGAGATTATAGCACTTTTTTTATAAATATACAATATATTTTAAAAATATTTATTTTAATATTCCATTTCGGTAATTGAAATTTTATCAACCGAATATCCTGTCTGTTTAACTGCGATTTCTTTGATTTTGATTATGCTCACATCATCAAGAGAACCGTTTTCAACAATAATCTCCGCATTTCCGCTGTTGAGAATAACAAGATTTTCGCAGCCGACTTTTGCCGATATAAGATTCTCTATATCGCTTTCAAGCGAAATTGCATTTGCGAGATCACTGATAGCTGCTGTTGCTTTGGAAACAGACTCAGATGACGACGAACCGTCTTTTATTATGTCATTGAGTGCCTCTGCGGCTTTATCGTGAGCGGTCTGACGGCGAAGTTTTGCGCTTGCAAAATATTCATTTGCCTGAGCCTGAGCCGCTTCATCCTCAAGCGATGCATCAGACGAGATAACATATCGTGCGTCACCGAGATTTGCGCCGTCTTTAACCTCGGGCTGAGCTGTAGGCGACAGCAAACCCGAATTTGCAGATTCAATTTCGGGGCGGGTATAATACCAATTCACAAATACCGCTGCCGCAAGGGCAACAATGAGCGTTGCAAGCAAAAGCTGCCTTTTTCTGATTATCATCTTCGTTTCCTCCAAAATGTAATTTTATGCAAAATGAATGTATTAATTCATTTTAGCCACGCTGACTCTCGCACTGCTTATATCAAGAAGAGCCGTTACGGCTTCAACAATCTGAGCCTTCACCGTTTCACTGCCCGCACCACTGCACACAACAGCAACTCCCCTCACCCTCGGCTCGGTTCTGCGAACAACTATTCCGCCCTGCCCCGAAGAGTTATCAACAATAATATAATCATCCTTCTTTTCAAAGCTGTTTTCGCCGTCAGATTCAATGTTTTCACCGTAATCCGAATTGTTGAGATACACATCCTCACTGCTGCTCTCAAGGGTTACCATAACCCGTGTTTCACCCGCCCCGTCAATCGCCGAAACAATTGATATCAACCGTTCTTCAAGTTTTCTTTCGTATTCATAGGAATCCTCGTATACAGTTGTCACGGCTTGAACGGGAACATCCTTTTCCTTATCGGAAAGTTCGCTTAGCATCAGCATAACCGCACCCGCAACAAACAGCGCAACCACCGGCAGAACTCCGGGGCTGAGCTTGGTTTTTTCGGATATTTTGTTTATGATTTTTTGAATATTTTCGGGCTTATTTTTCAATTTCAAATACCGTTCCTTACTCGGTGATAACCGTTATGTCAAAGCCTGTCTTTTGCGAAATAAGCCGAGAAAACTCTGCTTTGTTCAACAATTCGCTTTCAGATATCACAGTATCGATTTTGTGTATAATTATACAACCTTCTGCATCAATATCCATAGAAATGAATATCTTTTCCACGCTCACGCCGTAATCATCCGCCGTTGAAAGTATGCTTTTTTCAAGCTCACTTTTATAAAGATCAAGCACATATCCGTTCATATCTTCGGCACCGTATTCTGAGAAATCATAACTGACAAAAGCATCTGCCGAAAAATCAGTTTCAGCAAGCTTTGCAAGCGGAGCGCAGATTGCCGCAACAACAAAAATTCCAACAACTGCTCTGACCGTTTTATCCACAGACCCTCTCGGAGAAACAGACACAACAAGCGTTGCCGCTGCCGCTCCGATTATCAGGCAAAGCGCCCACTGTTTTAACGCATCCATTTCAGCCTCCCGTTTTTATCGAAACTACAAGACCGGCAGTTATGATAAACACGGCAGCGGAAAGCAAAAGCACCGTATTTGTCATTGAGAAAACAAAAGCCGTGTTTTTCAGTATCTCAGCGCACACCCTGCAGTCAAGAAGCTCTCCCACAGCACAGGCAGCACGCATTGCAAAAACCCAGAGCGCAAGGTTAATCACAACGGGGATAACAGTTATAAAAAATGCCGCTATAACATAAATCCCGACAGTGTTTTTCAAAAGCGAAATACTTGCCGTAACCGAAGTGTAAGCTTCACCGAGTGAGCCGCCGATAACAGGGATAAACGATGCGGCGGTTTTCACACCTTTAACAATCAATGCATCCGTCGAAGACGCAAGAACATTTTTCAGCGCAAGAAATCCCGCAAACAAACCCGCAACGCACGAAAGAGAAGCTGTCAGTGTTTTTCTTATTATTTCGCTTACCGCAGAAAGCCTGAGGGTCGGAAGCATAGCTCCCGCTATTCCCAATGCGCCCGAAATTCCTATAAGAGGCACCGCAAAGTTTTTTGAAAACGCCTGAATAAATTCCGCCGCGGCAAACGCTGCACCTTTAAATGAAAGCGCAACAGCGGGATTCCCGCTTGCCGTCAAAACACCTGCAAGCACGGGTATCATCCCTTTCTCAAAAGCCGCACATAATCCTATTGTTGAAACCGCCGCGCCTATGCTTTCGGATGCAGGTAAAAACACCGCCAACACCGCAACGCAACCGCAAACCATATTCAGAATGTTTCTGTTTTTTGCGTCATCAGGAAAGAAACCCGAACAAACGCTGACAAGAAGAATAACTCCGATCGATTTGATTGCAGCCTTTAACGGGATTTTCAACCCGTTTTTCAGCATATTCAGAATCAGGCTGAAAACTGTCATCGGTGAAACATCAAGCATTTTTTCAAAATTCAAATCACCGAAGCCGAGTTCGTCAAGATAATCTTTGGTTTCATCGGAAAGATATTCCGACAGCTTATCCGCTCCGCTTGCCTCAATTCCGTTTTCGGCATATTCATCAATATTTGAAGCATAAGCGGTTGCAGGCAATGCAAACGCAAGAATCAATGCCGTTAAAATATATACAATTCTTTTAAAAATCATCCGTTTATCAACCCTATCGCAAGCTCAGCAACAGTTTTGAGCATTGGCATTGAAATTATTATCGCTCCCACTCTGCCCGCAAGCTCAACAGCCGCCGCCAACGATGAGCACGAATTGTCATAGCATATATCTGCGGCAAACTGCGTTACAACACATATTCCCAAAGCCTTCATCAACATTGAAACATTTTCTTTTTCAATACCTGCAAGCTTCATCATTTCGTTGACGCTTCCCGTCACTTCAAGCAATCTTTCCGATACAATCACAAGAACCGTTGCGGCACCCGCAAGAACAACCAACGGCGCAATTTCGGGTTTTATGTTTCGTATGAGCGTATAAAGCAAAGCTGTCATTATGCCGAGAAAAGAAATTTTAAGAATATCCATTTCAGAAATCCATTATGCCGTTTACCGTGTCAAGAAGATTTGAAAACTGCGGTACAAGCATCATAAGAACAACAACTATCCCCGCAAGAATGGTTATCAGTGCATAATCATCACGCCCGGCACGGGCAAGAATCGAATTCAGAATCGCAACTATAATACCCACAGCCGCAATTTTGATAACAACGGTAAAATCCATAAAACACACCTCAAACAATAATAATCACAACCGATACTCCGAGCATAAGCCCAAGCAACGGATAGAGCTTTTTATACTTTTTTTCATTTTCTTCACGCAAAGCAAGCTCTTTTTCGAAAATCTGTTTATAATATTCACAGCAACCCAGCTGACCTTCAATGTCAGTTGCCCCTATTTCTTCTCCGATGCGAAGAAGATGGCTTCTTTGCTCACCGAGCAAAGAGCAAAGCTCGCCGCTGTTTTCAACGGAATTTTTCCAGGCTTCGGGAAAAGCCTCGCCGTTTTCTGTTTTGTTTTTGCATTCCGCTATAAAACCGAACGATGAAAGTTTCTCGGTTTCGCACAGAATTCTGAGCAAATCAGAAACAGGCAAGCAAGCATAACGAATCTGAGTTTCAATCACCGAAATCATCAGCAGAATATCAGAGATAACCCTGACCTTTTTCGTCTGCCTTGAAGCGAGATACATTCCACCCGAAAAAAAGCCTGAAGCAATCAGCACTAAAGCCGCAAATTTAAGCAAGCATATCACCTGCCGTGTATGTTTTTTCTGTTTTTCCTACGTTTATGCCCGAAAGCAGAATAACTTTTGAAAAAGCACCCGTAAGCAAAAGCTTTTTCAAAACCGTTTTTGTTTTAAGCTCCCGTTCATCTCTTGCGTGAACGCTCAGCGCAAAACAAACACCGCTGTTCACCCCCGCTTCAACCGCTCTCACTTCTTCTTCTGTTGCAATTTCATCGCAAACAATAATATCCGGAGAAAACGAACGCAGACCAATCATTATGCCTTCCGCTTTCGGATACGAAGTTATGATATCGCTGTTTATACCCATATCATTCTGCTCAACGCCTGAAACGCAAGCGGCGATTTCTCCCCTTTCGTCGCAGACAAAAGTTTTATAAATCCCGCCTCTCTCAGCACCCGAAAAACAGCGCACAAGGTCACGTAAAACGGTTGTTTTTCCGCTTGACGGCGGACCCGCAATGATAACGGAATCAAGTCCGTTTGCAAATTCGCTTCTGTAGATTTCATTCGCCGCGCCCTTTATTTCACGGGCAACGCGGATATTCACAGCGCATATATCACGAACAGCTGTTACCTTGCCGTTTTCACAAACCGCCGTTCCCGCAATACCCGCTCTGTGACCGCCTGCAAGCGTTATGTAGCCTTTGTTTATAGCATCCTTGAAGCTGTGAACCGAATAGCCACAAAGCCGCCTGAAGATTTCTTCAACATCCCTTTCGTTGACTTTCACGGTCAAATCGGAATAAACCTGAGTAAGCCTTCCCTGGGGCGTCAGAAACTCTGCACCTTTATCTGTAATAATCACAACAGCCCGTCGGCTTCTCAGACGTATTTCTCTTATTCTGTTTTTATCAGCATCATCAAGCGACAAAAACATACGGCAAAGCTCTGCCGTAAGGCTTTGCGCCGCAACATCAAAGCGTTTTATGTTATCCATTGCTTTCCCCTTCCTTTAGTGAGTATATGTGCACTTGTCCGAATATAGAACTCTTCATAAAATGTTCACTTGAAATAAGCTTTATATTATGGTATATTGATTATGTTTATGGCAATAACTTGTTTTGGAGGAAAAATTATGACAACGCTTGATAAAAAGCAGTCAATATTCAAACGGATATTTTCAAACAATTCATATTGCTGGCTTGCTGCATTCTGCACGGTCGGCGTTATGATGCTTGTTTATTACTGCTATGACCTCTTCCCCTTCGGTGAAACCACAATTCTCCGTATGGACCTTTATCATCAGTACGGCCCGCTTTTCGCAGAGCTTTACGACAGAGTAACTCAGTTCAAGAGCTTTCTTTATTCGTGGCAGACGGGTCTTGGTTCGCCGTTTCTGGGCAACTTTTTCAACTATCTTTCAAGTCCGAGTATGATAATCATGCTTTTGCTCGGTCACGAAAATATGCCCGAAGCAATTGCGGGAATGATAATTGCAAAAGCCGCTCTTTCTGCGTTCACATTTGCCTTTTATCTCAGAAAATCTCAGGGAAGGCACGATTTCACAACCGCCGCATTCGGCTTGCTTTACGCAATGTGCGGCTACTTCATCGCATATTACTGGAATGTTATGTGGATTGATGCGATGGTTTATTTTCCGCTTGTTATTCTCGGAATTGAAAATATTGTAAAAAGCAAAAATCCGAGAATCTATATTGCAGCCCTTGCCCTCACGCTTCTTTCAAGCTATTATATGGGCTATATGACCTGCATATTCTCGGTGCTTTATTTCCTTGTATATTATATCGGCTGCCAGAATGAGCCCTATGATATCAGAACACCTTATAAACTTGACGAAAAGGGCAACAAAGTATACACCCTCAAAAACAAAATTCTCGGCAACAACTTTCTGAGAAGCGGTTTCACATTTGCTTTTGCAAGCATCGCCGCAGCAGGTCTTGTTGCAGTTAGCCTTATACCAACTTATTTTATTCTCAAAAACTGTTCGGCAACTTCAGGCACTTTCCCTGAAACCTATAAATCATATTTCTCGATTTTTGATTTTCTCGCAAACCATCTTTCAAGCGTTGATCCCACCATCCGCAGCAGCGGCGAAGATGTTCTTCCCAATGTATATTGCGGCATCGCAACTCTTATTCTTGTTCCTCTTTATCTTTTTACAAGATCGGTTCCTCTCAAAGAAAAGGTTGCATATACAGGGTTGCTCGGTCTGATGTATTTCAGCTTCAACGCCAACTTCCTCAACTATATCTGGCACGGCTTCCATTACCCCAACGACCTCCCCTACCGTTGGTCGTTTATGTATTCATTCATACTTCTCATCCTTGCATACAAGGCGTTCACAAGGCTTCACGAATTCAGCGGCAGAGCCATTCTCGGCGCAGGCATGGCTGTTCTCGGCTCAATAATTCTTATTCAGGAAAACGGATCAAAGAATGTTGAAGAAATAACGGTTCTTATCAGCATCATTTTTGTTGTTACCTATTGCCTTGTTTTTGCGATTATGAAAGATAAGCGCTATCAGCAGTCAACCGTTGCGGTTCTTCTTCTTTGCTGCGTTATCGGCGAGCTTGCGTGCGCCAACACAGACCGCTACAACATGGATCAGCCTAAGTCAAGCTTCACGGGCGACTATTCGGATTTCAGAACCCTCAAAGATGAACTTGATGAGCTCAGCGGCGATGATATGTACAGAATGGATCTCACCTATAACAGAGCAAGAATGGATCCTGCGTGGTACGGCTACAACGGTGTTTCAACCTTCACCTCAATGGCATATGAAAAAATGTCAAATATGCAGAGCGACCTCGGTCTTTACGGCAACTATATCAACAGCTACACCTATCATCTTCAGACCCCTGTTTACAATATGATGCATTCGCTCAAATATGTTGTTAACAACGATACGGATGTCACGGTTGAAAGCGATTATTTCAACGAACTGATGACCCACGGCAAGTTCACCGCTTTCGAAAACAAATATCATCTGCCCATAGGTTTCGGCGTTAACAGCGATATAACCAACTGGTATTCAGACCTTACAAACCCGTTTATCGTTCAGGGCGACTGGTTTGAATATTCAACAGGGCTTTCAGATGTTTTCGGTATGATGACAATCGATGAAGTTCAGTATTACAATATGGATGAAATCACATCGGGGCTTGAAACAGGCGATATCTATTACACCAAAACCGGTGAAGGCGAAGGCGAGCTTACATTCATCCTTAAAACCGATGCGAAAAAGCACTGCTATCTTTATGTTAATTCAAGAGACTTTGAAGAAATCACAATCATCAAAGACGACAACGAATTTGTTCAGCCCACAGATGAACCCTATATTTACGATATAGGCACCGTAACACCCGAAGAAGATGTTAAAGTCAAAATAACCATAACTGATTCGGAATACGGCTATATTGACTTCTATCCCTATTTTGTAAACGACGAAGTGCTCAAAGAGGGCTATGAAATTCTCAAGAGCCGTCAGCTTGAGGTCACCTCATTTGAAGAGACCAAAATCAGCGGCACGGTTATTCTTGAAGAAGACAGCGTATTCTTTACATCCATTCCCTATGATTCGGGATGGACTGTGAAGATTGACGGGAAAACCGTTGATAAAGACGATTTTGTTTATTTCGACAAAAACGACGAGGGAAATCCCGAATACACTTACCTTTGCTTTAACATAGGCAAAGGCAAACACGAAATCGAGTTCAGTTTTATGCCCGACGGTCTTATTCTCGGCGCCGGCATTTCATTGTTCACCGTATTGGCACTGATTGTGGCGGCTAAACTCTTTGCAAAACGCAGAAGGAAGCTCGCTCTCATCCCCGCTTTTGTGCCCGAAATCCCCGTTTCAGACGAAGAACCCACGGCAATCGATTTTGAGCTTGACGCTCAGGATTCGGAAGAAATTCAGATTTCCGAAGAGCCTGAATCCAAAAATGATGAAGTTGTTTCGGATGACACCGCAGACAGCAGCGAAGAAAACATCACAGATTCTTCAGCTTCATATGTTGAAGAAGATGAAGCTGTCGAGGAATCATCCTCTGAAGAGTAATCAACACGCAAAAAAGGTTTGCATCAGATCTGATGCAAACCTTTTTATTTTTGTTTCTTATTATCATACAGCCCGTATTTCTTTCTTGTTTTAAAACAAAACTTAGCAGAAAAAAAGAATCTTATGAACGGGCAGAGAGATTTGATTATCGCCTCAGGAACATGAATAAAATCAACAAACCTTATTCTTTCCGAAACAATTCTGATATGTTTATAAATCAGGTCAAAGCTCTTTGTTTCTTCAATATAGTCCTTTTGAACAAGCTGTTTCCACAAAAAATATCCCTGAACAACTTTTTTATCCCACATTGATACCTCTGAAAAATTCGGTAACCGATTAAAGCAAAAATCTGCTTTTCTGTATTCCGAAAGCTTTTGAGGAAGCTTATATTTTCGCGAATTATATATTTCTTTTCCTGTTTTTGTTCCGTAATTATAAGCGTAAAGAAAAAACGTTGGAACATTACCCGGAATTTTCTTTGCAAGCTCTACGCTTGCTCTGATGTCGTTTTCATCTTCACCCGGCAAGCCGAGAATAAAGTTTGACATTGTTATAATCCCTATTTTCTGACACATTTCGAATGTGGGAATTATTTTATCGAGCGGTATGTTTTTGCCGATTTTCTTTATCATTTTCGGGCTTGCGCTTTCAATGCCGAAATCAACCCATCTGCACCCCGAATCATATGCCCTCTGAAAATCCTTTTCATCCAGCGCCCCTATGCGTGTTTGAAATCCCCAGATGAGATTATATCCCGTTTTATCAAGCTCATCACAAAGAGAATATAAATCCTCTTTTTTCATAAACGACATTTCATCAGAAAGATAAAAGCCGTCCATTCCATGGTTTTCAACAAGCTCTCTGAGTTCTTGCATAAAAACATCAAGAGACTTTCTGCGATAACACGAACGGTGAAACTCGGAATTGTAGCAAAACGAACATCTTCCGGGACAGCCTTTTGAAAGATAAAGATAAAGCAGCTTTTGGGAACCGTAAAGATACTGGAAATATTGAGACACATCAACAAGCGACCAATCAGCAGGAAGAACATCGGATAAATCCATAAAATCCCGCTGCTCTGTTTTTTTATATCCGTTTTCACATTTATAAGCAATACCCTTTATATCACAAAAATCCTTTTTTCCATCAAATGCCTCGGCAAGCTCAAGCCAGGTCATTTCGCCCTCGCTGAAGCTTAAAACATCGATAACTCCCGTTTCAAAAAAATGTTCAGGAGGCGCTCCGTCACAAAACGACCCACCCCAGACAACAGGAACACCAAATGATTTCACGATTTTTGAAATTTTGATTGCAAACAAAACAGATTTAGGTGAGCGAACAGAAACTCCGCATAAATCGGGCCTGAAGCTTTCAATAACAGACTTAACTGACCGATGAGTGACCGACAAGTCAAGTATCTTAACTTCATGACCTGCCTCTTTCAGATAAGTACCTATCGAAATCAAACCCAACGGCACCGAAACAGCATGAATAACATCACTATTCGACGGTGAAATCAACAACACTCTCATTTTAAACCAACTTTACAATACAATTTGTATAAATATATTATAAAACGGCTTCGGTTCTGTCAATGTATTTTCTTAATTATAATTATATCCGCTTTACATTGATTGTTTTTGTGCGCATCGTATACGCAATGTATAATTTTAGCTTTTTTCTGTTTTGATGTATATTTTTGTTCGTTTTTTATGTTTCTTATTCAGAAATTTCACCGTTATCTTTCATATCAATATTATTGACACAAACAAATATTGATTGTAAAATATATGTATATAAAATCCGCAGAGGAGCGATGTTATGAGAATTCTTGTTGCAGAAGATGAAAGAAGCCTCAACAGAATAATCACAAAACAGCTTTCGTCATCAGGATACAGTGTAGACAGCGTTTTCAACGGAACGGATGCTTACGACCACCTTGTGATGGTTGAATATGACGGTGCAGTGCTCGATGTTATGATGCCGGGCCAAGACGGTTTCAGCTTAGTTAAAAAAATACGCGCAAAAGGGATTGACACTCCCGTTTTGTTTCTGACAGCCCGCGACAGCATTGAAGACAGAGTTACCGGGCTTGATCTCGGTGCAAACGATTATCTGATAAAACCGTTTTCATTTGAAGAACTTCTCGCAAGAGTGAGAGTTCTCACAAGAAAGAAAAACAACCATTCATCAAGCGTTATCACTTCAGGCGATCTTGTTATTGACACAGCAAGCAGAAAGGTAACAAGAGCAAACCGTGAAATCACACTCTCTGCAAAAGAATTTGAGCTTCTTCGATACCTTGCAGTAAACAAAGGCACTGTTCTCAGCCGCGAAAAAATTGAAAACCACATCTGGAATTACGATTATGAAGGCGGAACAAATGTGGTTGATGTTTATATCCGCTATCTGCGCAAAAAAATTGATGAAGAGTTCGAAACAAAGCTTATTCACACTGTCAGGGGTGCCGGATATGTGCTCAGGGAGGAAAAATGAAAAACATCTCTTTCAAAGCAAAAACAACAATATGGATTACCGTATTAATAACTGCAGTTTGTGCCGTAAGCATTGCGGGAATGATGTTTCTCAGCCGAAATGTTTCAATAAGCGAAACAAAGCAGCTTCTTGCCGATACAGTTGAGCTTAATGCGGATGAAATCGAATATAAAAACGGAGTTCTTGTTATAGAAAACGATTTCGATTATTACCGTGACGGTGTATATACGGATATATATAACTCTGATTTTGAATATATAGACGGCGAAATTCCATTTTCTCTTATCGGTTCAACTCCGTTCAAAAACAACGAAATCCGCCTTTTCGAAAACGAAGATGACGAATATTTTGTATATGATAAGCAAATAAAATTCAACAGATATGAATACGAAATCGATGTTTTTTCGGGTCAGATAATAAAATACGAAGCTGATTATTCGCTCCCCGAAACATTGAATCCGAAAGAATATTCAAAAATCAATTTCAAAAACGGAATAAGCACTGACAAAGCGATTGAAATTGCGCTTGAACACGCAGGAATTTCATCAAATGAGGCAACAATCATTTCGGCAGAGCTTCCCGGATATTCAGACAGGCAGGTTTTTAAAATCGAATTCACCTGCAATAAGGACTTATACGAAAATATTTGGATAAGAGGCCTCGTTCCCGCAGATATATCCGAAGGCGCTTTCCACGCAATAACCAAAACCGTTATTTATATTATTCCGCTGTTTATTCTTCTTGCAGCAGCCGGAGCATATCTCATTTCAAGAAAAACCATAAAACGCGTTGAAAACATCGGCGTATCCGCCCGTGAAATAAGCTCAGGAAAAGACCTTTCAAGACGCATTGAAATCAAAGGAAACAAAGATGAAATAACCGCCCTTGCCGAAACATTCAACGCAATGCTTCAAAGGCTTCAGCTTTCGTTTGAAAGCGAAAAACAGTTCACATCAGACGCTTCTCACGAGCTTCGCACACCTCTTGCGGTTATCAAAGCGGAATGTGATTTTGCTCTGTCGGATAAAGCTGACGACAACGATAAATCGGAAGCCCTCGTTTCAATCAACGAACAAACCGACAAAATGACAAACCTTGTCAACGCCCTTCTTTCTCTCACAAGAACAGAGCAAGGCACTCAACGCTTCAATTTTGAAAATTCCGATATGAGCATACTTGTTCAGGAAATATGCTCTTCGTTTATTCTTTCAAAAGGCATAACACTAAGCACTGATATCCAAAATAATATACAATATAATATGGATATTTCCCTGATAAGCCGTATGCTTGAAAATCTGCTTTCAAACGCTGTTAAATACGGCAAAGAAAACGGTTCTATATTTGTTTCGCTGAAAGAAAGCGAAACGAACGTTATCCTCAGCGTTAAGGATAACGGCATCGGAATTTCAAAAGAAGATATCCCTAAAATTTTCACCAGATTTTACAGAGCCGATGCTTCACGAAGCGGCGAAGAAGGTTTCGGCCTCGGCCTTGCACTTGTCGAAAGAATAGCTGCGCTTCACGGAGCAACGGTCGAAGTTGACTCTGTTTTGGGCGAAGGTTCCGAATTTAAAATTTTTTTCAAAAAAGTTTGATTTTCTAATCTTTCTTTAATCTTTGCAGGTTATGATATAGACACAACAAAGGTACACCACCTTTAAGAAAGGAGAAAGACATATGAAAAAGAATAATTTATTTAAGGTACTCGGAGCACTCGCAGTAGCAGGAGCGTTAATCGCAACAGCCGCTTGCTCAAAAACTGATACAAACGAAACTCCCGTAAATCTTGCATCAGGTGTTACAAAAACAACAAAAGCCGCTGAAAACACACTTTCTCTTGAAGAAGCAATAGGCGTTGCTCTTGCTCATGCAAAGGTTTCAAGAGACGATGCAGACTTCTTAAGAACAGAGCTTGATAAAGACGATAAGGTGCCTCATTACGAAATCGATTTCTATGCAGACGGCAAAGAATATGATTATGAGGTTGCAGTAAACGGAGGCAAAATCCTCAAAAGCGAAGTTGATGTTGAATCCGTTACAAAAAAACCTGAACCTGTAAAACCCGATCCCGTGAAACCCGAAGTAACCAAGGGCGGTGTTGACCGAAACGAACCCGCAACCGAAGGTAACGGCTTCATAAGCGTTGACCAGGCAAAAACAAAGGCACTTAAGGATGCGGGCGTTAAAGCTGCAGATGCCGTTTTTGAAAAAGCAGAATTTGACGGCAACGACCTTATCCCCCACTACGATATCGAATTCTATGCGAACGGCTATGAATACGATTATGAAATCAACGCAAAGAACTACAATGTAATCGAAAAGAGCAAAGAAAAAGAACGCGCTCCCAAACAGCCCACTCAGAAAAACGATTTCATCAGCGCCGATGAAGCAAAGCAGAAAGCTCTCGATCATGCAGGTCTGAAAAAAGGCGATGCAAGAACCAAAGCAGAGCTTGATGCAGACGATATCATCCCCCACTATGAAGTTGAAATAGTTGCAGGCAGATACGAATATGATTACGAAATAAACGCAAAAACAGGAGCTGTTATCGCTCACGAAAAAGATTACAACGATTAACATCAACAAAAACCCCGTCATTTCGACGGGGTTTTTCTTCTTTTTGAGCATTGCTATTTTTCAAGTAATTGATTATACTTTATCTATCAAACAACTCAGAGGTTTATTATGGATTTTATCAAAGAATATTTTGCCGGCAAAGATACGGTATTCATCATTTCGCAGATCATCGGCCTTCTGGCGGCAGCAATTCTTCTTTTTTCTTTTCAGCAGAGAACTCACAAAAGAATTGTTGCAATGCAAGCCTGTTCGGGTATGCTTTTTGCAATTCAATATCTTATGATAGGCGCATTCGAGGGAATGGCGGGCAATATCATCGGAATGATTCGCTCTGTTATTTTTCTTTTCAGAGGAAAATCAAAATTTGTTGACAGCCTCGCCTGCCCGATTGTTTTTGCAGCGCTTGCCGCAATAAGCGGAATCATAACATATTCTTCGTTTTCGTCGCTTTTACCGATGGCAGCTATGATGATATCATCATTTGTTATGTGGAACCCCAAAACCCAGCAACTTCGTGCGCTGACGGTTCCCACTTCTCTTATGTGGCTTATTTATAATATCATAAACAGCTCATATTCAGGCACAGCCACAGAAATTTTCAATCTTCTTTCAATCGCAATAGGGCTTTTCAGATTCAGAAAAAAAGACAATGCATAAACAACACGGCACAAACGAAAGCTTCGTTTGTGCCGTGAATTTTTTAGTTTTTCCAAAGTGTTTTCATTTTTTTAACAAGAGCTTCTTCGCTTATGATATCGGCATCATCAATAATTTTTATACCCATACTTTCGGCTCTTGCTCTGATATATCCTTCTTTTGAACCAAGCTTTTCAAGTTCGGTTGCAACAAGCACCTTGCGCGCAAATCTGCCGCCGAACCGCTCCGAAACAACAGAAAGCTTATAAAGTTCATCAATCGAAACTGCACCGTTTTTGCACGATATGAACACAGGTACCATACCCTTCATAAGGATAACATCAATTTCATTTTCAACATCAGGCTTGTTTTCGGGCTGAATTTCACCGTCCCAATCAATATATACACCTGTTGCAACATCATTATATATTCTCTCACCGTTTTCGTCTTTCGCTTCATTGGCTGCAGCAGCTGTTATAAGTTCAAGAATAAGGCCTTCTTTGGTGAGACACTTTTTCACCTGAAGACTTTTGAAACTGAACGCAACAAATGAATCATTGAGCCTTAAACCTGTTATAACTCCCATCGAATTCATCTTTTTCAGTGTATCGATAATATCATCAATCAGCCACGCTCTTGAATCGCACGCAGCATACAGCTCGTCCATTGTCACACCGAACGAAAGCTCATCCGACTGAAAGTTATCATTGCAGACGTTACCGAGAATTTTTATCTGCGAATTCCAATTGCTCGGATTTTTCTTGCATACAGACCACATAACAAACATATCATCGGCAAATTCTCCGCTGAAATCCCAATGGAATGTGCCTCCGATTTTCTCATTGCTGTAAACAACTTTTCCGCCGTAAACGGAGATATTCTCTTCAACGCTTATTTCCATAGGCATAGAAGCGCAGAGAGCTCCGTCGGAATCGCAATCGGTCATTTTATTATCAGAGATATTGAACCTGTGAAGCTTTACGGTGTCTGCATTATCGCCGTAAACAATACCCACGGCAACAAGGCATAAATCGTCTCCCCCGCTCAGGTCGATAATACAATCGGGGTTTTCAGCCACAGTTTCTTCGATAATATCAACTGCCGCCATAAGATCATTAGGCAACACGGTTTTGATTTCAAAATCCGCTTTCACGCCTCTTTTTGCGGCAATTTCTCTGTATTTCTCAATGCTTCTGCGCATTCTTTTTGAGCCATTACCTATAAACACAACCTTATCGGGTTCACAAAGAAGAGCGCTGACTATATTTTCTATCGGAGAATCCTTATCAAAAAATTCAATAACAGTCATATTACCAATCCTTTAATCCAGTCTCTGTGTTGCTTCGCTGAGGTCTTCAAAAGGAATAAGGTCTGTATGGGTTTTTGCTCTGTCTGATTTCTTTGCGGCATAAACATAGCCGATTGAGCGTGTGTATGCATTCCAACGGTTATGCTCATTTCTTCTTCTTGACCAGCATTTTTCACAATCACATTCGTAACTGCTGTCAGCGCAACCGAACTCTTCGCCGAACCTTGCTTTGATAAGCCTTTTGTGCATTGCCTTGCTCATTGATGAAAGCCTGAAATACTCAAATGACTCATAATAGCCTATCTGATCTTTTCTTGCCGCGGCTCTGAGAGAATCACGTTCATCTTCCGAAAGCGTTCTGTTTTCTTTCGATTCAATTTCTTCGATTTCCCTGTCAACAGAATAATATGACCACTGCATATGGCATTTATCAAAAGCTTCTTTTTCAAGCTCCTCCCAATAAACAGCGTCGTATTTATACTGGGAAGAAAGGCTGCCCGTAAAGCGAATATTATACGGCTGATTTTTATGGGTTTTCAGGCTTTGCGCATTATTTTGTGAGCCTGAAAAATTTTCAGTTTTCTGTTCATCATAAACTATTGAATAAATAACCGGAAGCTCATCAAGCGGGGTATTTTTATCAGCCACAACACTGTTCACTCTGTCAAAAATCGCACGAAGTTCAACCGCAGCCCTAATGTTTGTGTCATCATCACCGAATGCGGCAAATGCAATTGTTGTTCTTCTCAGTCTCTGTGCAATCCGAAGCTTATCTGAATCGTTTCCGTTATAGCTCAGCGCTTTATCCCACTCATCGCTGAAAACATCCATACCGTCAAGAAACTCTATGCTGTAGAATGAATCACCTTTGATTTCTTTGTTGTTTGTGGCAATGATATCAGGGCAAATATGACCGAACCTGGATTTTGCCGTTGACTTGCCGCCCACGCCTTTATCAACAACATTAATCTCAAGCCTGTAGCCCTGCATCTGACCGTACCAAACGAGAGTTTTGAGAAGCTCTGTTCCGTATCGGCCCATACCGAGAATCAGAACCGATATTACTTTTTCTCCGTCAATCTGAATATATTTATCGAATATATCTGCTTTTTCGATGCAGTCCCATACAAACGAACGAATGTCATCAACTCTTCTTACCTTGAACAATTCGCTGTCGTCAATGAACGCTCCGTTTTCGAAGCGAGCATCCGCAATATTCTCAAAATGATTTCCTTTATCAAGTGAATCGATGAGCCTTGCGCTGCCTTCGCTTACGGCAAATATGAAAACCTTGGTGTTCTTTCTTTCGTTATATTTCACAGGAACTTTTTTGCCGTTGATTTTCTTTGTTTTTCTCTTATATTCTCCGTTAACAAACTTAACCGCCTGAGTAACATTTTCCGACTCATCATCGCTGATATAAAAAAGCTCCAACCTGCCTTTTTTTCTGTCAATGCTGATATCATTGATATCTTTAGGCATAAAAATCGCACCGATTTCCTTCGCCTGAGAAACAAGTTCATAACAATCCTCACGGGTTTTATCATAAACTTCAGCAAAAACAATAACGGGGTTTTTTATGTTTTCATTACCGTATATACTCTTCGCAAGAGCAATTGATTTTTCATTCAGCTTTGAAAAAATAAATGTCGGCTTCTTATTGAACATTCTGTATTTCGCCTCTGCCTTGGCGCTCTTGAACATAGAAAGAACAAAACTTGCGGTCAAAGCCGGTGCAAGCACATAAAGAACTGCAGAATAGAGCGAAAAAAACGCTTTCACACCTTCGCTGCAGCCGGCAAGAGCGTTCTTGACTGTATCAAATTCACCGTCAAGAATAAAAACCCTCATTGTGTTATGAAGCGAAAGCAAAACAGGGATAAAAAAGCTTCTGTCCTGTGAATAATATCCTACAAAATAAACAGGAAGAAAAACAATAAAAACCGAAAGGAATACGCCTGCAATAAACACATTGAGAGGCGAAATACGATTGTTTCCTTTTTCTTTGCTTCCTGTATTTTTTATAAGATATACTGCAGCACAAACTACCAGCGCCAACGACAGCAGCGCCGATAACAAAAATTTTAAATCTGTCATATCAATTACATTCCTTCAAATAATTTCAAAATATTCTTTCTCTGAAGAAGTTTTCAATTTCACTGTATCCGAGATGATTTTTTTCAATCAGCAAATCAACAAGAGCATCAAGCGTTTCACGGTTTTCTTCAACAGCTTTGCAAGCTTCTTCAAGCTGACTTCCAAGAATCTTATTGACAGCTTCCGTTATTCTTTCAGCCATTGCGCTGTTAAGTGCCGAATCCGCACCGACAGCGGCAATGCCGAATTCTTCGCTCATTCCGTAGCGGCATATCATATCACGCGCAATCCTTGTTGCGGTTTCAAAATCGCCTGCCGCACCCGTTGATGCGCCTTCGGTATCTCCGTAGCAAACGATTTCAGCCGCTCTTCCGCCGAGCGCTGTTCTTATTTTCGAAAGCAACTCATTCTTTGTGTAAATCATCTTATGTTCACAATCGGAATGCTGCATATAACCGCCGTGTTTCGCACCCGAAACAACGGTCACATACAACGGAGTTTCGCCGCCGTATCTGCAAAGAAGAGCGTGACCCGCCTCGTGCCTTGCAACACGAAGAAGCTGAGCTTCGTCCCATTTCCTGCCCTTTCCGCTGTTGAATGTTTCAAATGCATCCTCAAACAGAGCGTCATCTGCCTTGAAACTGCCCGTTCTTATTGCAGACCTTATTGCAAGCTCGCAAACAGATTCAAGCGATGCAAGGCTCATTCCGACAGAACGCATAGAAATATTTTCAATTGTTTTATCGCTGATGTCAAACACGGAGTTTGACGATATTTTTGACATCAGATAAGCTTTTCTCGAATCCTTATCAGGCAACCCGATATAAATTCTTCTGTCAAACCTTCTCAGAAGCGCGGAATCAAGGCTTTTTCTTCTGCCCTGCTCAACATCAAAATTTGTTGCTGCAAGAACAAACACAGGCTTTGATGCATCGTTTTTGAATCCGTCCATCTCAACAAGAAACGCGGTAAGAACGTCTTCACCGGGATTTTCGCCCTTTCTTTCTTTTGCTATCGCATCGATTTCATCAACGAAAAGAATTGAAGGCGCATATCTGCGGGCAACAGCAAACAACTCGTGAACCGCTTTTGAACCGTCGCCTACATATCTTTTAAGAAAACTGTTGCCTTCTGCGGCAATAAATGTAACATCGGATTCGCACGCCATTGCCTTTGCAAGCATAGTTTTACCAGTGCCCGGCGGGCCATAAAGCAACAAACCCTTGGGAACACTAACGCCCGTTGAACTGAACTTTTTGGGGTTTTTGAGATATTCAACAAAATATTCAAGCTCTTCTTTTGCTTCGGTTGCGCCGATAACCTGATCAAATCTGACATCAGGCTTGGAAACATTGCTGAGAATATTATGCGAATCATCGGAATCAACCGCTGCCGAAAGCTCAAAATCAAACAGCCTGATTTCTGCAGTTTCGCCGTTTTCGGAAATGCTCTGTGCAGTTTCAAAAGATACAACCTTATTTGCACGGGCAAGTTTTTTCATGCTCTGCTGCCTGTGAATGCTCAGGCAAATCTCGGCAAGTTTATCAGCAAAATTATCTTCAATGCCAACTATTGACATTGCTCCTTCTTTTGAAAACGAAAACTTTTCTTCTTTTGTAAACAAATGCTTTTCTGTTTCAAGCAAATAAACAGGAAGGTCAAAATATCTTTCGCGGATATAACGGAAGAAATCCCTGCCCTCAGAATCAATATCTTCGATATTCAGACTGTTTGAAACAACATCCTTCATACCGCAGTTAACATCGCAAAGAACAAATTTAATATCATTATTTTTGATGATTTTCTTTGCATCTTCAATTTTATCCGCCGCAAAAATCTCGCCGCACGGCAGGCATATATCAATCTTATCCGTAACATTTTTGTCTGCAAAAACAAGAGTCTGAAGCTTCTCTTCGCTTTCAAAAAGCGAGCAGATTTCAGGATTATTCTTCGGAAGTTCAACCTTGAAACTGACCTGATTTATTTTTTCTATCGCTTCATCATCTCTTTCGGAATCAATAAGACGGAAAAGCTCAAAAAGCTCATTATCATAAAACGACGATGCTTTACCTTTGACCGCTCTTGCGTCTGCCGCACCGCCGAGCGCAAACATAACGGCAGAAAACACTCTGTCATCAAATTCGCTGTTTATATCAAACTCTGCTTTCATATCCGATGCGTGCCTGAGAATTTCTTTTTTGGCGATTTCTCTGAGATTTGCGGCATCGATATGATTAAACATAACAACATTGCCCGATGCAAAACGCGAACAGATTGCAGCAGGAAAATATTTTGCTCCCGTTACGGGATTCGCATCATTTGCAAGCGCTTTAAGAACAACCTTTCCCGACACGCCCGAAAAATCACCCGATTCGGTGTTTTCATAAAGCTTCTTGCCGACATTTGTTGTCAATATAACAATAACATCCTTGAACGAAATCTCATTGTCGGTATAGTTATCTCTTATTCTGCCCGCATCAAGAATCTGAAGGAACAGATTAATAACATTCATATGAGCTTTTTCGATTTCATCGAAAAGCAAAACGCATTTTGGATTTTCTTCAACAAATCTTGTTACATTTCCCGCTTTTCCGTTTTTATAAACCTTATCTGAACCGCAGAATTCTATAACCGATTCATCATCAGAATATTCGCTCATATCAAATCGCATAAACGGCAAGCCGAGATTTTTTGCCGCTGTTTCGGCAAGATATGTTTTACCTACACCAGGAGGGCCTGCAAAAAGATACGTCGCCTTAGGACGGCTGCGGTTTTTATCTGTTATCGCCGAAAGCTCCGCCTGAAACAAGCCTGTTGTGAAAACATCAACGGCATTATCCTGACCGAAAATATGCTCAAGCAAATCGTTTCTTATTTGTTTTGTTTTATCAGTAAGCTCTTTTATTGCTGATTTTCTTTTTTTTGAGCCTTTTTCGGAATTTGCCTTGAAATCATCTGCCGAACGGTTTTCTTTAACACAGTATCTTATGCCCCTTGTGGGATCTTCGAGAATACACTCAAGCAAACCTCTTGCTGTTACGCAGGTGTTTTCGCTTTCTGCATCGCTCTCGGCTCTGAAAATCACTTTTTTATAAGTAAGGCTCTTGATATAATCTGCCGCAGTATCGTTCTTCGCATAATTTGTAAGGCTTCTGAGCACGGGTATTGGGTCACTGTTATTTTCATAAATAAGGCAAACCATACTTTTCAGTTCTTCGGTATCGATGCCTGTTTTTTCGGCACTCTCAGAATAACTTTTTTCAACAAAACCGATAGTTATGGCTGCCGCATAAATATCCTCAACCGTTGCAGTTGCGCTTCCTCTGCTGCGGCTTCTGTTTTCTGCGGTTTCAAGAACAAGCTGTGCAAGCCTGCTTATTTTTGCTTCGCTCATATATACTTCCTCTTTTTAATTATCAAACACAAACCGCACCGTTTGCAACAGGAACGGTAACAAAAACATTCGGGCAAACTCCCTTAAGTTTTTCTGCGCACACTTCAGCATCCTTTTTATTTTCAAAAAGGCCAAAAACGGTGGGACCGCTTCCGCTCATCTGGCAAAGAGATGCTCCGCACTCGCGCATAATTTGTTTGAACTCAACTCTTTCGGGAACTTCTATAACCTGTTCAAACACATTGCCTGCATATTTACAAACGCCTTTAAAGTCGCCTTTTTCGCAAGCATCAAGCATTCTCATGCTGTCGGGTTTATAGATATGTGCATTATCTGCAGCCGCATAAGCCTCTGCGGTTGAAACTCCCGCTTCAGGCTTCGCAAGCACTATGTAGCAATCCTTAAGCGGTTTAAGTGCCGAAAGCACTCCGCCCGTGTTCTGAGAAAGGCAGGTGCCGCCAACAATGCAGAACGGAACATCGCTGCCGACCGAAAGGCCGATATCGCAAAGTTCCATCTGCG
The DNA here is from genome assembly GCA_045613625.1 of Acutalibacteraceae bacterium. Classification (GTDB taxonomy): domain Bacteria; phylum Bacillota; class Clostridia; order Oscillospirales; family Acutalibacteraceae; genus CAG-177. The sequence goes on along the minus strand of JAZLBI010000056.1, from coordinate 7,656 downwards.
AAAAGTTTGTTTTGAGCAGTTCATTCAGGCCGACTATAACACCCGCTGCATCGGCACTGCCGCCCGCAAGACCTGCAGCAAACGGAATTTTCTTTTCGATATGAATTTTAAAAGAGGGCTCGATTCCTGCTTTGTCACAGAATTTTTTTGCGGCTTTATATGCGATGTTTTTTTCATCGGTAGGAAGTCTGCCGTCTGAACAAGTGAGAAAAATTCCTTTTTCTTCGCAAAGTTCAACCGTAATATCATCCGAAAGACCTACCGACTGCATAACCATAAAAAGGCTGTGGTAGCCGTTATCGAGTTTACCGATAATATCAAGAAAAAGATTGATTTTTGCGGGAGCATTAATTGTTATTTTCACTGTAACTCATCCTTTCTTATTCAATGGGAATAAGTGTGGGGGTTCTGTCCTGATAAATCGCAATTTGGTCAAAACCGCACTTCAATGCAAGTTCATAGCCTTTCTCAATTCCAGCTCCAAGGTGCTCAGCATAATGCGCATCGGAGCCGATGGTGAGAAGCTTTCCGCCAAGCTGTTTATATCTTCTCAGAATGCTTTCATCAGGTGAGGTTACTCCTATCGGCTGCCTGAGACCTGCGGTGTTGAGTTCGAGGGATTTTTCATTCTTTATAAGAGTTATAAGTATTTCATCAATAATCTCAGAATATTTGGACATATCAACGCTTTTGCCGTATTTTCCGACAATATACCTCAGCGGATAAGTAAGATGCGCAAGCGTATCAAACTTTGACCATTGTGCAAGTTTAAGCTCCCATTCAAAATATTCATCAAGAAGCTTCATATAATCTATGCTTTCGTCGTTGAAATCCATATAATAAAAATCCTGCTTTTCAGGCAGATTATGTATTGCGCCGATAACAAAATCGTATTTCATCGTTTCAAGAAGTTTTTCGGAAACAGCTTTATCATAAATCGCCTGACCGAGCTCGGCACCAACGCAGATTATAAGTTTGCCGTTAAATGCAGAACGGGCCTTGGCAACTTCAAAGAAAGACTGAATCGCTGTTCTGTTAAAATTTCCGCTATAAAACGCATCCATCTCAAGATGATCGGTAAACGCAACGGCTCTTATCCCCTTCATATATGCTGTTTCCGCAAGAAACATTGTTGAATGATTGCCGTCAAACGAGTTATCGGTATGAGTATGGAGATCAACGATGTTTTTGAAAGTCATTTTTATTGCTCCTTAAAAATATATGTATATATAATAGCACATTTTTTGTAAAAGCAACAGTAAAATCAAAAAAAATGTTGTTAACTTATATAAAATATGCTAAAATAATAAAAAATCAAAGGGATGATTGCTATGAAAATCATTGTTACGGGCGCAAAAGGGCAGCTTGGCTCTGATGTTGTTGCTGAGCTTGAAAAAAACGGAATAACCGCCGTTGAAGCTGATTTGCCCGAGCTTGACATAACGGATGCCGATGCAGTTGAAGCTTTTATCGCTTCAAGCTCCGCTCAGGGCGTTATTCATTGCGCCGCATTCACCAATGTTGACGCCGCAGAATCAGATAATGAAACCTGCAGAAAAATAAATTATGAAGGAACTCTCAATGTTGCCCGCTCGTGTGAAAAGCATGGGCTCAAGTTGCTTTACACAAGCACAGACTATGTTTTCAGCGGCGAAGGAGATCAGGCTTTTGAAACCGACAGCCCTAAAATTCCATGCAATTACTACGGCAAAAGCAAGCTTGACGGCGAAAAGGCAATCGAAGAAATCTGTTCAAAATATTTCATAGTGCGAATTTCGTGGGTATTCGGCGAAAACGGCAAAAATTTTATTAAAACTATGCTTCGCCTCGCAAAAGAAAGAAACGAAATAACCGTTGTCTGCGACCAGATCGGTTCCCCTACCTATACAAAAGACCTTGCAAAACTTCTTTGCGAAATGATTTCGGGCGATAAATACGGTGTTTATCACGCAACAAACGAAGGCTTCTGTTCATGGGCGGAATTAGCAGACGCAACAATGAAATATTCAGAAAGCAAAACAAAAATCATACCTGTAACAAGCGATGAATATAAATCTGCAGCATCAAGACCCGCAAATTCACGCCTTTCCAAAAAATCTCTTGATGAAAACGGTTTTGAACGCTTGCCTTCATGGCAGGATGCGCTGAAAAGATTTCTCAAAAATGTAAATTAAATTTGAATTATCGGCATATTTTCATTTATCCCTTGTAAATATGCCGATTTTCTATTATAATAGTTCAGAATAATATTTAACTCGGAGCGTTTGTTAATGGACAAAGAAAACAAAAAAGTTAATAACGCCGAAAATACAGACCCCGCTTCTCCTTCGGTTCACGACAATATAACCGACGGCTTCTTTGATCTCGCAAAAGTCTATGCAAAAAAAGAAACCCGTGACCGTGCTCAGGCACTGAAGAAGAAGGATGAAGCCCGCCGTGCACTTGAAATGCAGGCTATAAAAGAAGATATCGAAAGACGGTATTCTCTTCAGCTTGAAACAGCAAAAAGCAACACGGCACCGAACGAGAAAAAAAATTCTGAGCCATCAAGCACTCTTATGCCTGAGATCGATGAGCGCGAAGCGGTTAAAGAAGAGCTTGAAAGAATTGATAAAATTATCGACAGCGATGTAATCGGCAACAAAAACGAAAAAGCTCATTCCGACGCAAGCAAAAAAAGCCGTAAAAAGCCAAAGAAAAAGTCCGTAAAGGAAGAGCAGGAATTTGATATTGACGAAGCAAATTCTGTTTATGCCGCAATCTACAGCTTCGGTAATGTGATTTATAAAATTCTCTTTGCGGTATTTTCGTTTATTCTCGGCGTTGTAAAAAAGCCTGTGGTTTACATTGCCGGATCGCTGTCAAAAGCAGGCGAAAAAACGAAACAAAAATCCTTAAAAAAACTCAGAGCAACGCTTAAAGAAGCTGTTAATTTCAGGCAGGAAATAAAGAACGCTTTCAAAACAATAAAACACTCTTTGAAAAAGCCCCTCTCTCTTCCGTCTGTTATTATTCATTATGTAAAAAAAGCAATCCACCGCCACAAAGATTTTCTTAAAACTGCCGCAAATATTCTTATGCCTCTCGGTGCGCTTGCAATATTTATAATAACCTTCAATTATTGGAACAACGCAACCTTTGCTCTTGAAGTTATTTATAACGAAAAAAGCATAGGTTATATCAGCGATGAATCAGTGTTTATTGAAGCCAAAAAGATGGTTAAGGACAGGCTCAGCAGCAGCGCATATGCAAACAAAAACACAATTGAAATGCCTGTTGCGGCAGCTTCGTCAGATCTTCGTGCAAACTATAATCTCAGCGTTGTTTCCATAGACAAGCTCAATGACGCTCAGGCGATATCCGACCGAATGATTGAAAATTCCGTTGATAACCTCACTCACGCCTGCGGCATTTACATTGACGGCGAATTCATCTGCGCCGTTAAAAATGAATCGGATGCAAAAACCGTGTTTTATGATATTCTTGAGCCTTATGAAGCTGACGCAAAGCTCAACGGTTATGTTGTCGGTTTTGCGGAAACCATAGACTATGTTCAGGGTCTTTACCGTGACGATGAAGATGCAATGTGGGATGCTTCTGAACTTATGCAAATTCTTACGAGCGAAGACAAGCTTGTAAGCATAAGAAAAATTGTTACATCAACATCAACAAGGGATATTGAGTTTGACACCGTCAAGAAGCGCGATGCAACAAAATACAGCGGCTACAGACAGGTGCTTCAAAAGGGTGTTAACGGAAGCGAACGAGTCACAAAAACTCAGATTTATATTGACGGAGAGCTCCAGGATACCGAATATTCATACGAAACAATAACCGAGCCGATTGACGAAATCGTTACCGTTGGCACAAGAACATCATACGGCGGCGTTTATATCGGAGAAGCATCGGATGCAGGTTTCCTCTGGCCCGCACCAAGCTGCCACAGTGTAAGCTCGCCTTACGGCTGGAGAAGCAGCGGCTGGCATAACGGAATTGACCTTATCCGAGGCGGCGGCGGTGCTCTGGGCACACCGGTTATCGCATCGGACGGGGCCAGGGTTGAGGTTGTTCAGCGAAGCAGTTCGGGCTACGGTAATATGGTGCTCATAAATCACGGCAACGGCTACAAAACGCGCTATGCCCATATGGTTAAGGGTTCAATCACGGTTTCTGTCGGAGACTATGTTGATGCGGGGCAGACAATCGGCAAGGTTGGTTCAACCGGAAACTCAACAGGGCCTCACCTTCATTTTGAGGTTATCTACCGAGGCGAAACACAGAACCCCAAAAATTATATATATTAAAAATCAAGTCATCGCAGAGAAATCTGCGGTGACTTTTTTGTATTATCTTTCTTTTTCAGGTGCATAATAGTTATATCAACTTTTACGGAGGACAGTATGAAAAAAATAACTTCTATTTTTATTTTCGCAATTATGATTCTGAGCATATTCTCATCCTGCAACTCAAACAAACCCACCGCAGACAACACAGGCTCTGACGGAGGCAAGGTAACAGAAATACGATATCTCAACTTCAAACCTGAAATCGCAGAAGTTTATGATGAAATTTCAAAAGAATATGAAAAAGAAACAGGCGTTAAGCTCATTGTTGAAACTGCCGCATCGGGCACATATGAATCCACTCTCACCGCGCGAATGGCAACAGACGAAGCCCCCACAATCTTTCAGATTAACGGCCCTATCGGCTATGCATCGTGGGCTGATTACTGCGCTGATCTTTCGGACACCGAACTTTACAAGCACCTGACAGACAAATCGCTCGCAATAACATCGGGCGGCAAGGTTTACGGAATTCCGTATGTTGTTGAGGGCTACGGAATTATTTACAACAAAAAAATTCTCGATTCATATTTTGCTCTGCCCGAAAAGAAAGCAAACATTTCATCCGTTGAAGAAATAACATCCTTTTCGGCGCTTAAAGCTGTTGTTGAGGATATGCAGACAAACAAAGAAAAGCTCGGCATAAACGGAGTTTTTGCGGCAACATCTCTCAAAACGGGCGAAGACTGGAGATGGCAGACCCATCTTATGAACATCCCCGTCACTCTTGAGTTTGAGGATAAAAATATTGATTTCACGGGCGATGACTATAAAACAATCGAATTCAGATATTCCGACAATTTCAAAAACATTTTCGACCTCTATATAAACAATTCCACAACCGAAAAAAACAGGCTCGGCACGGTTGATGTCACTTCATCGATGGCGGAATTTGCTTTGGGCAGATGCGCAATGGTGCAAAACGGCAACTGGGGCGCTTCGCAAATCCTCGGCGTTTCAGGGAATAAAGTTGCGGCAGACGATATAAAGTTTCTGCCGATTTATATGGGAATTGACGGCGAAGAAAAAACGGGAATCTGCATCGGCACAGAAAATTTCATATGCATCAACTCCAAGGCAAGTAAAGCTGAGCAGAAGGCGGCAGCCGACTTTCTCTATTGGCTTTTCAGCTCTGAAAAAGGGAAAAATCTTGTTACGGAAAAACTCGGATTCATCACGCCTTTTGACACCTTTGAACAGGGAGAAGAGCCTGACGACCCGCTCGCCAAAGAAATTATCCGTTGGATGAACACAGAAGGAATAAAAAACATTCCGTGGAATTTCACCGTTTTTCCGAGCCCGAATTATAAAGATATGCTCGGCACCGCTCTTCTCAAATATGCTCAGGGAACAATAACCTGGGATGAGGTTAAAAAGACCGCTGTTGACGAATGGAAAAACGAATTCGGGGAATAATCATATCACTATGATTTCCCGGAGCTGATCAAATGCACAAAACGCTGAAAAAATATTTTCCTGTTTTTATTTTACCAACGCTTATTTCATTTGCAATCTCATTTCTTGCCCCGTTTCTTATGGGAGTTTATCTTTCCTTTACCGAATTCAAAACTGTAAACAACAGCGATTGGGTTGGTTTTGCAAACTATATCAGAATATTCACAAGCGATAAAACATTCATAAGCTCATTATGGCTTACGGTCAGATTTACCGTTGTTTCTGTTATTACAATCAATCTTTTCGCTTTCACGATTGCTCTTTTTCTCACAAAAAAACTCAAAGGCACAAATCTTTTCAGAACCGTATTTTTTATGCCTAATCTTATCGGCGGCATCGTTCTCGGTCATATCTGGAGCCTTATAATCAACGGCGTTCTCGGATATTTCGGGGTTGATATCACCTACAAACCCGAATACGGATTCTGGGGGCTTGTTATACTGATGAACTGGCAGCTTATCGGCTATATGATGATAATTTATATTGCGGGACTTCAGAACATTCCCGATTATCTTCACGAAGCTGCAGCAATTGACGGAGCATCTTCCGCACAGTCGCTTTTTCACATCACAATCCCGATGGTTATGCCCTCGGTCACAATCTGCACCTTTCTTACGCTCACCAACTCTTTCAAAGTTTTTGACCAGAACCTTGCACTCAACGGAAAAGGCAACGAAACATCTCTTCTTGCGCTTGATATATACAAAACATTCTATGACCATACGGGGCTGAAGCTTGCTCAGTGGCACGGAACGGGTCAGGCAAAAGCTGTTATATTTTTTCTGCTTGTTGCGGTTATTGCGTTTATTCAGCTTCAGGCAACAAGAGAAAAGGAGGTTGAGCACTGATGCAATCAAAACTCAGAATCCGAAATCTCCTCATTTATTTATTGCTTCTGATTCTGTCTGCGCTTTTTCTTGCCCCGATATTCATAATTCTGCTCAACTCCGTCAAAAGCAGTTTTTATATTTCAGACTCCCCTTTTTCACCGCCTTCAGGCGATTCCTTTGCGGGCTTCGACAACTTCATAAAAGGCTTCACCCAATCCGATTTTCTTCAGGCTTTTCTCAATTCTGTGTTCATCACGGTTTTCTCGGTTGCGGGAATAATTCTGCTGACATCTATGACGGCGTGGTATATTGTAAGAGTATCAAACAAACTCACAAAACTCATCTATTACCTTTTTGTTTTCAGTATGATAGTGCCGTTTCAGATGGTGATGTATACAATGACCTATTATGCATTTGAACTCGGGCTTAACAACCGTTTGGGCATAATACTGATTTATCTCGGTTTCGGCGCAGGGCTTTCTGTTTTTATATTCAGCGGATTCATCAGAAGCATTCCCTCAGAAATTGAAGAAGCCGCAACCATTGACGGCTGCGGCCCTGTTAAAACATTTTTTCTTATTGTTTTTCCCATTCTCAAACCAACGGCAATAACCGTTGCCATTCTCAATGCAATGTGGATATGGAACGATTATCTTCTGCCCTATCTTGTGCTCGGGTCGGGAAAAAGCAGAACTCTTCCCGTTGCGATACAAATGGCTCTCACGGGCGGCTACGGCAACAAGGATATGGGTGCACTTATGGCAATGCTTGTTCTGGCAATTCTGCCTATCATTATTTTATATCTTTTCTGCCAAAAATATATTATCAAAGGCGTTGTGGCAGGCGCAGTTAAGGGGTAACTATGGCAACAATCAGATTTAATAACGTTGTTAAAGCGTTTGATAACGGTAAAACAACCGTAATCCCCGACCTTTCGCTTGAAATTGCGGATAAAGAATTTGTTGTGCTCGTCGGTCCTTCGGGTTGCGGAAAATCCACAACACTCAGAATGATTGCAGGGCTTGAAG
>JAZLBI010000055.1:0-2239 GCA_045613625.1 Acutalibacteraceae bacterium | reverse complement strand
TGGTGGACGGACTCGAACCCCCGACCTGCTGATTACAAATCAGCTGCTCTACCAACTGAGCTACACCAGCATTTTTTGCTGTGTTCCGTAGAACGCTCGATTAATATATCATAAAAAATCACATTAGTCAAGCCTTTTTTTGAAATTTTTTAAAATATTTTTTCTTTCGCCTTTTCATTTCATTTTGCAGAAAATCTTGACTAATTATATCTTAATATGATATTATTAATTCATTATGAATAAATAGGAGTGATATCATTGAATTTTAATGATTTCAGAACAAGTCCTGTTATACTGGCTGTTGCTCTGGGCGTTGTTGCATTTGTCCTTGCTCAGTCTGTATTTTTCCTTGTTAAATCATGGAAAAAAGGCAAAGAACTCGGCATTTCGGTTGACACACTTAAAAACACCGCGATTTCAAGCGCATTGTTCACTGTTGCTCCCGCAATTTCAATTCTTGCAACTGTTCTTGTGCTTGCAAACGCACTCGGCATCGTTCTTCCGTGGATAAGACTTACCGTTATCGGTAACCTCGCTTATGAAACAACAGCGGCTCAGACTGCTCTTGATTTCTGGGGAACAACCATCAACAGTGCAGTTGGCGATAAAACACAGTTTGCAACAATTGCATGGGCGATGACTCTCGGCAGCATTGCGCCCCTTATTCTTATTCCCTTCCTTTGTAAGAAGCTTCAGAATAAGGTTGGCGAAGCTGTTAACAAGAGCGAAAACTCAAGAAAGCTCGGCGATGCTATTTCGGCTGCAGCTTTCATCGGTATTGTTTTTGCATTTGTTGCCCGTGAAATCAACGGCTACACAGCTCAGACAATCACTGTTGCCGCAGAAAACGGAACAGTTGAAAAGGTTAAGCAGATTGCAGGCTCGGCAGGCGCAATGTCAATTTTCATTCTTCTTGCATCAATGATTCTTCTTGTTATTCTTGAAGCAATCTGCAAGATATTCAAGCTTGAAAAGCTTCAGTCTTTTGCAATGCCTCTTGCAATGTTCGGTGCAATGGGAATCGCTATTCTTCTCACAAATGTATTGCCCGAAGAAATCGTTAACCACGGTTGGTATGAAATCGGAACAGAGCTTTCACGCGAAGTTGTTGAAGCGGTAAAATAAAGAAAGGAGAATTAAACTATGCCTAAGAATTATTTTGATAAGGTTCACAAATGGGGAATTCTTTGGAATATCGGCGCAATTTTGGTTCTCCTTATGGTTCCTGTTATTATCTGCCTTAATCTCGGCGCATGGCCCGATTCGGGCGCACTTAAAGTTGTTATGCCCAAGCTTATGGGTCTTTATTGGGTAACAGCTATTGTTGAAGTTATAACATATGTTCCTCTTCTCGGCGCAGGCGGTGCATACCTCAGCTTCGTAACCGGTAACATCTCAAACCTCAAGCTTCCTTGCGGCCTCAAGGCTATGGAAAACGCTAAGGTTCGTGCAAACACAGAAGAAGGCGAAGTTATTTCAACAATTGCAATCGCTGTTTCGGCTATTGTAACAACAGTTGTAATTGCAGTTGGTGTTCTTGTTTTCTCTCCCGTGCTCGGAAGCCTCACAACAGGCGTTTTTAAGCCCGCTTTTGATTATGTTCTTCCCGCACTCTTCGGCGCTCTTGCAGCAAGCTATTTCGCAAAGCATTGGAAGCTTTGCTTTGCTCCTCTTATTGTTGGTATTATTGTTCTTGTTTTCTCACCCGCAATGGGCGCAGGAACTCTTATGTTCATCACAATCGTTGCAGCGGTTGCAGGCGCACTTATCCTTTACAAAGCTAAAAAATTATAATTGAAATTTGTCATTCTGAACCTGATAATTCATCTTATCAAAGTTCGGAATGACAATTTTTTATATGATGTTTATAAAAAAAGCAGTAAATTACAATTTGTTGTGCAAATTTACACTTGATATTAAGCAGATTTTGGTATAATATATTAAGGGTTAAAAATAATTATCATCTCTCTTGAAAGGAGAAATTCAAAATGATTAACTATTCACGCGAAGTACAGGAAATGTGCTGCGTAGCCAAGGGCCCCAACCACGGTCCCGCTCCCATCCCCGAAGAGGGCAAGTGGGGTAAGGCGTACGAAAGCAAGGATATTTCCGCTTTCACACACGGTGTTGGCTGGTGTGCTCCTCAGCAGGGCGCTTGCAAGCTTTCACTCAACGTTAAGAACGGTATCATCGAAGAAGCTCTTGTTGAAACAATCGGTTGCTCGGGTATGACTCACTC
>JAZLBI010000054.1:0-1708 GCA_045613625.1 Acutalibacteraceae bacterium | reverse complement strand
GTTCACCCGTTGAAATGCCTTGGAATGACGATGTTGCCGCTATTCTTAACTCATATCTCGGCGGTCAGGCAGGCGCAGGCGCAGTTGCCGATATTCTTTCAGGTGCGGTTAACCCCAGCGGTAAGCTCCCTGAAACATATCCCATGGTTTATGCAGACACACCTGCAGTAAACAACTTCCCCGGCAACCCTGCATCGGTTGAATACCGTGAAAGCGTATATATCGGCTACAGATATTACGAAAAGGCTGCAAAGGCTGTACGCTATCCCTTCGGCTTCGGTCTTTCATACACAACATTTGAATATTCAGACATCAAACTTGACAAGTCAGCAATGGATGAGAACGATACTCTCACCGTTACCTGCAAAATCAAGAACACAGGCGACGTTTCAGGCTACGAAATTGCACAGCTTTACGTTGCAGACAAAGAAAGCACAATCTACAGACCCGTCAAGGAGCTTAAGGGCTTCAAGAAGGTATGGCTTAATCCCGGTGAGGAAAAGGAAGTTTCATTTGAACTTTCAAAGAGAGCATTTGCTTTCTACAACGTAAACATCAACGACTGGTGCGTCGAAAGCGGTGAATTCGATATTCTCGTAGGCGCATCAAGTGCAGATATCAGACTCAGCGCAACAGTCAACGTAACTGCAGCTGCAGCAGATATCCCCGACTACTCAAAGGTTGCTCCCCTCTACTACACAGGTAACGTTCAGAACGTTCCCGAGGAGCAGTTCGTTGCAGTTCTCGGCAGAGAGCTTCCCGAAACAGACTACGATCCCAACAGAAAGCTGGGCATCTGCGACACCTTTGAAAGCTGCCGCCACGCAAAGAACGGCAAGAAATTCTACAAGCTTCTTTCAACCCTTATTCCTGCAGGCTTTGCTCAGGCTATCGCTCTCCAGACTCCTTTCCGCGATTTCATCAGTATGAGCGGCGGCGTTATGAGCGAAGATATGGCAAATGGTCTTGTAATGTGGATCAGCGGCGAAAAGGGCGGTATCCGCAAGATTCTTAAGGGTATCCCCGGCGCAATCAAAGGCATCGGTCCCCTTCTCAAGAACATTTAAGGGTGAAGACAGTGGCAAACAAAAAATTATCTGTAAAAATAATCAGCGTTGTGCTTGCACTTGCTATGCTCATTTCCTGCGTACCTATGATTGCAAGTGCAGACACTTCAACCATCCGCTTCGGCGTTATTTCCGACATTCATTACCTTGCTCCCTCGCTGAAAGGTGAGGGCGCAGAGTGGTATGATCTGGTGAATCAGAAACACAAGGAATACAACGACCTTGACGGTCTTGTCGACAACGCTCTTGACGGTGTTCTCCGCAACGCAGTTGAAAACGGAGAAACCTATCTGCTCATCCCCGGTGATATGACCAAAGACGGTGAGCTTGAGAGCCACGAGGTTCTTGCCGCAAAGCTTGAACAGTTTGAGGCTGAAACAGGCATTCCCGTTTTTGTTATCCCCGGCAACCACGATATCAACAACAGCAAGGCAACCGATTATTCGGGCAACACCCAGACTCCTGCCGCAACAACTTCTCCCGAGCAATTCAGAGAAATCTATAAAAATCTTGGATTCGATATGGCAGACAGCTTCTTCGTTCCCGAAGAGGGCAAAAAAGGCGGTATGCTTTCATACGCTTGTACTCTCGGCGGTTACAGACTCATCGCTATCGACAGCTGTATGTACAGCGAGGATAAC
>JAZLBI010000053.1:0-3498 GCA_045613625.1 Acutalibacteraceae bacterium | reverse complement strand
AAGAATCTTATCATTCTTTCAAACGGAGAAAACGTTTCTCCCGAAGAACTTGAAATGAAGTTTGCCGATGAAAAAGTTATTAAAGAAATCGTCATAAGCGGAGAAAACAACAAAATCATTGCCGAAATTTTCCCTGATATGGAATTTGTTGCAGCAATGGGCATTGAAGACGTTGAGGCATACCTTAACGAAAAGATAAAAGAAGCAAACAAGAACGAAAAACCCGAAAGAGAAATTGCTGCTCTTCGCATAAGAGAAACTCCCTTCCCAAAAACATCATCAAACAAAATTAAAAGAAATTACGTTAAGTTTTAAGCTGCGGAGGGCTGAATATGAAAATCAGACTGAAAGGCGGAAAGAAAGTCAGAGCATATCCCCTTATTCCCGCACAGCATCTTATGCTTTATCTTTCAGAGCATCACAGCACAGATGCTCCCGTTCTTAATATTGTAACAGGCTATTATTGGCAAGGTGAATTCGATACCGAACTTATGAAGGAAGCTCTTTATGAAGCTATGGACAGATGCGATGCAATCCGTCTTCGTTTCACAAAGAAACCGTTCAATAAAGTTTTTCAGTACCTTGCGCGTGAACACGAAATCGAAATCATTGAAGAAGATTTATCCGCAATGAAATGGGATCATGCTCACGAATTTCTCAAACAGCGTTCCCATTCAATCATAGATATGTGGGACAAGCCCGTTAATGAAATCAGGATAATACATCTTGAAAATAACTATAACGGCATTTATATGAAACTGCATCACCTTGCGTTTGACGGTTATTCCTCAAAGCTTTTCCTCTCCGATGCCCTTTCAATCTATCTCAATAAAAAGTACGGCACTGCATATCCCAAGCCGATGAGAAGATACAGAGATATGGTTGAAAAAGAGCTGGAATACAAAAAATCAGAACAGCACAAAAAAGATAAGGAATTCTGGAAGGGCACAATCAAAAACACATCTGAGCCGATTTATACCGACTATGTGCGCCCGAGCAGACTTCTTCAGCAGAGAATCGAGAAGAATAAGCCTAACCTGAGAAAAGCAGAGGTTCTTGACGCAAATCCCGAATCCAGAACACTTAAATTCAGCCTCGATGCAGAAACATCGGAAAAGCTGCTCAAAATGTGTGCTGAAAGAGGTCTTTCGGTTCCTTGTGTGCTTATGATGGGTATGAGAAGCGCTCTTTCATCATTCAATAATGACGAAAAAGACATCTCATATAAAATTATGGTTAACCGCCGTGCAACCCTGCTTGACAAAAAATCAGGCGGCGTAAGAATGCATTTCTACTCGATGAGAAACATCGTTGAACCCGAAATGTCTTTTGTTGAAGCGGTAAGAGTTATCGAAAAGGCACAGAACGAAATTTTCGAGCATTCAAATATAAGCCCTATGGAAGCTGTTCTTCTCAGACATCTCGCAATGAAAACGGGAACACGCTATACATACGAATGCATAACCTTCTCGTATCACCCCCATTTCCCGATGCCTTATTACGGCGAAGAAATGAAAAAGACAAGCAGAGGCTTCTGGTATAACAACGATTCATCCGTTCAGCCTCTTTATCTTACCGTTATGCACAGAGCAAACGATAACGGTCTTGATTTCAATTTTGAATACAGAATAGTGAACAGTCCTCTTGAAGAACTTCATCATTTCTATGATAAAATCCACGATACTCTGCTTATGGGTATTGAAAATCCTGATGTGAAAGTTTCGGAAATTCTTGAAAAAATTAAGGAAGACAGAGTAACACTCTGAGGTGAAATAAAATGGAAAAATTAATCGAACTTATTCTTAACTATGTTGAACCCGATGATGAAATAACAGCAGATACAAGCATCAAAGGCGGTCTCGGACTTTCATCTTTTGACCTTGTATGCCTCTCGGAAGAAATTCATGCTGAATTCGGTGTGAAGCTCAATGCCGAAGTTTTCAGAGATTGCGATACCATCGGTAAACTCGCCGACTATCTTGAGGAGCATAAAAATGGCTAAGTTTACAGTAAAGCAGATACCGACTCTTTTTTCGGCATCATTGGGACTTGCGGAACTTGCAAAGCTGAAATTTTACAGCAAAAGAGCAAACAAGATGCAAGAAAAACTTTTGCTTTCTCTTATGAAGAAAAACAAGTCAACCGTTTACGGCAAAGAAAACAATTTTAAAGACGTACATTCGGTTGAGGACTATCAGAAAATTGTTCCGCTTACATATTACGAGGATTATGCTGATTACGTTCAGCGGATGATGAAGGGCGAAAAAGGTCTTATCACAAACGCATATTACCGCCGCTTTGCCGCTTCTTCGGGAAGCACGGGTAAACCGAAAATAATCCCGCTGTCAGCAAAATCGGAGTGGGCTTGCCAGTGCTTCGGATTCAGTGCACCGATAGGCTGTGCATTCAATTATTTCAAAAAGCAGGGCAGACTGATGCCTGCTCAGAAAGGGCTCAACACCGCTGAAATCGGTTGTGAAAAGCTTGAATGCGGCAAAAGTGTAAGTTGTATTTCTTCTGTTCCGCTTCTTAATCTCAAACCTTTGGTGCCGATTTTTGCAAGTTCACCAAAGGAATTGCAGTTTGTTGACGATGACACAAAAATGGATTCGCACTATCTGAAACTGCGCTTTGCATTGATAAAAAAGGATATCAGCTATCTCACAACAATTTTCATCACAACACTTGAATCAATGTTTTTCTATATGGAAGAAAACTGGGAAATGCTTTGCGATGATATAGAAAAGGGCATAATCAATCCCGATATTGAATGTCCGCCCGAAATGTGTGCAAAGCTTGAAAAAAGAGTGAAGCCCGACCCCAAGCGTGCAGAAGAACTCCGCAAAGAATTCCGCAAAGGCTTTGACAACGAGCCTATCGTTCCCCGAATCTGGCCGAATATCAGCTGGATGTTCGGTATGGGTACCGGTGCGGTTGCAATTTATCAGAAAAAGCTTCAGCGCTATCTTGGTAATATTCCCACTCATTATCTCGGCTATGCCGCTTCCGAAGCGTTGATGGCAGTTCCTCTTGAACTTGATTCATTCGAATATGTTATGCTTCCCCACAACGGATTCTATGAATTCCGCCCCGTTGATTCGGATGATTACGATAATCTGCTCACAATCAAAGACCTTGAAGTGGGCAAAGAATATGAAGTTATTCTCACCAATACAAGCGGATTTTACAGATACCGTATCGAAGATGTTATCCGTGTTACAGGATTCTATAACGAACTTCCGAAAATAACATTCTGTTACCGGCTCAATCAGGTTGCCAATATCAGCGGAGAAAAAATGACGCAGATGGCTTTTGACTATATTGTCAACGGTATGTCGGAGAAACTCAATGAACTGTTTGTGGGTTACAGCATTTACGTTGACCACAACACTTCTCCCGGTCATTACGTTCTGCTTATCGAAACGGCAAAACAGCATGAAAAGAGCCTTGAAAAAGAATACGCAAAGCTTTTTGAAGACTTGCTTTGCGAAAACAATC
>JAZLBI010000052.1:0-11505 GCA_045613625.1 Acutalibacteraceae bacterium | reverse complement strand
ATCCCCGTTCTTCCCTCAGTTGAAGAATTCCCCTACACAATCCGTGTTGTATCAGAAGTTCTTTCATCAAACGGCTCAACATCACAGGGCTCAGTTTGCGGTTCAACACTTTCACTTATGGCAGCAGGTGTTCCCATCAAGGCTCCCGTTGCAGGTATCTCATGCGGTCTTATCACAGAAGGCGACCGTTTCATGACAATGGTTGACATTCAGGGTCTTGAAGACTTCTTCGGCGATATGGACTTCAAGGTTGCAGGCACAAAGAAGGGTATCACATCAATTCAGATGGACCTCAAAGTGCACGGCCTTACCCCCGCAATCATCAGAGAAGCTCTTGACAAGACTTACACAGCAAGATGCTATATTCTTGACGAAATTATGCTTCCCGTTATCCCCGAACCCAGAGCAGAGCTTTCAAAATGGGCTCCCAAGATGCTCACAACAAAGATCGACCCCGAAAAGATCGGCGATGTTATCGGCAAGCAGGGCAAGGTTATTCAGAAGATCTGCGCAGAATGCAACTGTAAGATTGATGTTCAGGAAGACGGCAACATCTTTGTTTCATCAACAGATATCGAAGATGCAAGAAGAGCTATCTTCATTGTTGAAACAATTGCAAACGACCCCGAGGTTGGCGCAATCTACAAGGGCGTTGTTACCCGCCTTATGAGCTTCGGCGCATTCGTTGAAATCGCTCCCGGCAAAGAAGGCATGGTTCACATCAGCCAGCTCGATGTTAAGAGAACAGAAAAGGTTGAAGATGCAGTTAACGTTGGCGATGAAGTTATCGTTAAGGTTCTTCCCAAGGATGATCAGGGCAGACTCAACTTCTCACGCCGCGAGGCACTCATCGAGGTTGAAGGACTTGTTCCCGAAAACACAGTTTCAGATGCTCCCAGAAAGCCCAGAAGAGATTTCAAGGGTGACCGCGGCGGCAGACAGAGAAGAGACTAATCTTAATATACAGAAAGCAGCCTGCACGCAAGTGCAAGCTGCTTTTTTGATTGCAATTGAAAAGGAGCTGTTTTCACAGCTCCTTAATTTTTATTCGATTATTTCGCCTGCGCCGATTTCTGCTTCGCATTCTTCACAAAACACAATCCAGTCTTCTTCCATCTTGTTGTTTTCTGCAACCTTAACTTCTTTGCCGCAGTTGTCACAGGTGAGTGTTTTAGTGTTTGCACTGCATCCTGCAAATGAAAGAAGAAGCAGCAGAGCCGAAATTATAAGAACAATTTTTTTCATCTGCTTACACCTCATATATCAGAAAGTCTTGACAAGCTCTTTGAGGTATGCTTTGAAATCTTCGCCGATTTCGTCGTGGTTCAGAGCAACCTCGCAGTTTGCCTTCATAATGCCGAGCTTATTGCCCATATCATAGCGCTTTCCGTCGAAATCATAAGCAAGAAGCTTGCCTGCCTGACCGAGCTCGGTGAAAACATCGGTGAGATAGAATTCCTTGCCTTCGGGAGTTGCGGCAAGACCCTTTTCGATAAGCTCAAATGTTTCGGGAGGCATAACAATTCTGCCGAGAATTGCATAGAGCGAAAGAATCTGGTCAGGAGTGGGTTTTTCGATGATTCTTGTGCAGTTCATTGCTCTGTCGTCGCCTTCAACGGGCGAAACATCAAGCGTGCAATAAAGGCGGATAAGCTCCTCGGGAACTTCGTTAACGCCAACAACACCCTTGCCGTATTTTTCATAGCAGCGGGTAAGCTGAGCTGTTACGGGGTCTTCCGAAACAATAACATCATCACCGTAGAGCACTGCAAAAGGCTCATCACCAACAAATGATTTGCCGCAGAGAAGAGCGTGGGCAAGACCCTTTGTTTCTTTCTGACGGATGAAATATATGTTCGCAAGGTTTGCAACCGCCTTAACATCCTCATAGAGCTTTTCTTTTGATGCAACGCCCTTAAGACCTGCTTCAAGTTCAAACGAATGGTCAAAATGATCTTCGATTGCGCCCTTGCCGCGGTTTGTTATGATAAGAATATCTTCGATTCCCGCAGCAACAGCCTCTTCAACGATATACTGAATTGCAGGTTTGTCAACAATGTTGAGCATTTCCTTGGGAACTGATTTTGATGCGGGGAGAACTCTTGTGCCGAGACCCGCCGCAGGGATTATCGCTTTTCTGACTTTCATAATATATCCTCCGTAATCATAATAAATCTTTTATAATTGTTGCTGCCGAAAACAGCATATTTACAAGCAGATTTTCGCCGAGTGAACAAGCAACAAATGCGAGCGCCGAAGTGCCGCCCCTCTGAGCAAGCATCATTCTTTTAACGGGCAGCTCATGATCTTCTTCGTTGATTTTTTTGATATCCTCAAGCACCTTTTTATAGTACATTCTGTCTGCAATCAGCGCACAGATAAAAGAAAGAGCAAAAGTTGAGCCGTAGAATATGAGATACGCCTTGCCCGTTTCTTTGAAATATTTCATCATCAGATCATATACCGGTTTCATTTTTGCGTTCAGTTCTTCTTCGGTTATTTTTTCATCCGTTGACGCCTCATAAAATTCAGCATATGCGGTTTCAATCGGCTCGGCGTATTTAAGCGCAGCCTTTTCGATTACCGAATACTGATTTGAGGTCAGAATCGCAACCGTTGTGAACGCAACAAGAAAGAAAATACCGACTTTATAGAGTTTTCTGTAGAAAAACCAACCGGGAGCAAAGAAAAACGCTCCGAAATTGAAGCTGAGCTTCTTTCCGTTTTCAAATCTTTTGAATTTTTTGATATAGTTTCTTGCGCTCGTGCGGGTATATACCGCAAGGTCGCCCGCAGTGTTTTCACCGATTTTTTCATCTGCTGAAATATTTGTGCCCGCTATATAAGGCGTGCCGCCGAAAAATGCGTTTGAGGATGCGTTTGCTCCCAGGGGCACACCGCACTGATTGCAGTGAAGCGCATCTTCAGCATTGATTTTTCCGCAATGAGGGCATTTCTTTTCGCCCTGTTCATCGTTTGCGGCATTGAAAAGCTCACCGCAGTTGCCGCAATGAAGCGAATCTGAGGGGTTTTCACTGCCACAGATATGGCAGATTCTTATATTTTCAGTTTCGTCTGCATCTGCGCTGACAGTTTCTTCTTTTTCTTGTTCTTTCTCATTTACGGCTGATGCGCCGTAAGCTCTTTTCCATACATAACCCGATTCGTGAAGGTCATCGTTTGCGCATTTGCCGTTTTGAACCCAGCATTCTCTGTGCTGCGGGGTTGCGCACACGGGGCAAACAACAATATCGTCACTTTCATTCAGGAGCTTTCCGCAAGCGGCACAGACCTGATTATTATAATCCACGGGATATCATCTCCTTCTTACACTCCATATATTGTAACTAATATTTATTAAAATTTCAATTATTAAATAAAAAATATTTTTCAACTTCTTTACAATTGTAGTTTTATTAGGTATAATATAGCGTGAAATATTATGTATCGGGAGATTTTTTATGGTACAGTTTGAAGAATTAAGACTTTCACTTCTCGACTATGAAGAAAAACTCAAACAGCTTCGCGAGGCTCTCGGCCTTGACGATATGAACGCTGAAATAGAAACACTTGAGGCTCAGACCGCAGAGGAAGGCTTCTGGAATGACCTTGCAAATTCTCAGAAGGTTCAGCAGAGAATCAGCCAGCTCAAAAACAAGGTTGGCGCATATAACTCGCTTGAAAATGAATTCAACGACACGCTCGTTCTCATTGAGCTTTCAAACGAAGAGGAAGACCTCGATATGTTTGATGAGTGCAAAACGGGCGTTGAAAGCTTTGTTTCAAAGCTTGATGCAATGACTCTGAGCACCCTTCTTTCAGGTGAATACGATGCGAAGAATGCAATTCTCACCTTCCACGCAGGTGCAGGCGGAACAGAGGCTCAGGATTGGAACCAGATGCTCGTGAGAATGTATCAGCACTGGGGCGAAAAGCACGGCTTCAAGGTGAGCATGCTCGACTTCCTTGACGGCGACGAAGCGGGCCTTAAATCAGCTGTTATTCTTGTTGAAGGAGAGAATGCTTACGGCTATCTTAAGGGCGAAATGGGCGTTCACCGCCTTGTTCGTGTTTCACCCTTCGACTCATCGGGCAGAAGACACACTTCATTTGCATCTCTTGAAGTTATGCCCGAAATAGACGACACGGTTGAAGTTGAAATCAACCCTGACGACCTTAAAATCGACTATTACCGTTCAAGCGGTGCGGGCGGTCAGAAGGTTAACAAAACCTCATCGGCAGTTCGAATCACACATATCCCCACAGGCATTGTATGCGCCTGTCAGGTTGAAAGAAGCCAGCATCAGAACAGAGATGTTGCAATGAAAATGCTCAAATCAAAGCTTATCGAAATCAAGGAAAGAGAGCATCTTGACAAGATCGACGATATCAAGGGCGAGCAGAGAGAAATCGCATGGGGCAGCCAGATACGCTCATATGTATTTATGCCTTACACCCTCGCAAAAGACCACAGAACAGGCTTTGAAGCAGGTAATATAAACGCTGTTATGGACGGCGATATCGACGGCTTCATCAACGCATATCTTAAAATGGAATCCCTTAAGGATAATGCGTAATCAAGCAAAAATCAATTAATGAAAAATGACAGGAGTGAGAACGTGAAACTGATTGATATTTCAAGAAAATTCTTCGGAGGCGATGTTTATCCCGGAGACCCTGAGCCCGTTTCAGAGCAGATTTGCGAAATCGGCGAAAGCTCGGAATGCAATCTTTCGCTTGTTCACGCTTGCGTGCATAACGCAACCCACGTTGACGCTCCTTTGCATTTTCTTTCAAACGGAGAAACCATAGATCAGCTTCCGATTGAAAAATTCATCGGCCCTTGCACGGTTATCAAAGTTCCCTCGGGAGTTATAACCGGCGAATATGTTGACCGACATTTTCCTGAAAAATGCGAAAGACTTCTCATAAAAGGCGCAGGCAGAGCATTTTTTATGGATTCCTCAGCTCAGGAGCTTGCCGACAGAGGGTTGATTCTCATCGGCACCGACTCGCTCTCGGTTGGGTGCAAAGGCAATCAGACGGGCCCGCACAAAGCTTTTCTTCAGAACGGCGTTGCCGTGCTCGAAGGGCTTGACCTTTCTCAGGTTGAGCCTGGAAACTATTTTCTTTTCGCTCCCCCCGTTTGCTATAACGGGCTTGAAGGCGCTCCCGCAAGGGCTGTGCTGATAAAAGATTATATTTTCTGGTCGGGCAATACCACTCAAAAATGAGGTGTGAAATGAAACGCTTATTTGATTTTGCCGTGAGCCTTACGCTCATACTTATGCTCATTCCGGTGTTTCTGATAATAAGTCTGATTATCATGATTGATGCAGGAAACCCTGTCATCTATAAGCAATACCGCGTGGGCAAGGATAACAAGCTTTTCTATATTTATAAATTCCGAACAATGAAAAACAACACGCGCCTTGCCGCAACAAAAGACCTCACCGAGGCGGACAGCGTGATAACAAAAAGCGGAAGATTTCTTCGCAAAACAAGCCTCGATGAGCTTCCTCAGCTCTTCAATGTGCTCAAAGGCGATATGAGCTTCGTTGGCCCGAGACCTCTTATTCCCGAAGAGAAGGAAATAAGAATTCTTCGCAAAGACTACGGAGTTTATTCTGTCAGACCGGGTATCACGGGCTGGGCTCAGGTTAACGGAAGAGATATGCTTTCAGACAAAGAAAAAGCCCTGTTTGACAAAGAATACATTGACAAACAGAGCATCGCTTTCGATATTAAAATAATGATTAAAACCGTTATGGTTGTACTTAAAAGAGAGAATATTGCAGAAGGCGGGGAGCCTGATAACAAATATAACTCAGGAAACGCCTAAATATTCTTCAAGGCACTGACCGCTTGCCTTCATTTCTTTAGCGGCCTCAACGCCGACATATCTCCAGTGCCACGGCTCATAGATGATTTTGGTGACATCCTGTTTATCTTCGGGATAACGGAGAATAAAGCCGTAATCTGCGGCATTTTCGCTCAGCCATCTGAATTCATCGGTGTTTTCGAAGCTTTCATAAAGGCTGCAGATATCCATTGCAAGGCCCGCATTATGCTCGCTTGTGCCGGGCGGAAGAATGATTGTTGCCGCCATCTGGGTTGCTTCAATTTTTCCGTAGCCCTCGTCGATATATTTCTGTATCTTATTTTCAAAATTGTTTGTCTGCCTCTCAACAGAGCGGTAACCCGAAACGGGAGTAAGCTCAATTCCGTCTTCAAGCGCAGCAAGATACATCTCATTATAATAAGGCGCAACGCGGTAATCAAGCTTCAGGCTGTCGGGGTCATCGGTTATGCAGGGCGCAAGCTCGGGCATATATCCGTCGGGCAGAATAAAATCTCTGTTAACGAGAATCATATTCCAATCGCTGATTTCCATATTGGCATAAGCAGGCTCAAAACCCGCATATGCATAGGCGTAATCTTCGATTTTATCAGTGCTGAAATAAGGATTTACTGTTGTGGCTTCGGTCTGCGGCTCTGTTTCTTTTTCATCTGAAAAAAGATTTTCAAAGAAGCCTCCCGATTTTTTCGTGGTTTCTTCCGCAGTTGTTGCCTCGGTATGATTTTCGGTTGTTTTTTCTCCCGAGTCATCACCTTTCAGGGAAAAGATTCCGTATCCGAGAAGAACAACGGCAAGCACGCCCAAAAGAATAAGTGTCAGCGTTTTTTTCATAATAATCACCGCAACCATTGTAAACCGAAAAAACACGGTTGTCAAATAAAAACCGTATTGTTTATATAAATTTCATAATATCAGGGGAAAGCCCGTGAAAGGAGTGTTTGTTTTGAAAGCAAACGAAAGTGTAAAAAATTATGAATCAACACGCCGTATGTATGCAAACTATGCCGCAAGAAGCATAAAAAAAGTCTGCAAAGAAATCGGCCCCAGATTCGCAGGCTCCGAAGAGGAGAAAAAGAGCATTGAATATATGGCAGAGGATCTGAAAACCTGCTGCAACGATGTTAAAATCGATTCATACACCGTGCATCCCAAAGCATTTCTCGGCTGGATTCCCCTGTCAGTAGTGCTTATGTCAATTTCATGCGTGCTTTTCTTTGTTGCGCAGCTTCTCACAATTGCACCTCTTTTTTATGTTACCCTTGCACTCGCGGTAATCTGCCTTTTCTTTATTGTTACCGAATTTCTTTTCTATAAAGAAACGCTCGACCCCTTCTGCCCCAAGAAAACATCATATAACGCATACGGCGTAAGAAAACCCTCGGGCGAAACAAAAAGACGCATCATTTTCTGCGGCCACGCTGATTCTTCAATGGAATGGCGATTCACCTACTGGGGCGGCCCGAAGCTCGTTATCCCCGTCATCGGCGGAAGCGTTGTCGGCATTGTTGTTTCTCTTGTTTTCAATATCATTGCCATCGTGAAGACTTTTTCAGACCCCGAATTCATCAGCTCAACCACACTTGATGTTTTCAGCTATGTTCTTCTCGGATTTATGGTGCTTTTCCTTGTTGCATCTCTTTTCTATGATAAAAACCGCATCGTTGAGGGCGCAAACGATAATCTCACAGGCTGTTTTGCATCAATCGGAATTCTTAAATTCCTTGAGGATAACGGAATTCAGCTTGAAAACACAGAAGTTATTGCCCTTTGCGCAGGCTCGGAAGAAATCGGCCTGAGAGGCTCTGATGATTTCTGCAAAAAGCACGGCAAAGAATTCAAGGATGTTGAAACTGTTTTCGTTGCCCTTGATACTCTTCGTGACTTTGACTTCATGGCTATCTATAACAAGGATATGACAGGTCTTGTCAAGAATGATGCTGATGTGTGCAAGCTCATCAAAGAAGGCGCAAAGATTGCGGGCTATGATGTGCCCTACAAAACAGTTTCGCTCGGCGCAACAGATGCAGCCGCAGCAACAAGAAACGGAATAAAGGCCTCTTCTTTCGCTGCAATGGACCCCGCTCCTGCCCGTTATTATCACACAAGACTTGATACCCACGAGAATCTTGACCTCAAAACCATTGAAGCTTGTATGGATATCTGCCTTGAAACACTTTTCCTTTATGACGAAAAAGGTCTTGATGTTTAATTGTTAGTCATTTTAAACAAACTGATGCGGTCGTATTGTTTCACTTTCAACAAAATTTTTTATTTCTCAAAAATTGGCTGTATTTTGTTTGTTAATATGATATAATACCCTTATTAATAATAAAATTTGCTTAATGCGGGCGTTTTTCGCTTGCGAAAGGAGATTTAACGCATGAATAAGAAATTAATGGCGGCAATCAGTATGATTCTTGTTTTTTCATTCCTCTTTGCCTTCACCGGCTGTGAATCAAGCGAGCCTGAGGAAGAAACAACAACAGCAATCACTGCCAAAACTCCCCTTCCCACAGACATAACAACTTCATTTGATGAAGAAAACAGCGAAGTTATCACAGACACAACATATTCAGCTGAAAAGCTTGAAGCAAACACAGACGAAATCTTCGCATATTTCAACACTCATATGAACGCTCTTAAAGGCGTTAAAGCCAAGGTTTCAATGGGTCAGAGCAAGGGTATCAACAAGGCATATCAGCTTGTTGAGCTTACCGCTGAAGAAATCATAAACCTTGTTAACGCTGTATACGGCGAAGAAGCTCCCGCAGATTTCAAGGGCGACATCGCAACTCTCAATGCAGAGCAGAAGCAGGAAGTTGAAGCTTATGCAAGCAGCCAGGGCTTCACTGTTAAGAAAGACGGCGACAAAACATCTATCATCAAAAGAGAAGATGTTCCCATGAGCGACAACGCTTATATCAACGCTGCCATCAACACTCTTGACAGCTATATGCTCCACACAGACGGCTTCTCAACAGACGATTATGTTAACGCTGCAGATTATATCCCCGTTGCAGGCGCAGATTACGTAAGCAACCTCACCCGTGAGGATGTCAAGAGCGCAACCTGCATCGATCAGGACGGTCAGAGAGTTATCACTCTTACTCTTAAGGGCCACGCTCTTCCCGAAGAAATCGAACAGGAAATCATTGCAAAGGCATACAACGTTGAAACCGTTAAGAACGCTGCAATTGTTGAGCTTGACGGCAAAATCGGCGAAGCAAACGGCAAGATAGATGCAGCAGATAAGGCTATCGCTGCCGCTGAAAAGGCTCTCGCAAAGGCAGAAAAGAAAGAAGATGCAGCTGCAATCAAGGCTGCTGAAGCTGATAAGAAGGCTGCTGAGGCAGATAAGAAAGCTGCAGAAGCAGAAAAGAAGGCTCTTGAAGCAGAAAAGAGAGCAGCGCTCACAAACAAGACCATCGACCAGAATGTTGATGACATCATGAAGGAATTTGAAGGCGCAAACAAATATCTCACAGCAACAAAGCCCACTCTCACATATAAGGATTGCCAGATTATCATCACCGCAAATCTTGAAACCGATGAAATCCACACCATCGAATACAAGAAGAATGTTGATGTTAAAACAGATGTAACAGGTCAGGGCTCACTTGCAGATATCGGCACAGTTCCCGTAACCTTCAGCTACGGCAGCACAGTTACATACACAATCGAAAGACCCGTTCCCGAAACAACAGCTGCTGCTGAATAATTTCAAAAGATTAACCCCCGTCATCCGACGGGGGTTTTGTTATACCTGATTACTGATAATCTTTCATATATTCGCCGTGAGCTTCGATAAGTTCATCAACCATTGCCTTGATATCATCGATTGAAAGCTCTGCTGCTGTGTGGGGCTCAAGCATAGCCGCCATATAGATATCCTCTCTCTTCTTTGTGACAGCCGCATTGATGGTAAGAAGCTGAGCGTTGATGTTTGTCATATTCATTGCCGCAAGCTGAACGGGAAGCTTGCCAACATGGCAGGGGTGAATGCCCTTGCCATCGATAAGGCAGGGAACTTCAACGCAGGCGTCTGCGGGAAGGTTATCGATAAGACCTGTGTTGAGAACATTGCCGCCGATTTTATAAGGATTGCCCGTAACAATTGATTCCATGATATATGAAGCATATTCGCCCGAGCGTTCGTGGGTTATCTGACCGTTATCAAGAATTCTTTCTTTTTCAGCCTTCCAGCCCGCAATCTGATTAACGCAGCGACGGGGATATTCATCAAGAGGAATGTTGTATCTTTCAATCAGCTCGGGATATTTTGATTTGATATAGAAGCAGTTGTATTCGGCGTTATGCTCGCTTGATTCGGTGCAATAATAGCCGAAGTTCTTGATATATTCAAATCTTACCATATCTCCGTGCTTTTCGGATGCATTCTTTTCAGCGGCTCTTCTGCGGATTTCAGGATAAAGGTCGTTGCCGTCCTTATCTTCAACTTCAAGAAGCCAACCCATATGGTTGATGCCCGCAATAAGCTCTTTTCTGCCTTCGAGTTTGTCTTCCATACCGAGGTGATTTAACAAATCTTTGGTGCAGCTCTGAACGCTGTGGCAAAGACCGATTGTTTTGATTTTGGTGTATCTCTGCATATAGCCTGTGAGAATTGCCATGGGATTTGTGTAGTTAAGGAACCATGCATCGGGGCAAACCTCTTCCATATCATCGGCAAAATCCTTGAGAACGGGGATGGTGCGGAGGCCTCTCATAATTCCGCCGATGCCGAGGGTGTCGGCAATGGTCTGGCGAAGACCGTATTTCTTGGGAACTTCAAAGTCAATGATCGTGCAGGGGTCATAAAGACCAACCTGAATTGCGTTAACAACGAAAGTTGCATCACGAAGAGCATCCTTTCTGTTTTCAACGCCGCAGTATTTCTCGATTTTCGCTCTGCCCTCGTTAACATTTTTGTTCATTGCAGAGAGAATTATGTAGCTGTCTTCAAGTCGTTCTTCATCGATATCATAAAGAGCGATAACGCTGTCACGAAGGGCGGGAGTGCACATACAGTCGCCCAGAACATTTCGTGCAAAAACTGTGCTGCCAGCACCCATAAACGTAATTTTAATCATTATAAAAACTCCTTTCGGGATTTATGACTTTAATATATCACACCGTTAAAGTTTTTACAAGAGAAAAAATAAAAAACCGCTCTTTGCAGAGCGGCTTTTTAATTATATGTCTGCATATGAATCGATTCCAAATCAAAAAGGACAGCCGCGAGGGCTGTCCTTTCGTTATGTTTATTACTTATAGAGAGGGCCGTAGGTGTCGCAAGCTCTGAAGTCTGCGCCTTCAAGGTCCTTTGTGCCGAATGCACCCCAGCAAGCGGGACGGAAAATCTTTGCGTCGTCAACGTTGTGGAGAGCAACGGGAATGCGGAGCATTGATGCCATTGTGATGATATCTGCACCGATGTGACCGTAGGAGATTGCGCCGTGGTTTGCACCCCAGTTATTCATGAGGTCATAAGCCGACTTGAATGCGCCTTCGCCTGTGCATCTGGGAGCAAACCATGTGCAGGGCCATGTATAGTCTGTTCTCTTCCAGAGTGTATCGGAAACGTCTTCGGGAAGTCCCACAGTCCATCCTTCCGCGATCTGAAGCACGGGTCCGAGACCGTCAAC
>JAZLBI010000051.1:0-2545 GCA_045613625.1 Acutalibacteraceae bacterium | reverse complement strand
TTATATATAAATCATTAAGATTAATATTTTTAAATGCACTTACTTGAATTGCATAATCCTTTTCAAGCAATCCGTGGCACTCAAAACCGTCAATTTTTAAATTTTCAACATAAATCATTGCAACCTGTGCACGCAATCCGGCAATTCGGCTGTTCACACCAAAGTCATCGCTTTCAATACCGTTACATTCAAGATGCAAGCCAATAATTTCAATATAACGGTTATATTCGCCCTTAAGCGCACCTTTATTGATAAATGCATTGCCGTTAACGCCACTCACACTTGCTTCACGTTGAAGAATTACGCCTTCACAGAACACAAGTTTTGTATTATCACCGATTTCAATTTGCTCGGAAATTTTATAAATACCGGGAACAGTAACTTGAACTGCCCCTCCATTATCAACCGCTTTTTGAAAAGCTTCGGAGTTTTTATATGGGTTGTTTTCAGGCAAAAAACCGTATTCGTTAGCATTAATCATAGCTTTCATTCCTACAAATTCATATTTGTCAAACTGAGTTAATCTCAGATGTTTTTGTTTCAAGTTCCTGAACGAACTGACCGACAAAAATATTCGTCAATAAAACAGCCGTTAACGTTCATATTGGTGATATTATACCGTGGTTTAATTTACTTGGATTTATCCTTTTTCCAGCTGCCCGAGAAAAAGAAGATGAGTCCTATGACTATAGGCATATAGCCTGCCAGTGCATCACCGTACCAGAAACCCTGGCAACCCATTCCAACCGCAAAGCCAAGCAGAGCTGAGATGCCGATACGGCTTATCATACCGTCAATGATGGCAACGGCAAAGTTCAGTTTAGCATTTCCTGAACCGTTCATAAGTGAAAAACTCACAGAACGTGTGGCGGAACCGTATATATTGAGAATTGCAGGAAGAACAACTATAGATGCTATCGCAAGCACATCTTCGTCTCCGGTGAACATTCTGAAGATAGGCTCGGAGAAGAAAAACAATGCAACAGCAAGGACTGTGGATATAAGAACACTGCTGTACAAAACCACTTTCATAATTTTAGGCACACGGTCATATTTTTTTGCACCGAGACTCTGACCTACCATTGTGCTGCCAGCGGTGGTGAATGACTGAGAAACAATGCCGATCATCATATTGATTTTGTTGTAAAGTCCTGAGAGCGCCGAAAAGACAACACCGTAAAGATTTATCCACGATGTAAGAACAATCTTTGAAAGGTTAATGGCTGCAGATTGGATTGCCATAGGTACGCCGAGAGCCACCAGTTTTTTGAATGCCTGACGGTCAATTTTGAAAGAGGCAGGTCTGAAGTCGAATCCAAAGCTCTCTTTTTTTATGTACAAATATGTAAGTGCGATAATGAAGCTTAACCCCTGCGAAATTACAGTTGCCAACGCCGCACCGAAAACCTCCATTTTTAAACCTGCAACAAACCACAGGTCGAGCACCATGTTAACTACTGCAGCAATGGCAATGAACACAAACGGTCGGCGGCTGTCACCCATACCGCGAAGAATTGCGCTTATGATATTATAACCGTAAATGAAGAACAAGCCGAAAATGCAGGTGACGGTATAGTCCATTGTGAAAGCGTAGGACTCAACGGGTGTGTTGAGTAAATCAAGCATTGAGTTACGGATGAAATAACAACTGACGGAAATAACAACCGATATACCCAGAAGAAAGGTGAACATAGTACCTATTGTCTTTCGGACAGCATCCATACGCTTTGCACCCACATCCTGCGAGATGAGCACCTGACCTGCAGATGAGAAGCCCATAGCTACAAAGGTCAGCAGATGCAGAACGTCGCCGCCGATAGAAACAGCTGACATGCCCTCTCCGCCGATATACTGCCCGACAACGATCATATCAACAATATTATATACAGCCTGAAGTGCGTTTGAAACGAATAACGGAAATGCGAATTTGAGCAGCAGCTTGGTGACACTGCCGTTTGTAAGGTCCGTGACCATAGTTGATTTTTGTTTGGACATATGCTTTCCTCTTTTTTATATAAACACTGATTTATTGTGCTAATTATATCATAAATGCAACAAAATACAACTTGAATTTTTGTGCTGTTTATGCTCATAAA
This sequence comes from Acutalibacteraceae bacterium, assembly GCA_045613625.1. Lineage (GTDB taxonomy): Bacteria > Bacillota > Clostridia > Oscillospirales > Acutalibacteraceae > CAG-177. Next base: position 449 of record JAZLBI010000051.1, on the reverse strand, counting down.
TAACCGGATAATATTTTTTCAGAGTTAATATAACCCGAATAATTGCATTGGGTTTTACAATTACTGTACACTTAATAAAGATCAGGATTTAACAAGCAATCCGCACGGATTTTATGTCCGTACGGCTTTGGCTGCTTATATGTGTACAGAGCTTTTTTTGCTTGAATTATTCGCTTGCGGACTGTATAATCTCAGCGATTGGGAAGTGATTACGGAATAATCTTTATAATATAATGACAAACAAAACCACTTCATCATAACGGTGAAGTGGTTAAATGTTTTTATGCAATTTTATTATTTCTTTTTCTTTTTAAATTCCTTCTGACCTCTTGTGCTTCCGCCGTCGCAAAGAATATCAACACCTGCAAGGTATCCGTTGCGTTCATCGGCAACAGTTGCAATAGCATAGCCGAGCTCTTCAGGTGTGCCCATACGCTCTTCGCAGGATA
>JAZLBI010000050.1:0-7330 GCA_045613625.1 Acutalibacteraceae bacterium | reverse complement strand
AAACCCACGGTGCGCCGAGTGCGCCTCTGCCAACCATAATAAAATCGCAGCCTGTTGTTTTATACATATTTTCAGCCGAGAGAGCGTCAACGATATCGCCGTTGCCGATAACGGGAATTGATACGGATTGTTTTACCTGCCTGATTATATCAAGGTCAACGGGCGGAGCATACATCTGCTTTCTTGTTCTTCCGTGAACGGTGATAGCCGCCGCACCCGCATTCTGCTGCATTATTGCCATTTCAACTGCGTTGAGGCTGTTTTCATCCCATCCCGCGCGGATTTTGACTGTAACGGGCAAATCAACCGCTTTTGCGCACGCTTCGGTTATTTTTGCGGCAAGCTCGGGGTCTTTCATAAGCGCACTGCCGCCGCCGTTGCCCGCAATTTTCGGAGCGGGGCAGCCCATATTGATATCAATTGCTTCGCAGCCTGTTGCCGCCGCTTTTTTTGCCGCCTCAGCCATTGTTTCGGGGTCGCATCCGAAAATCTGAACAGCCGCGGGCTTTTCGGTTTCACCGAGCATCATCAGTTTATCTGATTTTCTGTCGTGCATTGTTAAACCTTTTGAACTCACCATTTCGGTCACAACATATGCTGCGCCGAATTCGATGCAAAGCTCTCTGCACGCTCTGTCTGCAACGCCCGCCATCGGAGCAAGCGCCGCATAGCCGTTTATTTCAAAATTACCTATTTTCATAATAATTCTCACCGAAAATATATTATCATTTGAGCAGACTTTTTTCAATATTTTTGTTGATATTTTTTTGCTTTATGATATAATTATAATTACAAAACTTTTTGAAATGAGGTAGATTGTATGTATTGTTCAAATTGCGGCGCAGCCAATAACGATGGCTCAAAATTCTGCGCATCCTGCGGTGCAAGCATTGCAGCTCCCGCAGCACCTGTTGCAGAAACACCTGCTGCACCTGTGGTTGAAGCTCCTGTAGTTGAAGCTCCTGTGGTTGAAGCTCCTGTTGTTGAAGCTCCTGTTGTTGGAACTCCTGTTGTTGAAGTTCCTGCAGCAGAAATTCCCTTGGCAGAGGTTCCTGTTATTGAAACCCCCGTTGCTCCTGTTGCTCCTGTTGCTCCTGTTGCTCCCGTTGAGCCTCAGATGAATAATGCTTATCCCGTTAACGGCGCATATCAGCAGCCTGTAACTCAGCCTCAGAAGAGCAATCTCGGTGTTATCTCGATTGTTCTCGGCGCAATTGGTTTCGTCGGAAATCTTCTTCTTGCGATTATCGGTTGGGGATGCGGCATTGCAGGCCTTGTTCTTGCGCTCAAAGCAAAGAAGGAAAACAGCGAAGACAACAACGCCAAAATCGGTCTTATTGTTTCGATTGTAACTCTTATTGCCTGTGCAATCAACTCTTTCATAGGCATTATAATGGCTGTTACATATATGTAAACTGAAATTTTCTCTGCGGCACACTTTAACGGTGTGCCGTATATTTTTTTATAAGTATGATATGTGACAATCTGAGAATCTTTTAAAATACAATAAAAAATATAGTGAAATTTACAAAATTTGTGTTATAATGTAAAGTGAGGTGAAATGATATGAAACTTCTTGCTATTGACGGCAACAGTATTCTTAACCGTGCGTTTTACGGTATTAAACTTCTCACAACAAAAGACGGCAGTAAATTCACAAACGGAATTTACGGCTTTTTGAATATTCTTCTGCGCCTTCAGGAGGAGGTGTCGCCCGATGCGGTGGCTATCGCCTTCGATGTTAAAGCACCGACCTTCCGCCACGAAATGTATTCGGGCTATAAGGCAAACAGAAAGGGTATGCCGCCCGAGCTTGCTCAGCAGATGCCTCCGCTTAAAGAGTTGCTTGCGGCTATGGGCTATAAAATCCTTGAAGCCCCGGGTTGGGAAGCCGATGATATTCTCGGCACTCTCGCTGCGGGAAGCGGAGAGGATGATTTCTGCTATATCGCAACGGGTGACCGCGATTCCCTTCAGCTTGTTCGCGATAACGTTAATGTTTTGCTCGCTTCAACCAAAATGGGCAGGCCGCAGAGCGTGAAATATAACAGAGACAAAATCAAAGAAGAATATCTCGTAACCCCCGAGCAGATGATTGATATCAAGGCGCTTATGGGCGATTCGTCAGACTGCATTCCGGGCGTTGCGGGCATCGGTCAGAAAACCGCTCAGGATTTGATCAGCCGATTCGGCTCGATTGATGAGATATATTCGAATCTTGAAACTATCGATATTAAAAAAGGCGTTCACGATAAGCTTGAAGCCGATAAGGATATGGCTTATCTGAGCCGTGAACTCGGAACAATCAAAACAAACGCTCCCGTTGAAACGGAGTATTCGGCTTATGTGCCCGCTCAGCCCGATGCATTCAAGGTTACAAGCATTCTTGCAGACCTTGAAATGTATAAAATGATTGAAAAGCTCAACCTCAAAGCTCCCGAAAAGCCTGCCGAAGAAAAGGCGGTTTCTGTCTGCACGGATTGCTATGAGCAGGAAGACCTGAAGCTCTTTTATAATCTGCTCAGAAAATCGGGCGTAGCTTATTTTACATTTGATAACGGCGAATTTCTTTTCAAAACAGAAAACGGAGTTGCTCTCATAAACCCCGAAAACGGCGGATATGCCGAATTCTGCTCTGATTTCCTTTTTGATAAAGAAATAAAGAAATATACCTTTAATTCAAAGCAGCTTTATGCTTTCTTTTATGACTACAGAGAGGATATTGAGGTTAACAATATCTGCGGCGATGCGATGCTTTCGGCTTATCTTATCAATCCCTCATCGGGTGCGTATGACCTTAAGCGCATAATCGCAGAATATGCCAATGCAGAAATTCCCGAAGAGAATGAAAATGCGTTTTATGCCGCATATCTTCCCTCTGCTTTTGAAAAAATGAACGCTCTCATTGAAGAGCATAACCAGAAAAGATTGCTCGATGAAATTGAGCTTCCGCTTGCAAGAGTGCTCGCTTCGATGGAAAGAGAAGGCTTTCTCGTTGATGCCGAAGGAATTGAAAGATTCGGCTCGGAACTTCAGAAAAGAATAGAAACTCTTGTTGAAGAAATCTATGCCGAGGCGGGTTATGAATTCAATCTCAATTCGCCCAAACAGCTCGGTGAAGCTCTTTTTGTGAAGATGGGTCTTCCCGCCAAAAAGAAAACAAAGAGCGGATTTTCAACCAATGCCGAGGTGCTCGAAGGTTTGGCGGAGGATTACCCCGTTGTTGCGAAAATTCTTGAATACAGATCTCTTGCAAAACTCAGGTCAACCTATTGCGAAGGTCTTTTGAAAGTTATATGCGATGACGGAAGAATCCGCTCAACTCTTAATCAGACCGAAACAAGAACGGGCAGAATTTCATCTGCAGAGCCGAATCTTCAGAATATTCCCGTGCGCTCCGAGCTTGGCAGAGAGATGAGAAAATTCTTCAGAGCAAAAGACGGCTGTGTGCTCATTGATGCCGACTATTCGCAGATTGAGCTGCGCGTGCTTGCTCATATTGCAAACGATAAAAATATGATAAAAGCTTTCAACGACGGCGACGATATCCACGCAATAACCGCTTCCGAAGTTTTTGATATGCCGCTGATGATGGTGACTCCGCTTATGCGAAGCAGAGCGAAGGCGGTTAACTTCGGCATTGTTTACGGCATCGGTGCGTTTTCGCTCGCAAAGGATATCGGCGTAACCCGTGCCGAGGCGGATAGCTATATCAAAGGCTATCTTGAGCATTTCAGCGGAGTGCGCGACTATATGAAGAGGGTTGTTGAAACGGCAAAAGAAAACGGATATGTTGAAACGGTTTTTGCCCGCCGAAGATATCTTCCCGAGCTTACCTCTTCAAACGCAATGATGAGAGCCTTCGGCGAAAGAGTTGCGCTGAATATGCCCATTCAGGGCACGGCGGCGGATATCATCAAAATTGCGATGATAAGAGTTTATAATTCGCTCAAAGAACAATGCCTCGGCGCAAAACTCATTATGCAGGTGCACGATGAGCTGATTGTTGAAGCGCCCGAAAGCGAAGCGAAAATCGTTGCGGGCATTGTTAAGAAAGAGATGGAAAAAGCCGTTGCAATGCGTGTTTCAATGCAGGCTGATGTCGGCATCGGCAAAACCTGGTATGAAAGCAAATGATAATTCGTAATGCGTAATGCGTAATTTTTGATTCGTAATGCGTATTTGATTGTGAGTACGGGTTGTCGATCTGAAAAATCATACGGCAATCATCAGAGAAAAAACGATTGTATTTGTATAACCCAAAAGATATAAACAAGGAACAAAAACAATGAACATTTTATTTGTCTGCACGGGCAATACCTGCCGCAGTCCTATGGCGGAGGGGCTCTTCAAAAAAATAGCCGCCGATAAAGGCGTCGATAATATTTCCTGCTCAAGTGCGGGTCTTTTCGCAATGACGGGCGATGAAGTGACCCCGAATTCCGTTAAAGCGTGCGAAAGGTTTGCGGTTGATATTTCAGCCCACAGAGCGCGCCGCATAACATCGTATATCCTCGATGAAACGGATAAATTTGTTTGTATGACCCGCGACCACGCATCGAGCCTCGGTATGTATGTGCCGAGCGAAAAAATCGTTGTGCTCGGCGAAGGGATTCCCGACCCCTACGGCGGAAATCTCGAAACATATATACGCTGTGCAAATTCAATCCGCACAGCGATTCTCAGTCAGTTTGATGAAATAACAGGGGAGTAATGATGGGTTTCACAATCGAAAAAATGAATATGAATCATATTCCCCGTATAGCAATTCTTGAAAAAGAATGTTTCTCACAGCCGTGGAGCGAAAATGCTCTTGCGGATGAGCTGAAAAACGAGGGCTCGCATTTTCTTGTTGCCGTTTGCGATGAAGTTATGGGTTATATCGGCGTTCAGGAAATCTGCGGCGAGGCATATATAACGAATGTTGCGGTTTTTGATAAATACCGCAAACTCGGCGTCGGCAGAGCGCTTCTTGAAGCCGCCGTTGACGGCGCAAAGAGCAGAAACTGCGAATTCATCACCCTTGAGGTGAGAGAGAGCAATCATCCCGCAATTGCTCTTTATGAATCCGAGGGATTCGAAAAAGCGGGTGTGCGAAAAAATTTTTATTCTTCTCCGACTGAAAACGGAGTTATTTACACAAAATATTTTAAATGAGGTAATCCTATGAAAATCCTTGCAATCGAATCTTCCTGTGACGAAACAGCGGCAGCCGTTGTTGAAAACGGAAGAAAGGTGCTCTCAAGCGTTATCGCTTCTCAGGTCAGCGAGCATATAGTCTATGGCGGCGTTGTTCCCGAAATTGCATCAAGAATGCACGCTCAGGCAATCAGCGGCGTTGTTTCAAAGGCGATGAGCGATGCGGGCTGCGGCTATTCCGATATCGATGCAATCGCCGTTACCTATGCGCCCGGTCTTATCGGCGCATTGCTTGTTGGCGTTAACTTTGCGAAAGGTCTTGCTTATTCAACGGGTCTTCCGCTTATCCCCGTGCATCATCTTCGTTCGCATATCGCCGCAAACTATATTTCACACGCTGAGCTTGAGCCTCCCTTCCTCTGCCTTGTTGTTTCTGGCGGCCACAGCCATATTGTTGCCGTTAAGGACTACACGGATTTTTCAATCATCGGCAGAACCCGTGACGACGCTGCGGGCGAATGTATGGATAAGGCGGCAAGAGCAATGGGTCTGCCTTACCCAGGCGGCGTGAATCTTGACAGAATCAGCGTTGACGGCGATTCAAGCCTTTATAAATTGCCTCATCCCAGAGTTGACGGCGGCGAATATGATTTCAGTTTTTCGGGTCTTAAGACCGCTGTTGTGAATATTATCCATAATGCAAAGCAGAAGGGGATTGAGGTCAGCGTGCCCGATCTCGGCGCATCGTGCATCGAAACCGTTGCGGATTGCCTTGTGAAGAATACCGTCAAGGCGGCAGAAAACTTCGGCTTTGATAAAATCGTTCTTGCGGGCGGCGTTTCGGCAAACTCACGCCTGAGAAAACGAATGGATGCCGTTTGCAAAGAAAAGGGCTGGCAGCTTTATATGCCCGAGCTTTCTCTTTGCGGAGATAACGCCGCAATGGTCGGCGCTCAGGCTTATTATGAGTATCAGAACGGCAATATTGCAGGATTGGATCTCAATGCCTTCGCAACAATGCCGATTGACGAGTGAAAACCGATAAAATTTATCGAAAAATGAATTTTTCAAAACATTTTAATTCATTATATTGACTTTACAAAAAACTGTGTTATAATTATTATGGGTAAAGTTGGAAAGGCAGTGTGTGCACACTGTCAGGAATAACAAATCCGGCTCGTTTATTTTCATTAATTTAGTAAATTTAGTGGCTTTTCGCCCGAAAGGAGAAAAACTATCATGACTACAAACAAAAGCGTACTTTCATGGATTAACGAAAAAGTTGAACTCGTTAAGCCCGACAACATCGTTTGGATTGACGGCTCACAGGAGCAGATCGAGGCTCTTCGTGCAGAAGCTTGCTCAACAGGCGAAATGATCAAACTCAATCAGGATCTTCTTCCCGATTGCTACCTTCACAGAACAGCGGTTAACGACGTTGCCCGTGTTGAAGGCAGAACCTTCATCTGCGCTCCCACAAAAGACGAAGCAGGCCCCACCAACAACTGGATGGATCCCGCAGAAGCTTATGAAATGCTCTATGCTATCGCTAAGGATAGCTACAAGGGCAGAACAATGTATGTAATTCCCTATTCAATGGGCCCCGTTGGCTCAAAGTTCTCAAAGATCGGTATTGAGCTCACAGACTCAATCTATGTTGTTCTTAACATGGTTATCATGACAAGAGTCGGCACAGCTGTTCTTGAAGCTCTCGGCGACAGCGATGATTGGGTTCGCGGTCTTCACTGCAGATGCGATATCGACGAAGAGAAGAGATATATCTGCCAGTTCCCCCAGGATAACACAATCATTTCAGTTAACTCAGGCTACGGCGGAAACGTTCTTCTCGGCAAGAAGTGCTTCGCTCTTCGTATCGCTTCATATCAGGGCAAGAACGAAGGCTGGCAGGCAGAGCATATGCTCATCCTCGGTCTCCAGAAGCCCGATGGCGAAATCAGATATATCTGCGCAGCTTTCCCCTCAGCTTGCGGCAAAACAAACCTTGCTATGCTTATTCCTCCCGAGGGATACTATAAGAACGGCTATCGCGTATGGTGCGTAGGCGACGATATTTCATGGATCCGCAAGGGTGAAGACGGCAGACTCTATGCTATCAACCCCGAAAACGGCTTCTTCGGCGTTGCTCCCGGCACAAACGATAAGTCAAACCCCAACGCTCTTGCTTCAACAA
>JAZLBI010000049.1:0-7939 GCA_045613625.1 Acutalibacteraceae bacterium | reverse complement strand
TTTCTTCTGTGTTTCTAAAGTCATTATTGATTCTGTCCGTCAAAAGATGTGATGATGAAAACATCGGTGATTTCATCAAAGTCAACGCCGGGTTCGATAACTGCGCTTGCGGAGATATCAACCGTGCCGTCAACAATGTCAACAACCGTGCCGATAATCAAATCGCGCGGGAAAATGCCGCCAACGCCCGATGTGCAGACAATTCCGCCTGCCGTAACCGCGGTGGATGCCGAAAGGCCGGGCATATGGCAGTTGCCGTCCTGCGCAAGCTCAACGGTTGAGGTAACAAAGCCAAGGTCGCGTGTGCGCACTTCATAGGCGCTTACATTTACCTTGGGGTTAAGAATGGTGTTAACCGTGCAACGCGTCGGGGTTACGGATGACACAACGCCGACAAGATATTTGCCGTAAATAACAGGGTCGTTGACGCTGATATCGTGAAGCGAGCCCTTGTTGAGAGTGAATGTGCCGAAATTATCTGCAGAATCTCTGCCGATAACCGCTGCTTCGGCGAAAACATAGTCTGAATGCTCCTCTTTTATCTGAAGGAACTCCTGATAAAACTCGTTTTTATGCCTGAGCTGCTCATAGTCAACAAGCTGGTCGGTGAGATTATCGATTTCTTTTTTCAGCTCCTCATTTTCTTTGAGAAGAGTTGATGAGGATTTGAAAGAAATGGGAAGATTTTGCATTTCAGCCACAATGGAAGATGCAAGGCGTGAGAGCGGGCTGAAAATGAAGCTTGTTACGCTTGTAAGAGGCGAAGACCCGCTTCTTGAAGCAACAGCAAACAGAGAGCCTGCAAGCAGAGCTGCGGCTATAACTGCAAATATCTTGAATGCTGAACTTTTCAGAAAGCGGATCATCGGTTAAACTCCTTAGATATATTTCTTGTTGCTTGTGATGCTCAGTGAATCGTTTTCAAGGCAAAGGCCTGTTCCGTCTGCAACGCAGTCGAGAGGATTCTGAGCGATAACAACGGGGATTTTTGTTTCTGACGAAATAAGCTGGTCAAGGCCTCTGAGAAGAGCGCCGCCGCCTGTGAGCATAATGCCGTGGTCAATGATATCTGCGGCAAGCTCGGGGGGAGTTTTTTCAAGGGTTGACTTAACTGCGTCAACAATCTGCGAAACGGGGTCTGCAAGAGCTTCGCGGATTTCTTCGCTTGTAACGTCAACATTCTTGGGAAGGCCGTCCATAAGGTTTCTGCCCTTGATGTTGATTGTGCCTTCGCCTTCATAGGGATAAGCGGAGCCGATTTTGATTTTGATATCTTCGGCTGTTCTTTCACCGATAAGAAGGTTATATTTTTTCTTGATATATGAAATGATAGCTTCGTCGAAGTTATCGCCTGCAACTCTTGCCGAGTTTGCTGTAACAACGTCGCCGAGTGAGATAACGGCAACTCCAGCTGTGCCGCCGCCGATATCAACAACCATGCTGCCTGTTGCTTCGCTTACGGGAAGGCCTGAGCCGATAGCGGCAGCCATGGGCTCTTCGATAAGGCTTACATATTTTGCGCCTGCGCTCTTTGCGGCGTCATAAACAGCCTTTCTTTCAACCTCGGTAACGCCCGAGGGGATGCAGATGAGAACACGGATTCTTGAGAAGGGGTTTCTCTTTGTTGTTCTCTTGATGAAAGATGCAATCATCTCTGCGGTGATTTCGAAATCGGCAATAACGCCGTCTTTAAGAGGGCGAACTGCGGTGATTGAACCGGGTGTTCTGCCGATCATTTCTTTTGCTTCCATACCAACGGCAACAACTCTGGGAGGGTTGCTCTTCTGGTCAACAGCAACAACAGAGGGCTCTCTGATAACGATGCCCTTGCCCTTAACGAAAACAAGGGTGTTCGCTGTGCCTAAATCTATACCGATATCTTGTGTAAACAGCATTTTAATTTCTCCTTATCCTTACTTTTTGATGAATTCAATTGTGTTGAGAATATCGATGATTTCATCGATGTCTTCATTCATATTCTGATTTGAAGAAAGGTTGCAGCTGTAGATATCGCCCTTATATTCAAATACGATGAATCCTATGAATGAGCTGATAACGGTGAGATTGCCTTTGCCGTCATCTTCTCTGACTCCGGTATCGTCAACCCATGTGTACATATACTGAGCGTTGATGCCGTTTTCAAGAGTTATCTGTTTGTTGTTGCTTTCAGCTGAAGGATAGTTGTTTTTTGCAAGATTGATAACGCTTGTTCTCTGCTCGAGAGTGTCGTTCATATTTGTGTCTTTGATGATTGCAATTCGAAGGTTATCTTTTGTTCCGTCTCTGACGATATCGAGGTCGGTAACGGTGAGCTTATCTGACCAGCCGTTGGGGATGTTGATTGAATAGAGAGGAGCTTCAACTCTTCTGCCAACAACGATGGGGCGCTCAAGAGCAACGGGAGAGGTTACATATTCGCCGTCTTCGCCTTTTGTGAGTCTGCCGTTGGCTTCTGTAACATAAACAATCAGGTTGCCTGCTTCGTCTCTGATAACTCCGCCGTCTTTCTGGGTTACTGCGGGAATTTCTTTGTTATCGGCGGTTTTGATTGTTTCGGCTTTCTTACAGCCTGCGAATGTTGCAAGGATAATGATTGCCGAAATAAACAGTGCAAGATACTTTTTCATTGTTAAAAATCCTTTCGTGAAAACATTTCTCAGCCGTTGAGAGCCTTGAATGCATCTTTATTATTTTTATAAAGAGTTTTATAAACCTCATAGTTGCGGTCATATACCTCTTTGTTTCTGGGATTGGGAATGAAGGTTTTCTTTACGGGAATAAGACGTTTTGCGTGGGAAACATCGTCGATAACCCCGAGACCTACCGCCATAATAACTGCTGCACCGACTGCGCCGACATTCTGGGGGCTGTCTACGGTTTCAACGGTTCTGTCAGTAACATCGGCAAGAATCTGGCAGGTAACATCCGAAAGTGCGCCGCCGCCGACAAAGCGGATAACGCTTGATGTTTTGATTTTCTTATCCTGAGTTTCAAGGAACCAGCGCATATGCATACATACGCCTTCGAGAACCGAGCGGATAAGCTCTGTTTTGCCGACATCGAGGCTGATGTTGAAGAACATTCCTCTTGAGTTGGGGTCTTCAAACGGGCATCTGTTGCCGTGAAGCCACGGTGTGAAGATAACGCCCTGACTGCCTGCAGGGATTTCGTCAACAACCTTTGAAAGATAATCATAAAGGCTGGTGTATACCGTTTCGGTTGATTCAACAACATCCTTCTTTTCAAGGAAGATGCCGATTTCGTCAAGAGCAAGGTGGTCTTTGACCCATTCGAGGCATTTGCCTGCGGTTTCAAGCTCTGCAAAATAGTTGAAGCTGCCCTTCTGAGCGCCGATAATCGCCGCAATCATTGCCGAGGTGTCAACAACATTCTTTTCAACAACGGTTGAAACCCAGCCCGAGGTGCCGTTATAAATATGAGTTTCGCCGATTTCAACGCTGCCTGCGCCAACGCCGATGAGTGAAGCGTCACCGCCGCCGCCGAATACTGCCGTGCCCGATTTAAGGCCGAGTTCAGCAGCCGCCTTTTCTGTGAGACCGCCGACCCAATCGGTTGATTCAACAATTTCAGGCATATGGTTGATGTCAACGCCGAGAAGCTTGCAGATTGTTTTGCTCCAGCCCTCTTTGCCTTTGCGGATATCATAAAGAAGAGTTCCGAATGCGGAGTCTCTTGTCATAACACATCTGTCTGTCATACGGCAGATTATGTATTCCTTAACATCGAGCCATTTATAAATTCTCTTGAAGTTTTCAGGCTCGTTTTCTTTGACCCAGTTGTATTTCCATACGGGGTCTTTAACGCTGAGAGCCGCAGCTCCCGTAATCATAAGCGAAGGGATGAGCTTGAAGATGTTTGCGCCCGCAACCTGAATTCCGTTTGCAATGCCCTCTTTGATCTGCTTCTTTGCACGCTGGTCCATATAGCTGAATGCTCTGTGAACGGGTTTGAGGTCTTTATCAACAAGAACAAGACCCTGCATCTGCGAGCAGAATGAGATGCCTTCAATTTGCTCAGGCTTTATATCGCATTTTGAAAATACGGTTTTTGTTGTGTTGCAGATTGCCTGCCACCATTCATCGGGGTCCTGCTCTGCGCCGCCGCCGGGAATGATATAGAGTTTATATCCTTCCATTGCCGCCGAGATGAGCTTGATTTCCTGCTCGATTTCGAAAAGGCAGGTTTTAACGCCTGTTGTTCCGATATCATAAGCGATAACATATTTCTTGCTCATTTTATCCTCCTGTAATTATAATCCTTATAGGAATGTTATTCATTAAAAAACTGTGACGAAAAAGTAACATTATATTTATTATTCGGGCAATTTACAGCAATCGACCCATTCTTTTGCTTTTGAAGAAGTGAAAAGCTCATCGCAATTCAGTTCAACGGCGCTGCTTGCGCTGCCCGCCGCGGGAAACACGGTTTCGAATCTCTGAAGGGATTTGTCAAGATAAACCGAAACTCCGTCTTTAACGGCAAACGGACAAACGCCGCCAACTGCGTGACCCACAAGGTCGATTGCTTCCTGAGGCGAAAGCATCTTTGCTTTGAAGCCGAAATAATCTTTGAATTTGCGGTTATCGATTTTCGCATCCCCTGCCGCAACGATGAGAAACGCTGCGCCATCGGGCGACATAAAAGAAAGGGTTTTTGCGATTCTTGCGGGAATAACTCCCACAACCGCTGCCGCAAGCTCAACCGTTGCAGAGGATTCGGTGAATTCCCTCACCCTGCCCTCAAGAGCATAATCCGCAAGGTATCTGCGAACGCTTTCAACGGACATTTTTATCATCCCTTTTGAAGTAAAATATATACTATGACCCTATTATCCTATTATAGTAACTATTATAATTACTTTTTATAAGAAATACAAGAGAAAATTATAATTTTGTTACATTATTGTCATACTTTTGTAATTGCCACAAAAGGAAATATGTGGTATACTTGGAATAAATCAGATAATTACGCATTACGAATTATGATTTCATAGTTATAAATGGGGTGTTGATATGAAAAACATCAGATTCAAAAAGAAAAAACAGTTTCCCAAAGCGGCGATAGCGGCAATCTGCGTTGCGGTAACGGCAGTTGTTGTTGCGATTGGTTTTATTGCCGTAAAAGGCTTGGTCAACAAAAGCGATAAGCCGAAAGAAAACAAAAATTATTCGTTCTCAACCAAAGATTTTAAAAATATCTCCGATGTCAAGAGCCTCAACGGAGTTATGGCTGTTTTTACCGATGCTGAAAGCGGCAAGAAGGGTCTTATGACCTTTGAAGGAAAGATAACCGAAAACGCAGAGCATAACAGTTTTTCTGTTTGCAGCGATGTGTGGAGAAACTACAGATACATAGTTGAAAGCCCCCGCTCGGAATATCTTCTGCTTGCAGACCCCGCAACGGGCACCGTGACCTCAAGGCAGTATCACGGGCTTCACGAGCCCGAGCTTATCCCCTGCTGGAGCGAAGCGGGCAAGCATCTTGCGTGGACCGATGAAAAAGGCTATGCGGGCGAGGTTAAAACAAGCGAAGTCAAGCTTTCAAACGGATTTTATCCCGTTGCAAGCTCGCTCAAAGATGACGCAAAATACGGCTATGTGAGCCAGAGCCTCAGGCTTGAAATTGCTCTTATTTATGAGAATGCAATGGATTTTTCAGACGGACTTGCTGCCGTTAAAAAAGACGGAAAATGGGGCTATATCAACAAAAACGGTGTTACCGTTATTCCCTTTGAATTCGATTCCTGCGCTGCGGCTGACGCAACGGGAAATGACTGCGTATTCGCCTTCTCGGGCGGTGTTGCTCCCGTAAGCAAAAACGGAAAATTCGGAATTATCAACAAAAAAGCCGAAACGGTTGTTGATTTCTCTTTTGATGCGATTCTTCCGGGCGCAAACGGTGTTTACATTGCTTGCAAAGACGGCGTTTGGGGCATACTTACCATTGATGAGGAGTATCTTGCATCCGTTATGCCAACAACAACCGCTTCTCCGTCAACAAACGCAGAGCCCGCTCTCGCAAAGGGCAAATATATAATCAAAACCTCGGGCAGCGTGCTCAATATGAGAGCTGAAGCAAACGCTGATTCCGCAGTTGTTGCCAAGATTCCCAACGGCACCGTGATAACCGTTACAAAGGCTGTTTCAGGCTGGTCATACGCAAAATATAATTCGTTCTCAGGATGGGTTAGCTCGGATTTCCTTGTTGAATATACCGAGCCCGCCACAACTCAGACTCAGACGGCTCAAAATTCAACACAATCAACAACAATCGTATAAAATCTTAAGGATTTCTTAATAAATTAATTGAAAAATCTGTTGACTTAGAGAGTTTTATGGTTTATACTGTTGAAGTATGATAGCGATATCATATATCTGCATTGAGCAACAATGTCAGAGCCATCCGATAAAAGACGGAGAACGAGATTCGTTCTCCGTCTTTTATCTTTCAGAGCAATATTAAGGAGAGGAAAATGAAAATTTTAAAAGGAATTTTAATATCGGTTTTATGCATCTGCCTTATTCCCGTTATTGCGGTTTTCGGCATAAATTTCTTTGTTAAAGCGAGCGCAAAAAGATATATTCTGTCCCCCGAAACGGCGGGCGACGGCTACGACTGCATTCTTGTTCTCGGCTGCGGAGTTTACGGCGATACGCCGAGCCATATGCTTGAGGACAGGCTTCTTCAGGGCATTGAGCTTTATGAAAACGGAGCAGGCAAAAAGCTGCTTATGAGCGGTGACCACGGTCAGGAAGACTACGATGAAGTTAATGTTATGAAGGATTTTGCCGTTGAAAGAGGTGTTAAATCCGAGGATGTTTTTATGGACCACGCAGGGTTTTCAACATATGAGAGTATGTACCGTGCAAAAGAGATTTTCGGGGCGAAAAAAATCCTTATCGTAACCCAGAAATATCATCTTTACAGGGCGATTTATGATGCGCGTGCGCTCGGAATTGAGGCCTTTGGCGTTGCTTCAGACCCGCGCACCTACAGCGGTCAGCTTTACAGGGATATAAGAGAAATTCTTGCAAGAAACAAGGATTTTATTTACGGAATTATTGAGCCCGAGCCAACATATCTCGGCGAAAAAATATCCCTCAGCGGCAACGGCAACATCACAAACGGCTGATTTCAGCCTGAAAATATAACAGCAAACAAAAAGGCTTGTACGGTTATTCCGTACAAGCCTTTTATTACATTATATTATTTATAATACTCAACTGCTGATTCGAAGAGCTTGAGGTCAAACTCGCCGGGAACGTTCTTATAAAGACCGGGTGCAGTTCTTTCTGAGTGACCCATCTTGCCGAGAACTCGTCCGTCGGGTGAAACGATGCCTTCGATTGCGAAATCTGAGTTGTTGGGGTTGAAGGCGATATCGTTTGTTGCGTTGCCGTCAAAGTCAACATACTGAGTGATGATCTGACCGTTTGCTGCAAGCTTTCTGATGAGAGCTTCGTCTGCAATGAAGCGGCCTTCACCGTGTGAGATGGGCACGGTGTAAACTTCGCCCTGCTTTGCCTTTGAGAGCCAGGGTGAGTTGTTTGAAACAAGCTTTGTGCGAACAAGCTTTGACTGATGTCTGCCGATGGTGTTATAGGTAAGAGTGGGGCAGGTTTCATCGGTGTCGATAATCTTGCCGTAAGGAACAAGACCGAGCTTGATGAGAGCCTGGAAGCCGTTACAGATACCAAGCATAAGACCGTCGCGCTTTTCGAGAAGCTCTGTTACAGCCTGCTTGATTTCTGCGTTGCGGAAGAATGCTGTTATGAACTTACCTGAGCCGTCGGGTTCGTCACCGCCTGAGAAGCCGCCGGGAACGAAGATAATCTGGCTGTCAGCAACCTTCTTTGCGAAGTCTTCAACTGACTTTGCAATGCTTGCGGCTGAAAGGTTGTTGATAACGAAGATTTCT
>JAZLBI010000048.1:0-7474 GCA_045613625.1 Acutalibacteraceae bacterium | reverse complement strand
GTTGCAGCCAAAACAGGTACTTCCCAGGAAATCCGTAAGCTTGACGGCATTTCTGTTAAGATAAACAACGGCTTCCTCATTGCTTTTGCACCCTATAATAACCCCGAAATTGCCATTGCCGTTGTTGGCGAAGGCATGACCTCGGGCGCATTCGTTGCCCCCGTTGTTGCCGATATTGTTGAATATTATTACGGTCAGAGCGATGAGCTTGATACCTATCAGCCCGAAAACGTTCTGATTCCTTAACAAAAATATATGCAAATGAAAGGAGTGCTGTTGTGGCACAGATAATCCTCACTGCCTCGGGCAAAGGCGGCTCGGGCAAATCGTCATTCGTAACGGGTGTCAGCAGGGCACTCACATCACTCGGCAAAAAAGTTCTTGCGATAGACTGCGACATCGGTCTTCGCTCGCTTGATATAATGTTTGATGTCACGGAAAAGGTTGTTTTCGACTGGGGCGACCTCATTCTTGAAAGATGCACCCCTGAGCAGGCAATAATCAAAGGCGATATTGATTTGCTTGCCGCTCCCCGCAATTTCAGCGATGAATTGACTCTCGAAGCAACTGCAAAACTTTTTAAATCTTTTTCAGAAAATTATGACTATATTCTTCTTGATTCCCCCGCGGGAATAGACAGAGGTTTTTCTCTTGCCGCTTCTGCGGCAGACAAAGCTGTTGTTGTTTCAACGCCGGACAGCGTTTGCGTTCGAAGCTGTTCAAGAGCTTTCGATGAGCTTCGCAGAATGGGCAAAGAGGATGTGCGCCTTGTTATCAATATGTTTGAGGTTAAACCCGTTTGCAAAAAAAGGCTTCTCAATATTGACCAATGCATCGATGAAACGGGCGTTCAGCTTCTCGGCGTTGTGCCGAGAGACCCGTTTATTTCCTTCAGCACGGTAACGGGCAGGCGCCCGCCCGCAGACTCTCCCTCAACGCTTGCTTATTCAAGAATCGCAAGGCGTCTGACGGGTCAGAGAATTCCGCTTATTTGTGAATAGGATGAACATAATGGAAAACCGTACAATTGCCGCCGTTGCAACACCAAATGCACCCGGCGGAATAGGAATAGTCCGCATTTCGGGCGAAAATGCAATTGAAATTGCTTCAAAAATTTTTGTGCCCGTCAGCGGAAAAAAGCTTACCGAAAGCAAGGGTTACTGCGCCCATTTCGGCAATGTTTACGATAATAGCGAAAAAATTGACGAGGCTGTTTGCCTCGTTTTTCGTGCACCGAGAAGCTATACGGGCGAAGACACCGCCGAAATTTCGTGCCACGGCGGCCTTTATGTAACAAAACAGGTGCTTCGTGCCGCGCTCAACGCAGGCGCTGTTGCCGCTCAGGCGGGTGAATTCACCAAACGCGCCTTCCTGAACGGAAAAATCGACCTTGCCGAAGCCGAAAGCGTTATGTCGCTCATCGGTGCATCGGGCAAGCAGGCAGCAGCAGCAGCTCTCAACACTCTTGACGGCAACCTCAGCCGCGAAATCAAAGGTGTTGCTCAATCCATCGTTTCAATCTGCGCTTCTCTTGCCGCGTGGGTTGACTACCCCGATGAAGATATCGATGATATCAGCTCACTTGATATGTTGCCCGTGTTTGAAAGTGCTAAAAAAGAATTATCCGATATAATCCGCCGCTATGATTGCGGAAGAGCAGTCACAGACGGCATTGATGCCGTTATCGTAGGCAAACCCAATGTCGGCAAATCAACTCTGATGAATATGCTCACGGGATTTGAACGCTCAATCGTTACCGATATTGCGGGCACAACGCGCGATGTTGTTGAAGAAAAAATCGTGCTCGGCGAAATCATAATGAGAGTTGCCGATACGGCGGGTATTCGTGAAACCGAAAATATTGTTGAGAATATCGGTGTTAATCTCGCAAAGCAGCGCCTTGAAAGAGCCGAGCTTGTGCTTGCCGTTTTTGACGGCAGTGAGCCGCTCAACGATGATGACCGCGAAATCATCAATTTCTGCAAATCCAAAAAAGCAGTTGCTCTTCTCAACAAATCCGACCTTCCTCTTTCTGCGGAAAGAAAAATTATTGACGATGCTTTCACTCATACCGTTGAACTTTCAGCTTCAACAGGCGAAGGCAGAAACGAGCTTGAAAAGGCAGTTGCCGAAATCTGCTCAACAAATGAGTTCGACCCCAACGCCGCCTGCCTGACGAGCGAAAGACAGAGGCAGTGCTGTGTCAATGCGCTCGAAAGCATCAACGAAGCCATCGCCGCCATCAACTGCGGAATGACTCTTGACGCAATCAATGTTTGCGCCGACTATGCAATCAACGCTCTTCTTGAGCTGACGGGCGAAAAAGCATCTTCAGCGGTTGTTGATGAAGTTTTCTCAAGATTCTGTGTCGGCAAGTAAAAATGCCCGTTTATTTTTCTTTATTGTAATAATAATGGCTGTTTTTAGTTTTTTTTTAGAATAATAACAGCGATTTTGGAATACAGCCGATAGAAATTTTTCAAACGATGCTCAGGTCATTTTGCAATCTGTAATCGGCTGTAAACGAGAGGTTTTTATGGAGTATATTTCTGAAAATTTTGATATCGCCGTTATCGGTGCGGGTCACGCAGGAATTGAAGCGGGGCTTGCCGCCGCACGCCTTGGTTGCAAAACTGCGGTGTTTACAATCAATCTTGACTGGGTTGGCAACATGGCGTGCAACCCTTCAATCGGCGGAACATCGAAAGGTCACCTTGTTCGTGAAATTGATGCCCTTGGCGGAGAGATGGGCGTTGCGGCAGATTTGACAACTCTTCAAAACAGAATGCTCAATCTCGGCAAGGGCCCCGCAGTCCACAGCCTTCGTGCTCAGATTGACCGCCGCGCATATTCGGATTATATGAAATCCGTTATGGAAAAACAGAAAGATTTATATCTTCGTCAGGCAGAAATCGTTGATATCCGAAAAGACGGCGATGAATGGGTGCTCAAAACCCGCCTTGAAGCGCTCCACAGAGCAAAAGCAGTTATCATCGCAACGGGCACCTTCCTTGCGGGCAAGGTTTTCATCGGCGATGTTTCTTATGACAGCGGCCCTGACGGAATGTTCCCTTCCGTTGAACTTGCAAAATCGCTTAAAGAGCTCGGCGTTATGACCCGACGCTTCAAAACGGGCACTCCGCCGAGAATCAACCGCCGAAGTGTTGACACCGAAAAACTTGAGCCTCAGTACGGCGATGAAAAAATAACTCATTTTTCATACAGAAAAGATATAGAAGTTCGCAATGTTGAGCCATGCTACATAACATATACGGGCGAAGAAACCAAGCGCATAATTCTTGAAAATCTTCACCGCTCACCCCTTTATTCGGGCAAAATAGACGGCGTCGGCCCGAGATACTGCCCGAGCATTGAAGATAAAATAGTTCGATTCTCCGAAAAAGAGCGCCATCAGATATTTGTTGAGCCTTGCGGCGCAAACACAGATGAGATGTATCTTCAGGGTGTTTCGTCATCCCTTCCAGAAGATGTTCAGCTCAAAATAGTGAGAAGCATACCCGGCCTTGAAAATGCGGAATTTCTTCGCACCGCTTACGCAATAGAATATGACTGCGTTGACCCCCTTTCGCTTCGTCAGACCCTTGAATTCAAAGATTTTGAAGGTCTTTACGGCGCAGGGCAGTTCAACGGCTCAAGCGGATATGAAGAAGCCGCCGCTCAGGGTCTTGTTGCGGGAATGAACGCCGCGCTGAAAATTCAGGGCAAAGATCCCGTTATTCTTGACCGCACAACATCATATATAGGCACTCTTATCGACGACCTTGTAACAAAAGGTTGCTCCGATCCCTACCGAATGATGACCTCCCGCTCTGAATACCGCCTTGTTCTCAGGCAGGATAATGCCGACAGAAGGCTTACGGAAATCGGCTATAAAGCGGGACTTATAAGCGAAGAAAGATACAAAGAATTTCTCAAAAAGCTCGATTTGATTGCTGAAGAAAGGGAAAGAATTGCTTTTCTTTCAATTCCGAAAACCCCTGAGCTTGATGAAATGCTTGTTTCACGTGAAACATCCGCCCTTGAAAAAGGCGTTAAAATGATTGAACTTCTTCGCAGACCCCAGATTAACTATGAAGCTCTTGCTCCGTTTGATAAAACCCGCCCTGATTTGCCCTATGAAATCTTTGAACAGGTTGAAATCGATATCAAATATGAAGGCTATATCAAGCGTCAGCAGATGCAGATTAATGAGCTTCGCCGCCTTGAGGTTAAGCGTCTGCCCGAAAACCTTGATTATAATCTTATAACCGGTCTGCGCCTTGAAGCGATTGAAAAGCTTGGCAAAATAAGACCCGAAACTGTTGGCCAGGCTTCAAGAATTTCGGGCGTTTCCCCCGCCGATATCTCGGTTTTACTTATCTATCTTGAGAGGAACGGTATCAATGTTTAATACCTCACTTTTAATATCAGATGCCGAAAGGCTCGGCATTGCGCTGAGCGATGAACAGCTCAGCCGCTTTGATAAGCTTTCGGATTTGCTTGTTGAACAAAACAAAACAATGAATTTAACCGCTATCACTGACCCTGACGGCATTGCTGTCAAACATTTTGCAGACAGCATTTCTGTGCTCACAGCGGCAGAGATTCCGCAAGGCGCAAGGATTCTTGATGTTGGAACGGGTGCGGGATTCCCAGGCATCCCCCTTCTTATTATGCGACCCGATGTTGATTTGACTATGATAGACAGCACGGCAAAAAAGCTGAAATATGTTGAAAACACAGTTAATGAGTTGGGTCTTGTTGCAACAACGCTCCACGCAAGAGCAGAAGAAGCGGGTCAGAGCAAGGAATACAGAGAAAGCTTTGATTTCGTTTGTTCAAGAGCCGTTGCGGCGCTTAATGTTCTTTGCGAATACTGCCTTCCCTTTGTTAAACAGAACGGGTTGTTCATTGCGATGAAGGGCGCAAAAGCTCAGGAAGAAATCGACGGTGCAAGGTCTGCAATCAAAACTCTCGGCGGAAAGATTATCGCCGAAAAGTCATTTTCGCTCTCCGATGGCGGCGAAAGAACTCTTGTTGTTATCAAAAAAATATCGCAAATTCCGCCCAAATACCCCAGACCCTCTGCACAGATTGCCAAAAAACCGCTTTAAATTTAATATACATTGTCGAGATGCCGTGATTTGCGGCGAACGATTATGCTGGACAATCCCCCTTTTCGGTGTTATCATTTAGTCAACGAAACCGAACGGGGGGATTATTTATTTGAAAAGCAACAAATATAAAATCGGCGGGCAGATAATTCTTGTTCCGCAAGAGGATATTTATCCCAATCCCAATCAACCCCGTAAGCGGTTTGATTTTGATGAACTCGAAGGTCTTGCTCAAAGCATAAGGCAAAACGGAATTATTCAGCCCATTGCAATCAGAATAAATGAGAACGGACAGTATGAGCTGATATCGGGCGAGCGAAGGCTCAGAGCATCAAGGCTTGTGGGAATTCCGCGGATACCTTGCATCATTATGGATGCAAACGATGCAAAATCCGCTCTCTTTGCACTTATTGAAAACATACAGCGCACTGACCTCGGCTTTTTCGAAGAAGCTCAGGCAATTGAAAAACTGATAACAGAGCACGGAATGACCCGTGATGAAGTTTGCAAAAAGCTCGGCAAAGCACCGCCCACAATCTCAAACAAGCTTCGTCTTCTTCGTTTGCCCGAAGAAATCAGGCATAAAATAGTTTGTGAAAACCTCAGCGAAAGGCACGCAAGAGCGCTTCTCAGGCTCACAACTCTGGGTCAGGTTGAGCGTGCACTCTCGATTATTGCAGAAAAACATCTGACCGTTGCCGAATCGGAAAAGCTGATAACTCAGATTCTGAACAACGATAGCAAACGGAAGCAACCGCCGATGAAGCTTTTCAAAGATGTCAGAATCTTTGTAAACACCCTCAATCATGCTGTTGACACCATGAGAAGAGCGGGAATTGAAGCGGACTCCGCTAAAAGCGAAACCGATGAATATATCGAATATATCGTGCGCATCCCCAAAACAGGCAACTGCGTTATCAAGACGAAAAAATCGTCTGCTTAAAACTCTTTATTAATTTGACAGCTTCTAACTTACCATATCTTTCTCTTTCACACCCACATCCACAGCGGGAGGGGCAAGCTTTCGGGCTTGCCCCTCTTGCTGTTTCACGTGAAACATTTTACGCAAAAAAATATATTTTATCTCTTTTAATTATCAAATATATATGTTATACTTAAATACACGCAAAAATGCAGATAATCGGCGGGAATAACCCCCGCCCTATTATATTAATTACAATATATATAAATGGAGAGATTATTTTGGGCAAGACAATTGCTATAGTCAATCAGAAAGGCGGAGTTGGCAAAACAACCTCTGCCGTTAACCTTACCGCCGCCCTCGGCGCAAAAGGATATAAAATACTTCTTGTTGATATTGACCCTCAGGGCAACTCAACAAGCGGCCTCGGCGTTAACAAAAGAGGCCTTGAAAAATCGTCATACAGCGTGCTTATCGGCGGCTGCCCCGCAGAGCAGGCAATAGTTGAAACTCCGTATCAGAATGTTTGGGTTATGCCTTCAAGCATGGATCTTGCGGGCGCAGAGCTTGAACTTGTTGATATTCAGAAAAGAGAATCAAAGCTTAAGAATTCTCTTGCCGCTGTTAAAGACAGCTATGATTTTATTTTTCTTGACTGCCCCCCTTCGCTCGGCCTTATAACTCTTAACGGACTTTGCGCCGCTGATACGCTGATTGTTCCCATTCAGTGCGAATTCTTCGCTCTTGAAGGTCTTTCGCAGCTTATCTCAACCGTAAGAACAGTCAAGAGACTTTATAATCCCTACATAGAAATCGAAGGCGTGCTTCTCACAATGTATAACGGTCAGCTCAATCTCACTCAGCAAGTTGTTGAAGAGGTCAAGCGTTGCTTCCCCAAAAAAGTTTATGCAACCTATATCCCCCGAAATGTTCGTCTTTCCGAAGCACCAAGCTACGGTCAGCCCGTAATGTATTATGATAAATCCTCAAAGGGCGCTCACGCATATAACGACCTTGCGGATGAATTTCTCAGATTAAACGGAAGGAGCATATAAAATGGCACCTAAAAAAAGCGGTCTCGGAAGAGGTCTTGATTCTCTTCTTCTTGATAACTCACTTGATGAAACAAGTGCAGCCCATCCCGTGAAGCTCAATCTTATGGATATTGAGCCTAACAAAGAGCAGGCAAGAAAACAGTTCGATGATGCTGCGCTCTCAGAGCTTGCAGATTCAATCGCACAGCACGGTGTGCTTCAGCCCCTTCTTGTTCGCCCGATGATTGGCGGAGGCTATCAGCTTATCGCCGGTGAAAGACGCTGGAGAGCAAGCCGACTTGCAGGGCTTACTCAGGTTCCCGTTGTTATAAAAGAGCTCAGCGATACCGATGCGGCGGTTATCTCTCTTATTGAAAATCTTCAGCGTGAAGATCTTAACCCCG
>JAZLBI010000047.1:0-5447 GCA_045613625.1 Acutalibacteraceae bacterium | reverse complement strand
TTCAGCAGAAATGCTCAAGGCAGCAGGTGTTCCCTATGTTATCATCGGCCACTCAGAGCGCCGTCAGTATTTCGGCGAAACAGACGAAACAGTTCGTGACCGAGTAAGAGCTGCTCTCAACGCAGGTCTCAAGGTTATCCTTTGCGTTGGCGAAGTTCTCAAAGAAAGAGAGCTCGGCATCACAGCTGAAGTTGTAAGACTTCAGACAAAGGTTGCTCTTTCAGGCGTTTCAGAAGCTGAACTTGCAAACATCATCATCGCTTACGAACCCGTATGGGCTATCGGCACAGGCCTCACAGCTACTCCCGAGCAGGCAAACGAAGTTTGCGCTGTTATCCGCGCTCTTATTGCAGAGCTTTACACAAAGGATGCAGCTGATAAGTTTGTTATTCAGTACGGCGGTTCAATGAACGATGCAAACGCAGCAGAGCTTCTTGCTCAGTATGATGTTGACGGCGGTCTCATCGGCGGCGCATCGCTTGTTGCTGATAAGTTTGCAGCAATTGTTGCAGCAGCTTCAAAATAATTTTTAACACAGCGGCGGGAATGGTGAATCCGTTCCCGCTTTTGTATGGAAAGGACAGATTGATATGAGCAAAAAACCCGTTCTTCTTTGCATTATGGACGGTTTCGGCAGAAACGACAGCGACTACGGTAACGCAATCGTTGCTGCAAAAACTCCCAACCTTGATAAAATTATGGCTGAAAATCCCATGACATATATCGGCGCTTCGGGTATGGATGTTGGTCTTCCCGACGGTCAGATGGGTAACAGCGAAGTTGGCCACACAAATATCGGCGCAGGCAGAGTTGTTTATCAGGAGCTTACAAGAATCACAAAGTCAATAAACGACGGCGATTTCTTTGAGAATGAAGCTCTTGTCGGAGCAATGGAAAACTGCAAAAAGAATAATTCGGCGCTTCACCTTATGGGTCTTCTTTCAGACGGCGGCGTTCACAGCCACAACACTCATCTTTACGGCATCGTAAGAATGGCAAAGAATATGGGCGTTGAAAAGGTGTTCGTTCACTGCCTTATGGACGGCAGAGACGTGCCTCCCACCTCGGGCAAGGATTTCGTTGCAGACCTTTATAAGAATCTTGCAGAAATCGGCGTTGGCAAAATCGCAACAATCATCGGCAGATACTACGCAATGGACAGAGACAACCGTTGGGAAAGAGTTGTTAAGGCATACGACGCAATGACAAAATGCGAAGGTGTTAAGTTTGACTGCGGCTGCGAAATGATTGAAGAATCATACAAAAATGAAGTTACCGATGAATTCATCGTTCCCGCTGTTTCAAAGGATGCACAGCCTGTTTCTGATAACGATTCAGTTGTGTTCTTCAACTTCCGCCCCGACAGAGCAAGAGAAATCACAAGAGCTTTTGTTGACAGCGAGTTCAGCGGTTTCGAGCGTGAACAGCTCAAGAATCTTTACTATGTATGTATGACACAGTACGATGCAACAATGCCCAACGTTAATGTTGCATTCAAGCCCCAGACTCTTGACAACACATTCGGCGAATACCTTTCATCAAAGGGTATGACCCAGCTCAGAATTGCAGAAACAGAAAAATATGCTCATGTAACATTCTTCTTCAACGGCGGCGTTGAAAAGCAGTATGAAGGTGAAGACAGAATTCTTGTTAAGTCACCTGCTGTTGCAACTTATGATATGCAGCCCGAAATGAGCGCTTACGAAGTAACAGAAAAGCTTGTTGAAGCTATCGATACAGAAAAGTACGATGTTATCATTCTTAACTATGCTAACTGCGATATGGTTGGTCACACAGGCGTATTTGATGCAGCTGTTGCTGCTGTTGAAGCTGTTGACACCTGCGTTGGCAAAATCTGCGATGCAGTTGCATCAAAAGGCGGCGTAATGCTTATCACTGCTGACCACGGCAACGCAGATAAGATGTATGAGCCCGACGGTTCACCCTTCACCGCTCACACAACAAATCCCGTTCCTTTCGTTGTTGTCGGTTGCGACTTCAAACTTAAGGAAAACGGCGGCAAGCTTTGCGATATCGCTCCCACAATGCTTGGTATTATGGGCATCGAAAAGCCTGCTCAGATGACAGGCGAATCGCTTCTTGTTAAATAAATTTTTCCAAGAATAAAAAGTATCACCCTGCACACTTTATAGTGAAAGCAGGGTGATTTTTTTATGGTCGGGCGAAGAAAATTTATCAGAACGGTTTCTTTTTTTGCTGCACTTTGTGTTGCGATTGGTGTTGCAAGCGTTTTTTCTAGCAGAGCAAAGGCATCATATGAAGAGAAGCTTGAAAAAATGAGGTTTCAGGCGCTTAATTCCCTTTGTGAATATGCGCGTGAAATCAGCAGCGGGCTTAGTCTGCTTGCTGTTTCTGCGGGCGATGCCGTTGCAGACAGCTCGGCTTATGTGAATTCCCGTGCAGCGGCGGCAATCGGGAATGCGGCGTGTTTTGACAAAGAAAAAACAGCCAATATAAATAAATTTCTGCAAGCGGTTTACGATTTGACACAAGATTTTGAAGATAATGAAGAATCAAGAAAAAATGCAGAAGAATTTTCGGATTATGCAGAAGAATTATATTATCATCTCAGCGATATTTCTCTTGCCGTATCGGGCGGGAAATATTCTCTTTCGGAATACGGCAGTGTTTATTCTTCTGACAGCAAGCCTTATTTTGAGCATTTTCTCGATTTCAAAGCCGAGATTGCCGAAAAAATGCAGAATGTGCGGGCTGATGTGCAAAATTCTGAATTTATCGGTTCAAAAGAAACCGTATCCGTTGAGGATGCGAAAGAAAAAGCGAGCAGAGTTGTTGATATTCCCGAACTGCTGTGGCGCACGGAAGAGAAAACGGCAAACGGAACAGAGTTTTATGCGTTTACCCACGACGATACCGAAATCCGTGTTTGCAGGTCGGGCGGGAATATTTGTTATATTGTGAATCCGAAACCCTGTTCAAAAGCGGTTTACAGCGTTGCGGAAGTTTCGGAAAAAGGCAAGGATTTTGTTGAAAATTGCGGTTATGATGCAGATGTTTTGCTTGGGGTAAAAGTCAATGAATTCACTGCGGATTTCTGCTTTGTGCCCGAAGTTAACGGCGTTTTGCTGGCGGATGCATCTGTTTTTGTGTCGGTTTGTCTTGCGAGCGGCGGGATAACCTTTTTTGATTCTTTTGAATATATAAAAAATTATCGCACCGATATCAGTGCCGAAACGGAAATTTCCGATCTCAGCGGCGTTTTACCCGATAATCTGACGGCAGAAAAGATTTATCTTTCTTTTGCGGATATCAAAGGCAAAGACAGGCTGTGTTTCCTTGCGGTCTGCCCGTTTGAGGGCGAGAAGCTTTTTGCTTTTATTGATTATAACGAAATGAAAGTTCTTGAAATGAAAAAATATGCCTTTACGGATTTATATTAATATGGTATATTAAAAACACAAATTGTAAAGGGGATAGAAAAATGAAAAAAGCTTTAAGAATCATTTCAATTGCAATGGCGCTTCTTATGCTTGTTCAGGCTCCGTTCGCTTCGTCTTTTGCGGCGTTTGACGCCAAGAAACTTACCGATGCCGAATGGGACAGCGTGTATTCTTCGCTCTGCGACGAAAATACTCTGCCTATGCTCTGCGTAGGCTCAGATGAAACCGAAGTCAGCCTTTGCTGGCACGCAGATAAAGAAAACGCAACCCCGAAGGTTCGTCTCGCAAAAAATTCCGCAATGACCGATGCTGTTGAGTTCACAGGCAAAACAACCGATGCCGAAACCGAAGAACAGCTTGTCTGCAGAGTTACGGTTACGGGTCTTGAAGAAAACACAACCTATTATTATCAGTGGTATACCGACAACGGCTGGAGCGATGCATATAAGTATGAAACAAAGTCGTTCAAAGATCACAAGGCTCTTGTTATCGGTGATATTCAGATCGGCGGTCAGACAGAGGATTCCGAGGTTCAGTCAATGAACGGCAAAACCTGGAACAATGTTCTTGCTGAGGCTCTTACCGAGAATCCCGATATCAGCTATATGGTGTCGCCCGGCGATAACACATCAACGGGTCAGACTGCTGCAGAATGGCAGACTCTTCTTATGGCTGAAGGCACCCGTGAACTTCCGATGGCTCTTGCAATCGGCAACCACGATAAAAAGGGTATGATGTATAACTATTATACCAATATGCCCAATGAGTTCTACGGCAAATATTTTGAAGGACTCGACAGAGATTTCTGGTTCCGCCACGGGGATGTGCTCTATCTTGTTTTTGATGCTTGCTCGGCATCTGCGGCAGACCATATGGCTATGGCAAAGGAAGCTGTTGAAAAGAATCCCGATGCAAAATGGAGAATAGGCGTTATGCATCAGGCGCTCAACGGCCCCGCATTCTGTGCGTTCAGCGCAGAAACCCAGATTCTTCTCAATGCAGTGTTCAGCCCGATTTTTGATACATACGATGTTGACCTTGTTCTCACGGGCCACAGCCATATTCAGGGCCGTTCGAACTTTATGTATCAGAGTATGCCCATTGGCAAGGCTGAAAGCGGCGGAGTTTATACCGACCCCAAGGGCACTGTTTATCTCAATGTCAATGCAATCTGCGACCAGGGAAGCTTTGAAGAATATGAATGGCTTAACCTTCCTTATGTTGCATACAGCTTCGGCAAAAACGATGTCACAACATACACAACGCTTGATTTCTCAGGCGATTCACTGAAAATTGAAACAAAGAGAGGCGATAACAGCGAGCTTCTTGATTCGCTCACAATCGTCAAGACCGATGATGACCACAACGATAATTTAATTTTTAAAATCTTCCACAGACTTCTCTATAAAGTTGTTGAAGTTCTCGGCTGGATTTATCTTGAAGGCGATAAAATTACCGTTGCCATCAGAGGCGGTCATTTCTGATATAAAAAATACGGCTGTTTCACAAAAATGTGAAGCAGCCGTTGTTTTGTTTGGTTATTCATAAATGGGATAACGCTGACAGATTTCATTAACGCCTTCTTTGATTTTTTCTGCACTGTTTTCAAAGTCTGTTGCGCAAAGATAAATAAACTCTGCAATCTTATCCATATCTTCTTCGTTAAGGCCTCTTGAAGTAACTGCAGCGGTGCCGAGGCGGATGCCGCTTGTTACGAAGGGCTTCTCGGGGTCGTTGGGGATTGCGTTTTTGTTTGCTGTGATATAAACTTCGTCAAGTCTGTGCTCAAGCTCTTTGCCTGTGATGCCTGTTGAACGAAGGTCCACGAGCATAAGGTGGTTATCGGTGCCGCCCGAAACGAGGTTGATTCCTCTTGAAGTGAGACCCTTTGCAAGAGCTGCAGCATTCTTTATGATGTTTTCCTGATAGGTTTTGAATGAGGGGTCAAGAGCTTCGCCGAAGCAAACTGCCTTTGCGGCAATAACGTGCATAAGAGGGCCGCCCTGATTGCCGGGGAAGATTGCC
>JAZLBI010000046.1:0-14153 GCA_045613625.1 Acutalibacteraceae bacterium | reverse complement strand
CATTCCCACATTGTTTCTTCTGCCTTTTCAAACACCTTCTGCATTTCAACATTGCTCAGAAGTGCGCGGTAACGCTCTTCGTGTGTTTTTTCGATAGCGGCAACCATACGGAATTTTTCTGCAAGCTCTGCAAAGCCTTCTTCTTCAGCTTCTTTTGCAAATGTATCATACATATCTGTCCATTCGTAGTTTTCGCCTTCTGCTGCATGAAGAAGATTCTGTGCTGTATCGCCAAGTTCACCGAGAGCCTTGAACCACATCTTTGCGTGTTCCTTTTCGTTGTTTGCTGTTTCAAGGAAAATAGCCGAAATCTGCTCATAGCCTTCCTTCTTGGCTACTGATGCAAAATAAGTGTACTTATTTCTTGCCTGAGATTCGCCTGCAAATGCAGCCATAAGATTCTGTTCTGTTTTTGAGCCTTTAAGATTCATTGTTTTCTCTCCTTTATCTGAATTATTTTCAACCGCTTCAACTCTTTCAAAGTCTGATGCGGGATGTTTACAAAGCGGGCAGATAAAATCATCGGGCAGCGTGTCGCTCTCGTGAATATATCCGCAGATTTTGCATTGGTAATAAACTTTTGCCATCTTTTTCACCTCAGGTTTCGGTTTGATATATTTATGGTAATAGTCATAGCTTACACTCGGAACTTCGGAAAGAACTTCGCAGTCCGTTACATCCGCAAGGAAAAGAGTGTGAGTGCCGAGGTCTGTTGCATCAATAACCTTTGCAGAAATATACGCATTTGTTGAATCCGTGACGTAATAAATACCGTTTTCGCTTCTTTCGGCAAACTTATAACCTTCAAACTTATCGGTATCCTTGCCGCTTCTGAAACCGAAAGCTTTAAAGATATCGAATGAAGCCGAGGTTGTGAGAACGCTCACATTGAATTCGCCCGATGCAAGAACCATATCGTGGGTCTTATTCGCTTTGTTAACGGCAATTGTTATTCTGTTTGGGTTTGTTGTGACCTGCGAAACGGTGTTTATTATACATCCGTTATCAAAGCCGTTTTCTTTCGCCGTAAGAACATAAAGACCGTAGCCGATTTTAAACATTGCGTTTGTGTTCATCATATACCTCCTTATGCATAACATTCTGTTATTTTCATATTTTTGCCATTTAATAAGAATTTATTCTTTGCTGATTCGGGCATAAGGAAATAATCGCCTTTTTTAATTTCGCGGCTGTAGTTATCTCCCGTAATCACACCGTCACCTTCGGTAACAACATAAACAGCTGCTCCCCTGCCGAGTTTAAATTCGCCGCCACTGAGCGTTATGCTTCTGACTGAAAAGCTGGTTGTTATCTCTTCATCGATAACCGCTTCGTATTTCACTCCGTTTTCATCGGTTATGGTCTTGGGAGTGAGCGGAGCGGGATATTTCTTTTCAATATCAAAACACTCAAGAGCCTTCTCCCTGTCAAGACCAAGATACATCTCTTTATCGGAAAGCTTATATTCGCCGCACCATCTTTCGGGCTGAATGGTGAAATCCGTAGGCTCCTGAACTTCGAGAAGAAGGCAGCCTTTGCCGATGGCGTGAACCATTTTTGCGGGAATATAGATTACATCGCCCGCTTTGACATCAATTGAACAAAGAAGCTTTTCCATTGAATCGGAGCCGTTTTCGCTTTCATCGATTGCCTTTGAAAATTCTTCAAGAGTAACTCCGTCTTTGAAACCGAAAAAGATTTTGGCATCGGGTCTTGTTGCAAGAATTATCCAGCTTTCTTCCTTGCCGTATTTTGATGAAAAATATTTTTCCGAAAAAGCTTTATCGGGATGAGCCTGAACGGGCAACCTGATTGCGCTGTCAAGTATTTTCGTAAGAATACCGAGGTCTTCTCTCTCTCCGAGAATTTCAGATTTATACTTATCAATCGCATCGTTGAGATATAAATCCGTGCCCTTGATTTTTGAAACACCTTCATATTCATCGGTGCTTCCTTCGTTAAGAGCCTTAACGCTTGAAGCTACCCATTCTTCGGGATAATATCCGTCTGTTGAATCATCACCGAAGAAATCCGAAAAAAGTTTTCCGCCGATATAAACTCTGAAAACTCTGTTTTTTTCAAAGAAAATAGGTTCATTATAAAACATAATCAATTCTCCGTGTATTTTATAAGTTTGCAAGCTTCATCAATATTCAAGCTGATTCCGCAAGCTACGGATGCCGCAAGAGCCGCACCGAACGATGCTTCCTCGGCATAAAGAGGAATTTTTATTTCACAGCCGAACATTTCGGAAGTTATTCTGCGAAGAGGTGCATTTTTTCGCATTCCGTTGCCCGAGCAAACAAGCTTTTCTGCAGATTTGCCGCCGTTTTTATACATATCATAAAGTTCACCCGCCATACCGTTGAGAACGGCAAGAGCAAAATCGGAAGCTGTAAAATTGTTTTCAGATAAATTATAGATACCGCCTCTTACCGCAGGGTCGTTTCTTGTTCCGCAGAAACGGCAATCGGCTTTGAGAGTTGTTTCTTTCTTGTTTTCAAGCAGTCTGTCGAGCGCAGAATAAAAACTCTCTGTTTTATTTTCAGAAGCAAGATTTGCAATTTCTCTGAAAAAACCTTCGAGCATTGCATAAGCTCTTCCGCCGCAGAGAGCACAGCCCGCCGCAAGATAACGCTTGCCGTCAAACGGTCTGTTTTCAACACTGTCTGCGCTGACCGGAGTATCCGTAAGCCAGGATATCTGTGAGCCCGTGCCGACATTTATCAGCGCATTGTTCTCATCCGAAACAGAGCCGATAAAGCTTGCCTGATTATCGCCGAGAGCAACGCAAACGGGAATGCCGTTGTAATCGCCCGCCGCTATGAATTCGGATGTAACCTCAGGCAAACGGGGATTATCAATCGTAAAACGGTTATTTTCAATATCAAAACAGCCAAGACTTGCAGCATTTGTGATATGAACAAGAGGCTTTTTCAGCCCGCAAAGCTGCATCACCGCATAATCTGCAATCGTGCAAAGGCTGACAGCTTCTTCGGGAATCAGACCGTTGATTTCATTATAGAAATCCGTTGCAAGCCCGTAGCCCGCAAAACAGCCGAGAGTCTGCGCATAAGATTTTCCGTTTTTATATTCAGCCGCCGCACGTTCATCCTGCCAGATATACAGCGGGCTTACCGCTTTGCCGTTTTCATCTGTATAAACAATTCCGTGCATCTGACCCGAAAAGCCGATTGCCGAGGCATCCGTCAAATCAAGCTCTTCAACAATCTCATAAACACATTTCATTATTTCATCGGGATTCTGAATTCTTTCAAACGAAAAATCCGATTTTATGAATGAATTGTTTGGCTTTGTGACGGATTTGAGCATATTGCCGTTTTCGGCATCGATGCTGACTCCGCAGATGCTTGTTGTTCCTATATCAATACCAATAAGTTTCATAAATCACCTTATATTGAAGTGGATTTCGGGTCAAGTCTTGTTATAATATCCTGCTGAATTGCAGGTGAGAGATCAAGGAAGTTAACGAAAGTTCCGTGAATTCTCATAATATAAACTCCGCTCGGAGCATACTTTTTAGGCTCTGCAAGAACCTTTCTGAGAATTTCAGCGGTTGTTACATTAACATAAAGATAGAAAGGTGAAACTCCTTCACTGAGTTCATTGAAGAACAAGGGGTTGATAACCTTGTCTCTGAATTCGACGCCCTTTCCTTCATCTGTTGATGAAGTGAAATATTTCGGGTCAATGCCGAGATGAGAAGCATATCCGCCATTCATCTTTTCAAATGGCATTTTCATATTTGAAAGCATACGGAAACCGAGACCATTTTCGGCGCTGCCGTAAAGCGGGTCAACGCCGTAGCCGAGCATATCTCTTGATTTTCTTCCGTCAGGAGTTGCTCCTACCCAATAGCCATAAAGAAGATGGGTTGAAGGCGAGCTGAAATCAGGTCTGAATGAATTGCCGAGATAATTCTTGGTTGATGAAACGATATCGGCAACCATTGAAGCAATTTCACCCGCTTCATTATCAACCTTTTCTATATTATTGCCGAATTTATCGGCTGAAAGAAGAAACTCTCTGAGTTCTTCATAGCCTTTAAAGTCAGCCTTAAGTGCATCAACAAGCTTATCGGCATCCTGCGGTCTTTCGGCAAGGAGCTTATCGATTGCCGAAAAGCTGTCGGCAATAACCGATACGCCGTGAATAAGGCATCCGCTGCCGTTATATTTTGTTCCCTGAGCGTTGATATCTCTTGCATCGATTCCGTTTTCAAGGCCACCCATAAGGCATGAAAGGAAAGGCACTCTCTGGGTTGAAAGCGCAGCAGATGCACCGTTTGCGGCTTCACCCATTGCGGCAACAAATCTTTCAACATTCTTTTTGAATTCTTCTCTGACATTTTCAAGCTTGCAAGCTTCAACCTCAACAAGCTTTTCGCCTGTTATTGTTGAAACGCCGCCCGTGAGGGTCATTTCAAGAATTTTGGGAAGATTGAGCCAGCTGTTGGTTGTGTTGCCGTTATCTTTACCCATAATCAGAGGCTCCTGACAACCCGCAATAGAGATATCGGCAAGGTCATCGCTGTCAACACCTTTTGATGCAAGAACTTCAAACAGCGAATCATCATTGAAAAATGAAGGTGTGAGCACACCCGGTGTGAAAAGAAATCTTCCCATTTCTTCATAGAGTTTTGCGGGAGTATTCTTATGAAGTTTCACCGAAAGAATGGGCTGAGGAAGGTTCATTTCATAATACGCATCCATAAGCGCATAGGTTGTTTCATTTGTTAAATCGTTACCGCATTTGTCACGGCCGCTGACAATAATATTCTGCGAAATTGCCCAGCTTCTGTCGGCAACGTTGAAGAAAACAAGAAAATGCTTGAAAAGAGCCGCAACAGTTTCTCTGTCAAGCCCGTTTCTATATGGTTCGAAAATTCTGTCTGCATTACCTACAGAAAAAGCAAAGGGATTGGGGGTTTGCTCAAGGCACATAATCTGCCACATAATAATGAATGCCTGAATGGCTTCGCAAAGGTTTTCAGCTCCTTTTTCGGGCACCTTGCGAAGAGTTTTTTCCATTATTTCAAGCTGAGCTTTTCTTTCATCCGAAGCGGTTTTTGCCTGCTCTGCGGCAAGGTCTGCATAACGGTTTGCAAGAATAATTGCGCTTTCAAGAGCAATTGCAAAAGCTTTGTAGCCGTTGCCCTCTTTACCTTCAATCTTATTAAGCATTTCTTTAATGCCGTATTTGATTGCAAAACGGATATCGGGAATAAGATGACCCGTTACCTGCTCAAAGAAGAAGATAACCTCTTTTGTGTAGCATTCGTTCTTGCCGTAAACTTCGCCGAGTTTCACCGCATACTCTGTTTTGGCGAATTCGTTTCTTGCCTTTTCTATTCTTTCTGCGGTAAATTCACCGTCAGGTTCAATATCAGAGAAAACAGCAGCAGGGTCGCAGTAGCCGCTGAATTCTTCAACTTTAAATGTGGGGTTGATAAGAGCATAGCTTCTTGCAAACGCATCATCCTGAGTGCCCGCAAAAATCTGATAATCGCTCAGATATATGGGAATTGTTTTCACGATATCCCTGAGAATGAGAGCCTTTTTAACTTCCTCATTTTCGCCTTCATATTTTTTTGAAAGCTCAAGCTCAGCTTCTTTTGCGATAAACCAACCGTCAAGGCGGTTACCCGCTCTTTTCTGAGCAAAAAGAGCTTTCGCCATTTCAGTTATTTTTTTGCTGTTAAGAATACTGTTCATAATATTTTTCTCCTTATGTGACAACAGTTTTCAAACCGTTTTCTTCAAATAACGCCGTAAATTCTTTTATTTTTTCGGGTGACACAAAACCGTTTTCTATTCCGTATTCGCCCTTCCACTTATCCTTTCCGTATTCATGATAAGCGAGAAACTCGAAATCCGCATTTGAGGTGTCAAACCGACTGAAATAATCAACAAAACCGTTAGGATTATCATTTATACCGTTGATAACGGGAATTCTGATATGTATATCAAGCTTATTCTCAAATGCAAATTCAAGAAAACTTCTGGTGTTTCGGTTTGATGCACCGACCCATTTTATATGCTCAGCTTCATCATAATGCTTGAAATCAACGATAAGCCAGTCAACATATCCGCAGATTTCTTTCAGAGCAGGCACTGAGCCGTTTGTTTCGATTGCGGTATGAATGCCGTTTTCTCTGAGACTTTTGAGCAAATCAAGCAACTCTGCCGATTGAAGGCAGGCTTCTCCGCCCGTGAAGGTTACTCCGCCTCCATCAAAAAACATCATTCTGCTGCGCATAATTTCGCTGAATATTTCATCAACCGTGTATTGTTTTGCGTTTTCATTTTCAAGAGGAATACTGTCTGCATTCGAGCACCATTTGCAGGCAAAATTGCAGCCCTGAAGATGATAAACGAGTCGGTTACCGGGGCCGTCCTGAGAATAATTAAAGCCCTTGTGCAATATCTTCAAAGCATCACCCCTAAAACTGACTATATGGTTAAATTTTACTATCATTAAAGCGAGTTGTCAACTGACTATTTATATTTTTATGTTGATTTTTAATAAAAAGCATATTGAAATATACACTTTGTTATGTTAAAATTACTTATCTCTATATTTTGCAGGTGAAACCGATGCACAATATAACCGTTATACAGTTAGAAACAGTTGATTCAACAAACACATATGCAAAATCAAATATATCATCATTCACTCTCCCCGCTCTTATTGTTGCAGAAAAACAAACCGCAGGAAGAGGCAGGCAGGGCAAAAGCTTTTTTTCGCCTGAGGGCACGGGGCTTTATATGACCCTTGTTTTCGAGGCGCCTTCGGATTGCAGTCTGCTGACTCCCGCTGCAGCTGTTGCCGTTTGTGATTCGCTTGAAAAGCTCGGCGCAAAGCCTGCAATCAAATGGGTGAACGATGTTTTTATAAACAAACACAAAGTATGCGGCATCTTAACAGAATGCTTTACTGCCGACAAAAAAACATATATTGCTCTCGGTATCGGAATCAATCTGACAACAACAGAATTCCCCGATGATCTTGACATTGCAGGCAGTGTTGATATTGAATGCAGCAAAACGGAGCTTGCCGCTGAAATTTCTCATAAAATTCTCAGGTATACCGAAAATCCCGATAAACAAACAATCCTTGACGGATATCAGAAAAAACTTTTTATCATCGGGAAAGAAATCACCTATTCCAAAAATAACATCGAACACAGCGCAACGGTGAAAGGCATAAATTCCGCATGTAATCTGAAAGTAATAAAATCAGACGGCACAGAAGATATTCTTTCATCCGGCGAAATATCAATAAAAATATGAGGTGAATTATGAAAATCAAGGCATTATCCGCATTCATACTTGCTGCCTCAACGGCGATTACCCTTTTCACTGCTTGTGATTCGGAGAAAACAACAGAAAAAACAACCGTTGTGCAAACTCAATCAACAAAAATCCACGCAACGGATTATACTTATAATATCATATCAACGAAACAGGAAAACAAAACGGAATATGTTCACACCGTTCCCCCTGTTCCGACAGAAAAAGAAGAAAACAAAGCCGATGCTCCGCTCACGGATTCCGTTTCATCCAACGAAGAAACAACAAAAAAGAAACCGACGGGCGGTAATGTTAACGAAGAAAGCAACGGACTCAGTTTAATAGCCAAAACATCCCCCGTTTCTGTCGGAAACACCGCCACAGTTATTATTCAGGGAGCACCTGATAAAAGATATACAATTGAGTTTTATAAAAACGAAACCGAAACCGCATCATACAGCGGTCTTTCTGAAATTATATCAGATTCGTCAGGTTTTGCCTCGTGGACATTCGAAATCGGAAATGACTGCGAACCCGGAAACAGAAAAATCATTATAAAAGAAAAAAACAGCAATAAATTTATTCAAACTTCAATAAACGTTCAGTAAGGAGAAACAAAATGGAAAGAAAAGGATTTTACAAAAGCAACAAATACCCTCAGCGTACCTGCAGATGTTTCAAAGCCGAAAACGGCCTCGCCTCAGATAAGGCGCTCTGCCTTGCAAGCGATGCAAACGGCACCGTTTACATCGGAACCGACGAAGGGTTGAATTACACCAAAGCTGACGGCAGCTTCGGCACATTCAGATGCGGCTCGGTAAATATGCTTTATTCTGACAAAAACGGAAAAGTTTATTTTGCTGCCGACAAAACACTTTACACCGCTGTTAAAGGAAAAATCTCGGAATTTCAGAGTTTTGATGAAAAGATCTGCGATATGAGCGGTATTGACGACACATACCTTCTCACAGAAGCTGCTCTTTATAAACTTGACGGAGATAATTTCGTAAGATTCTTCCATAACGATGTTTCATCGGATAAAATCGCAATCA
Organism: Acutalibacteraceae bacterium; assembly: GCA_045613625.1. GTDB lineage: Bacteria > Bacillota > Clostridia > Oscillospirales > Acutalibacteraceae > CAG-177. Next base: position 5,788 of record JAZLBI010000046.1, on the reverse strand, counting down.
ACAACAGCAAAATCATTTCTGCAAACAACAGAACAATCAGCATTGTCAACGGCAAAAGAAAGCATTGGATGACAGTTTTCCCCGAGCATTCAACAATGCCCGAATTCAAAATCAACTGCATTGAATTTGATAACAAGCTCGGTTTTCTCTGGCTCGGCACAGATAAAGGCTGCTACATATTCGACTGCAGATGCAATTGGTTCGGCCCCAATGAACTCAAAGTTCTTCCCGCCGAAGAAATCTATGATATCTTTTTTGCTGAGGACGGCAGAGTTATTCTTTCATCTGAAGCAGGTCTTATAATCCTCAGCAACGGCTCAAGAAAATATCTCCCCGCAACCCGTTGGGCTTGTGAAAAAGATATCAACTGTGCCATCGTTTCGGGAGATTCCGTATGGACAGCAACTAATTCGGGCGTAAGCAAGATAACCGAAACAGAAATGACCCTTGAAGAAAAAGCAGATTATTGTTTCAATCTTGTTGAAGAAAAATATGTTAGAACTCTCGGATATGTTACAGGTATCGGCAATATCAAAAACTGCGATATCAACACCGGCAAGCCTAACATTACGGATAACGACGGTCTCTGGACTCAGATTTATGTCGGCTGTCTTTCATATGCATATGCCGTAACCAAAAACGAAAAATATCTTGAAGCTGCAAGACGCTCAATGAACGCAATGGTATATCTCACAAAGATTTCAGGCGTTAAAGGCTTCACCGCAAGAGCTGTGCGCTTTGAAGGCGAGCCCGGCTTCGGAACTGTTGTTAAACGCGACGGTCAGGAATGGCATAAGGCTCCCAACGGAGAATGCGAATGGCTCGGTGAAACATCGAGTGACGAAATGACAGGCCATTTCTTCGGTTTCTCGCTTTACTATGATTTCTGCGCAAACGATGAAGAAAAAGCGCTCATCAAAGAAGTTCTCTGCGATATCGTTGACCATATTCTTGAACATAACTACAGACTCTGCGATGTTGACGGTCTGCCCACAACATGGGCTATCTGGGATCCCGATCAGCTCAACAGAAACAATATGTGGGTATGGGAAAAATGCATTAATTCGCTTGAACTTCTCACCTTCCTCAATGTTGCATACCATGTTTCGGGAGACGAGAAATACAGAAACGAATTCCTTCGCCTTGCCGTTGACGAGCATTATCTTCTCAATGCCGCCCAGCACAAGAAGGATGACGGACACACAAATCACATTGACGATAACCTCGGCTTCCTTTGCACAATGACAATTCTCAGAATTGAAAAAGACCCCGCAATCAGAAAATATCTTCTTATGGGTCTTAAGCATCATTGGGAATATGAACTTCCCGAGCACTGCGCACTTTACAGCATTGTCTACGGCGCATTCTCAGGCGATGCATGCAGCCTTGATAACGCAGTGAAAGAGCTTCGCGAATATCCTCTTGATTTTGTTAACAGACCTCTTTATAACTCATCAAGAAAAGACCTTGTTTATGATACCGAGCAGGAAAAATGGGGCGAACCCGTTCAGCTTAAAAAGGCTCTTGATATCGACGCAAGAAATGTTCACAACTATGACACCAATCCCTTCCGCGCAGATGAGGGCCATGGCAGAAGCGCCTGCAGCCCCACCCCCTATCTTCTTCCCTATTGGTTCGGAAGATATTACGGACTTATCGAAGAATAATACAACAAAAAACGGGTCGGAATTCCGACCCGTTAATTTTTTAGTTCTTCATTATTTTTTCGTATTCTTTTTTTGATTTTTCTTCAATTTCTATGCGTTTTTTGTCATATTTCTTTTTGAGCTTATCGTGCTCTTTCTGAAGCTTTTCGCGCTCTTTTTCAAGCTTCAAACTCTCTGTAAAGCTCTTCCTGAGCCTCTTTTTCTTTTTCATCAAGCTTTCTTGCTTTCATCCATTCAATTGTGTCCCTGAGCGATTCTTCAAGAGTCATCGGATTATATCCAAGCTCTGATTTCGCCTTGAAGCAAGAGAAATTGCAATTTTCGCAAAGCTTGCGAATTGAATATTCGTTAAGAAGAGGCGGAAGCTTGAGTGCATCAAAAATCTTTTCAATCTCAGGCAGAAGCTTGATAATCATACTCTTTTTGATTTTAATTTTAGGCGGTTTCTTACCGCACACACTAGCAAGCGTGCGGATAAACTCATCAAGGGTATGTGCATAACCGCTGAGAATATAGCTGTTTCCGTTTTCTCCCTTTTCCGCCGCAGCAACCATTCCCTTCGCAACATCGCGAACATCAACAAAGTTGTATCCGCCAAAATCCATTGTTACCGGGAACAAACCTTTAAGAAAAAGATTGAGCATTGTGCCAACGCTTGATGTGTTGTTATTATCATAAGGTCCTATGCAACAACTGGGATGAACAACACAAACCTTCAGTTCATCGCTTGCGTGGTTAAGCACAAACTGCGTTGCGGCCGCTTTCGACTTTGCATAAGCACCTTCGAGCAAATCAGGGTCAAACCGCGTTGCTTCCCTGATGATATTCATATCGTCTCTTACTGCGATTGCATCAACAGATGAACAGTAAATCAAAGTTTTTACGCCGCATTTTTTGCAGGCTTCAAGAACATTTTGAGTTCCCTCATAATTAACATTCCAAACCTGCTTATCCTTCGTGCCGCTGATATCAACAATGCCCGCAACGTGATAAACCGTTTCTGCACCCTCAAAAGCTTTTTCAAGCTGCTCAGGGTTGGTAACATCGCCCATAAACTTTTCACAGTCTATACCATCAAAACAGGGGCTGTCTGTGCGAAGAAGCAAACGCATTTTTTCACCTCTTGATTCAAGCTCTTTAACAAGAGCAAAACCAACATAACCTTTGCCTCCGGTTATAACATTCAATCCGCCGCTCATATGTTTCGACTCCTTTTTTTCTTTATCCGATTATATAATAACATATTTATCCATTACAAATCAAGGTTTTTTGCAACACAAAATCAACACATTTATTGCTTTTTGTCTGATTTTGCAAGTTATTTGATTATGATATATGTAATTTTATATTTTATTTGACAATTTTATCTGTTTGATGTAAAATATTATGAGTTATTTTACAATATATCGGTTGGAGGTATTATAAAGATGAAAATCGATAAACTTGCAGGCGAACGTTTCAAAGAAAAACCTTCGGATTGCGTCATAGACAGCCACGCTCTTATGCTCAGAGGCGGCTATATGAAGGGTGTTGCAAACGGCATCTATTCTTCATTTATGCCTCTCAGAAGAATCACAAGAAAAATCGAAAACATCATCCGCGAAGAAATGGATGCAATCGACGGTCAGGAAGTTCAGTTCCCCGTTGTTATGCCCGCATCCCTCTGGGCTGAATCAGGCAGATACGAAAGCATCGGCAGCGAGCTTATGCGTTTCAAAGACAGAAACGATGCTCCTATGGTTCTCGGTATGACTCACGAAGAAGCTGCAGTACAGCTTGTCAGAGAATATGCCAACAGCTACACCAAGTATCCCTTTATGATTTATCAGGTGCAGACCAAATTCCGCGATGAAGCTCGCCCCAGAGGCGGTCTCATCCGTGTTCGCGAATTCACAATGAAAGATGCATATTCTTTCCACACTTCTCAGGAAGACCTCGAAAGATATTATGATGTTTGCTACAAGGCATACGAACGCATCTTTGCAAGAGCAGGTATTCCCGAGGTTATCACCGTTGCATCAGACTCAGGTATGATGGGCGGCAGCATTTCTCACGAATATATGCTTCTCTCCCCCGTTGGCGAAGATTCAATCGCTGTTTGCTCGGAATGTGACTACAGAGCAAATATGGAAGCGGCAGAAAGCATTATCGAAAACAAAATTGAAGGTGAATCAAACGAGCTTGAGCTTGTTTACACACCTGATATCCACACAATCGAAGATATCTGCAACTTCCTCAAAACTCCTCTTGAAGAAAGTTGCAAAGCGGTTGTTTATCAGAAGAATATGACAGATGAATATGTTGTTATCTTCGTCAGAGGCGACCTTGATATCAACGAAACAAAGCTCACAAATTATCTTGGTGAAGCTGTTCATCCCGCAGTCATAACAGACGATTGCGGTCTTTTCGCAGGCTTCATCGGCCCCTATAATCTCGACAGAGAGAAGTTCACCGTTCTTTTTGATAAATCTCTTGAGAACACCCATAACCTCTCCTGCGGTGCAAATCAGGCTGACCACCACTATAAGGGTCTCAAGATCAGCAGAGATATCGGCGATGTTGAATATATCGACCTTGCAAAAATCAAGGAAGGCGGCATCTGCCCCAAATGCGGCAAGCCTGCAATCACAATTTCAAGAGGTATTGAAGTTGGCAACATCTTCCAGCTCGGCACAAAATACACAAAGTCAATGGGTATGCAGTATCTTGACAGCGAAGGCAACCTTCAGTATCCCATTATGGGCTGCTACGGCATCGGCGTTGGCAGACTTGCGGCTTCTGTTTGCGAAGCACACCATGATGAATACGGCCCTATCTGGCCTATGAGCATCGCTCCCTGGCACGTTCAGATTTGCTGCCTGAGAGCTGACGACGACGAATGCAGAGGCGTTTCTGATGACCTTTATCAGAAGATGCTCGACGAGAGAATGGAAGTTATCTATGACGACAGAAACATCCGCCCCGGCGCAATGTTCTCTGACGCAGACCTTCTCGGCGTTCCCGTAAGAGTTGTTGTTAGCCCCAGAAACCTCAAAGAAGGCGTTTGCGAAATTGTTACAAGAGACAAGAGCGTTAATATCAAGGTTGAGGTTGAAAAGGTAATCGACACTGTTAAAGAAATGATTGCCGAGAGACTCAAATAATTCAATTGCATTTCACAGAACAGCGGTTTGCTTAAATGCAAACCGCATTCTTTTGGTTGTATAAATAAAAACATTATGAACATTCTGTCTGTTGACAAAACCAAAGTTATTTTATAATATTTTTTTAATCAAAGATATAAAATATCCAAATTATAAAGAGAGGTTTTTAATGTGAAAAGAGTTATTTCGTTATTTCTTTCAGTTTTATTTATTTTCAGTTTCGCATCACCCGCTTTTTCATGGGTGGATGCCAACGAAAGCAGAAGTCAGATTCCCGTTATCCGTATCTCGGGCGACGGCGAGCCGCTTTATGATGAAGACGGAAACAAAATTTTTCATTATAAAGATATTGCAAAGCTCGTATCCGGCAACAACGAAGAGGGTTCCGAAAACAGCGAATTATACAAATCAATGGCTGAAACACTTCTTCCCGCAATTGCAAAAGGAATAGCAACGGATAATTGGGATGACCTTTATGCAGGCCTTGAAACAGAAATCAGCAAAATATTTTCAAACTCACTGCTCGATGAAAACGGCAACGTAACCAACAACTCCGGTTTGCGCCAGAGCCGCAAAGATGAAATGGAGCGCAAAAGACATAACAGCCAGATGGGCAGCAAAGGCTATTTCGCATGGGATGACTATTGGTTCCGTTACGACTGGCGACTTGACCCCATGGAAACAGCGGATGCTTTCAACGCTTATATCAAAGATATCAAAAAGTCAACCGGTTGCGAAAAGGTCGGCATTGCAGCAACCTGTCTCGGAACCAACATCGTTATGGCATACGTTGCAAAATACGGTGTTGAAGATATCCAGGGCATAGGAATGGACGGCAGCGTTGTAGGCGGAGCAGAAATTCTGAGCGAAGTTATCTGCGCAAAATTTGATGTTGACCCGCCTGCTCTTATGCGAATCCTGCAGGATGTTGAAGGTCTCGGAATGTTCAGCATCGATGATTTCATAATGGAAACCATC
>JAZLBI010000045.1:0-5438 GCA_045613625.1 Acutalibacteraceae bacterium | reverse complement strand
ATTATTTTATTGATAATACCGTTGAATTCACCGCCGAAGACAGAAGCAATGTTCTTTACCGCTCATATCCCGACGAAAAAGTTTCGTTTACTGGCGCAAAGGAAATTTCGGGCTGGAGCGAAACAACAATCAACGGCGTTAATGCTTTTGTAACTGATGTTCCCATCGAAAGTGAAAATGATTATTTTCATTCGCTTTTTAAGGAAAACAAAAGACTTTCACGCCCTAATTATCCAAAAGAAGGTCTTCACCAGGTTGCCGACCCCAAAACAGATGAGGCAATGGTTCCCGAAAATGAAGCACAGTTTTTCACGAAATCCGTTGTTTTCTATGCAAAGCCCGGCGATGTTCTTAACTTTGCAAATGTCAGGGATGTATCCGTAAGAATCATGCATTTCTGGTGCGATGAGCTTCTGCCTCTCAATTCGGTCAATGCCGAAACAGGCAGAGTCGAAACAAGAAAGCCCACTGCAATGACGGTCAGAGTTGAAGACAACTATGTTTTTGAAAATGTAAAAGAAGCACTTTCGCTTCCCGGTGAGTGGTATCTTGACCGTGCGGAAGAAAAGCTTTACTATATCCCCGAAGAGGGTGATACCGTTGATAACACCGTGCTTTACGCAGGCTTTGCAGAAAAGCTCATGAACATTGACGGTGCAAAGAATATTTCATTCCAGGGCATCAACTTTGAAAAGACCGACTGGGATTATGTAGGAAAAGACGGCTCTTTTTCAGGCAAAGTTTTCGAAGAATCTCATCCTTTGTATAAGAACATAGAATACGGTGCAACTCACCCTCAGGCAGCATTCGAAACTCCTGCCGCAATTAACATCATTGCTTCTTCGGGAATCAATTTTACCGATTGCCGTTTTGAAAACATTTCATATACCGCAATCAAGTTTGATAAGGCTGCGGCAGACTGCAAAATTACGAGCTGTATGTTCAACGAAATCGGTGCAAATGCGGTGTTTATCCACGGCGATTTTGTTGTTCCCGCATCGACACGTAATATTGACGTAATCGATTGCCATATTAACAGCTACGGCAGAATTTTCAACAATGCCATCGGTATCCTTCTGACCCACGCAATCGACTGTGACCTTACAAACAACGAAATTCACGACGGTTGGTATACAGGAATTTCCGTTGGCTGGAACTGGGGATATTCGGCAAACTCAACCAACAACATAAAAATCTGCGATAACCTTATTTATGATATCGGTAACGGCTGGCTTTCCGATATGGGTGCAATCTACACTCTTGGAATTCAGCCCGATACGGTTATAAGCGGAAATGTTATTTATAATGTCGGCTGTGACGAAGGCAGATACGGCTACGGCGGTTGGGGTATCTACCTTGACGAAGGCTCAAGCGGTATGCTCGTTGAAAACAACCTTGTTTATGATTGCTCATCGCAGACCTTCCATCAGCATTACGGCAAGGAAAACATCGTAAGAAACAATATCTTTGCTTTTGGTGGTGACGGTGCATTCAGAATCACAAGAAACGAGGAGCACAACTCGCTCACTCTTTCCAACAATATTCTTGTTACCGATAATGCAACAATGTATGCTCTCACAACCGACCCCGACTGGTTTGTTGATGTCAGCAACACCTACTGGGATTATAAGCACGGCGGCAACGTTTACTCAGGCGATTCCATGAGCTTCTTCGAAAGAAAGTCAATGGTAATAATGACTTTACGAGGATATTACAACAACGCCGCTTTTGCAGACCCCTTGTTTAAAGACCCTGAAAACCGCGATTTTACGCTTGCACTTAACAGCCCTGCACTTGAAACAGGTTTTGTTCCCTGGGAATATACTGCAGGCACAAAAACTTTATTTGAATAAAAAAATACGGGCGGTGTCAATAGTGACACCGCCCGTAAATATTTATGTAATTTATTTTACAATGAATTGTGAATCTGCAATTTCAGCGATTTCTTCAACACTTATTTCATTAATGTTTATATTACCGTAGTATAAATCTTCAAGTATTGTTTGTTTCATCAAAATCTCCTTTGAAATAGAAAATATGCAACAGGATTTTATATCCCATTGCACTTAATAGTTTTATTGTTTAGTTCATCAAATTGGAATTTACACTTTTCTATATTCAAACAATCGATACAGCTTTTTGGAAAAACTTCCTGCATACAGTTTTCCGAAAATATACTTCTCAATACCAGTCAACTCATCTATGTATTTTTGCGGTGTCATTTCGTGTTCCTTGACATAAACAAACTCGCCGTGCTGAAACAACTCGGGATTATCCATACCATAAACCTCAGTAACACCGACATCATTTATTGGATTTTTGTACTTGGACAGTTTGGCAGCCAAAACAGTATAGCAGTCCATCAAAAACACAATCTGTTCAAAATGCGCACACAGGTTTTCTGTTAATTCGTGTACTTCTTTGGAGGTCAAGTACATACACACGCCTTCCATAACAACAATAGCACACTTCTTTTCAGGAACACTTGTCAGCCAGTTGCCATCTCTCACATCCCCTGCAATCATTTGATAGTTGTCAGATTCCGAATAGTATCGTTTTCTTTCTTCAATAACTTCAGTAAAATCCACATCGTACCACTTTTGATTTATAGTTCCTACTCTCAAAACTCGGCTGTCCATGCCGCATCCAATATGAATGACCACGGCATCCTGTACATCTGCTACCTGTTTCTTTATCCATTCGTCAAATACAGCAGAGCGAGCACCCATATAGTAGGCAAGCCATTTCGATTTGGATTTTCCTTTGAGTGCGAATCCCTCTGTTTCCCAAATTTCTTCCGCTTTTTTATCGTCAAGAAATATTCCCCTTTTACTAACATACGATTTTCCATACAAAGGAATATATAATGTTTTACTTACGCTGTTCATATGCTCACCTCCAAATTCTTATTTGTCGAACTGAATTATATCACATCAACATCAAAATATCCACTACAAAAACATCGTCTTGACGACGGAGACAGATATTCTTGGCGACCATAGGGATATTTATGCTTGGTCTGTCGTCGTCTTTCCGTCGTCAAAGGTCGTCAGTAATTGTGAAAATATGATTATATTGTTTTTCGCCTTTATTATTCTTTTTCTTTAATTCAACAACAATTCTGCCTTCTGCGTTGTGTTCAAAATCAAGCACTATCAACATCTTTGAATTTGTAATATTCATTAACGAGGTTTCTGTAACCGAGATTTTTGATATCCTCATACCTGAATCCGTAACGTGATTTTGTCCTTTTTCCCGTTGCGAGGTGTCGGATACAGTCCTGCATATATTCATCAATCTTTTTCAGCGTTTCATCGGTATTGATAACAGGGAAAAACCAACGTGTCCACGTCAGCTCGCTGTAAACAGGATTGTCATAAAGCTTTGTGTTGAACCGTTTCACAAAAGCTCTTGCCGCATATTCACCGGGCAAATTCTTCTTGCTCGCCCAGCGTGAAAGCGACCTCGATTTTCTTCGCATTTTTGCTTTGAGCTTTTCAAAAGAAACATCGCTGATGTCAATTGTTCCGCTCTGATATGAAAAGCCGAGAAACGTCCATTTCTCACCAGGATTTGTAATAGTTTCTTTATCGGAATTTATGTTGAGATGCTTAAAAAAAAGACAGCTTTTTATCACGGCAACACATTCGTAAAGCTCGGATTTATCCTTCGCAAAAACGAGAATATCATCCGAATATCGGATATAGGGAATGCTTTTTTCAAAGAAATATTTATCAAGCTCACGCAGATAAAAATTCGCAAGGAATGCAGATACCGGAACACCTGCCATAATCCCTTTGCATTCTTCAATCAACTCACCGTTATACCGTACATACGGATTTCGGAGAAGTGATTCCAAAAACACATATAAGTCAGAATCATCACTCAAAGCTTTTTTTAAATCCGGAAGAAGAATATCAACATCAACGGAGTTGAAATAGTCACTTATGTCGGCTTTGTAAACAAATCTGCTATCCAAACCCCTGATTTTTATAACATCCTCAGCGGCTTTCTTTACTCCCGATTCCTTTCGGAAGGAATAAAGATTCGGCGAAAAAAGATAATCATAATCGCGAAGAAGAAAAGAAATCAGCTTCAGAACATAGTTTTCCTCACGGCTGAAGGTATAAACCGTTCTTTTTCTGCCTGCTTTCGATTTGCTGATAAGTGTTTTTTGAGGAGCCGAAAAGCCTTCAGCATTTTTAATTCTGCTTGCAACGGCAACATATTCTTCGCCGTCAATAAAACTGCGAAGGTCTGCAATATCCTTTTCACTTATGTTTCCCTGCTCAATTTTATGAGCAAGAAAAGCTTCCCATATTTTCTTTTCAAAAAGTTTATCTGTCACACTCATAAATTACTAAATAAAAAAACAGAGAGAAAATGATTTAACATCGCAATTTGCGATACGAAACCGTACACGGAACGGCTGCCTGCAAAACACTGAAAATTCCGTGCTGGGTTCTTCACAGGCGCATAAAGCTTTTCTCTCTGTTTTAAACAAAATTATCTGAGGTTTTCTCTTATTCGGTTAATAACATATCCGCTTTCATTTTCCATTCCCTTGAAGAAACGGATATAGGGAATACCGTTATCGTTAAGAACCTTATAGGTTCCTTTTGCAATCATTGAACGGTACTGGTTTGTGTTCATAACAAGAACCGCAAGCACAGGCTGTGAGCCGTTTGAGAAAAGATATGAAATCGGATAACAGCTCGGATGCGCACTTGCATCGAAGTTTTGGGCGTGAACATTTGTTGAGATTGAATAATCGGGGAAATTTGCCTCGGTCAAAAGCGATGCAAAATAGCTGTCGTCGGTATTGTATGCTTTCTGAACAAATGATGCGGCCGCGGGGGTCTGCGATGTCTGTACGGTTTGGGCAGCATTGTCAAACTGCTGTGCGGTTTTATTGTCAAATTCCGTTGCGGCAGGCTCAATTGATTTAGATATGGCATCACCTAATGCTTTTCCTATGCCTTTGCTTTTTCCTTTTTTAATTACTCTGTCAAAAAATCCCATAGAACGTTTCCTCCTTATAAATCCTTGTATCTTATCAGTATTTGCTTACGGTTTGTATACTGAGTTTATGGTATATGTTTTTGCAATGAAAATAAACGGAAGAATAAGTGATGTATAATTCTTCTTTTTTTATAATTTTAACATACATTTTAATTTTTGTAAAGAAAAAGTATCACAAGGGAACAGTCTTTGACATCTCAGTTACTTTATCAAATCATTTACTGTATTCGGAACCTCTCACAAAGCTTATTTCATTAGGATTTATGTTGCCGTAATATAAATCTTCAAGTGTTGTTTGTTTCATTCGATTTGCTCCTTTACAAATAGAAAAAAGTGCAGCAGGATTCTATATCCCATTGCACTTAAATGTTTTATTATTTAGTTCGACAATTTTGAATTTGTCAACTTCATCATAC
>JAZLBI010000044.1:0-8759 GCA_045613625.1 Acutalibacteraceae bacterium | reverse complement strand
AAGAATATCTTCTGCATTTGCCGTCGGTTTCAACGATTCCTTTTTTAACGCAAAGAACGCTTGATTCATCCGGAGAGAGTCTGCCGTGAATGCAGGTTTCGCAAACCTCAGGATATTTTTTCTTTTCAAGAAGCTTCTTTTTCACGCTCAACATCCTTTGTTGTTTGATTTCCAAATAGAATTTTAGCATATTTTTTTGTTATTATCAAGGTCTGATATGAGAAGAAAACAAAGAAAAAGAAGGGATATTGACGCAGGAGCGGAAAAAGAGAACAATTCTGCGTTTTTTGAAAACGAAAGAAAAACGGGCGTTTCAATCGGATGAAAGTGAATGATGATTCGGCATAAGGCAAAAGCCATAGCGGAATGGATTACCCGAAAAACATAAAAGCGAAGTATTTTTGGCTTGAATTCGCTTGAAAAAGAGAAAATCTGAAGATGTACGCAGATACCGCCGAAGGCGCAGACTGCAGCGATAAGCGGGAGCGAAGCTTTGCCTGAAAGGCGCAAGCAGGCGTTTGTTACTTCAAGAAGGCAAGAGAGAATCAGGCGAAGATTTTCATTTTTCAGCTCGTCGGTAACAGCGCAGATGCCCGAAAAAAATGCAGTGAAGGCGCAGACTGCAAGCATTGCTTGCGAAGACGATGAAACACTGCCGACCAGCACCTGAGAGAAATCTGCAGACGGATTATTTTTGCTTGAAGCGCTGTCTGAATCGGTGGAAAATCTGCCGAGAAATCCCGTGACAAGCGAAGATAAAGCGATTGAAATAAAAATAACCCATCCCGCTTCACGGGAGCAGAGCATTGCATTGCCGACGGCGTTGACCGAAAAGCCAACCCCTGCATTTATGCAGAAATCTGTCAGACGGTTTGCTTGTTTATTTGTGATAATACCGTTTGAATAAAGGGTCTGAGCCGATTTTGCTCCCGAAAGATATCCGCCGAATTGGGCGAGAATGATTGAGAACAGGCATTCAGCAGGTAGACGGAACAAAAAGTGCGTGACGGGGTCAAAAAATTTTTTCAGAATCGGCGGTAATTTTCCGTATCCCGCAATCGATGATGCTATCAGAAACGGAAATATACACGGAACGATTATTCTGGCGCAGTTCATCAGCCCCGAATTTATTCCTGAAATAAATTTTTCCGAAAACACAAAAAGCATAGCAAAAAGGAATGCACCCGCAACCAACGGGGCGAAGCCGTATTTTTTCATCATCAACACCTCGAACATTCAATTCTATGCCCGCCGTGTTCTTTTTAATAACCCGTTATCATATTTTGAAAACGGAGGGATTATGATGAAAAAAAGAAATTGCAGAGGTGAAAGCCGAAGCGAAAGAATACTCGATTCAATCAGCAGAAGCCTTGATTTGCCTCAGGATACTGTTTCGGGATATGCTCATACGGAAATCGTCGGCAACCGTGAGGTGATTGTTGAGGGGTGCGAGGGAGTGCTTGAATATTCGGATACGGTTATTGCTCTTAACACAGGCAGGCTCACCGTGCGCATATGCGGCTGCGAACTGACCGTTATTTCAATGCAGAACGGTCAGGCGGTTATCAAAGGCATAGTTACGGGCGTTGAATACTGTTAGGAGGCAAATATGCTTATTTTGAATTTCTTTCGCTTTTTATTCGGCTATGTAAGTTTCAGCGCAAAAGGCGGTTTTGCGGAAAGATTTATAAATCTTTGCAGAATAAACAAAATTAATCTGTGGTCTTTGAAAAGCGAGAATTCGGTTATCACAGCCTGCACGGATTGTTCGGGCTATAGAAAAATTCGCTCGGCGGCAAGAAAATCGGGTATGCGGGTAAAAATAAAAAAGAAACACGGTCTGCCGTTTTTTCTTGACCGCCACAGTCACAGAGCGGGGATAATTATCGGCATTTGTTTCTGCGCGGCATCAATATGCATTCTTTCAACAAGAATATGGAGCATTGATGTTATCGGCAATGTGAGAGTGCCGTCGGATGAGATAACGGGAGTTTTTGAAGAGCTTGGAGTGAAAACGGGCGTTTCGGCGGATGCTGTTGATATAAAATCGGTTGAAATCGAGGCTTTGCGCCGTTTGCCTGAAATATCGTGGCTGAATATAAACATAGACGGCAGTGCGGCGGTAATTGAGGTCAGAGAAACAAATAACACACCCGAAAAAAATGAGGATGATAATCCGTCTGATATTGTTGCGGCAAGAGACGGACAGATTATCATTCTTCGCCCGTTCAACGGAACTCAGGAGCAGAAAATCGGCAATCCCGTGCTCAAAGGGGATTTGCTTATCAGCGGAATTGAAGAAAACAAAGATTTAACCGTCAGCTTTTGCAGGGCGAGCGGATATGTTGTTGCCCGAACGAAAAGAAAAATTCTGACACAGCAGAAAAGCGTTTTTGTTGCCGAAAAAGAAGTCAGTCAGAGAATTGTTTATATACCCGAGTTTCTTGTTTTCAGACTCCCGCTCGGCAAAACAGGCGAAAATTCATATCGGGAAGAAAAAAAGCTCTGCATAAACGGAGTCACTCTGCCTGTGGGTGTTGTTGAATGCACCGAAACGGTTAAAGAAAAAGCAAAAATAACGCTCGGCGCAGAGCAGACAGAATTGCTTGCGATGCTGAGATTTTTTAAAAACTGCACGGAAGATTTCAGGTATCTGAAAGCCGAAGACGGCGAAATTAAAGTTGATGAGAACAAAAACGGTTTTGAAATCATCGGGGAATTTGACTGCGTAGAAAATATAGGGCGCGAGATTGCGATGGAAATTGAAGAAACACCCTCAGAGCAATAAAAAATCCGCAGTATCGGCAGATGCCTTATACTGCGGAAGTTTAAACGTGAATTTTATTTGTTTCTGTTAAACAGCCTTATTTTTCTGACGGCGTAGAAAAGCGGAATTCCGCCCGCAAGGCAAACAACAAGTTCGCCTGCGCCAACCTCAAGCGCAGATATCGCAAAAACTGCAAGTTTTGACGATGCGCCGGGGGTTAAAAATGAAATTTCAGCTCCGATGATAACGGCGTTGAAGATAACGGGCATAATAATCGAAAGAACGGGCAGACCCTTAAAGGTGATATGCCTGAGTTTTCTTGCCGTAACAGCCGCAAGAAAAGTTGCGAGAGTGCCGAAAATAATATCCCATATGCCGTAGGGGCTTACAAGATTTGCAATAAAGCAGCCGATTGAGAGGCCGGGAACTGCGGCGGGAGTTAACACGGAAAGAATGGTCAGCGCTTCGGAAATTCTGAACTGAACGGGCCCGTATGATATCGGCGAGATAAGAACTGTTGCGGCGGCATAGAATGCCGCAATGATTGCACCGTGAACAAGGTGCAGGATTTTTTTGTTTTTCATTTTAATGCTCCTTTTGCTGCCGTGCAGCGCCTTTAGTTTTGTTTGGCACTGAGCAAGTGCCCGTCAGGAAGGTTTCGAACTGACGATAAGCTCGTTTATATTAAAGATACTCGGCGAGCGCCTTGAGGTTTTCAACCGCAACGCTTGCTTTGATATCTGAATTTGCATATTCTTCGGGAGTTGTAACTCCGCTGTAAACAAGAGCACAGGGAATTCCGTGGTTTGCGCCGATTGCAATATCGGTTGCAAGTCTGTCGCCGATGAAAGCGAGCTCTTCTCTTTTGCAACCGAGCATTTCGGTGATATAGTCAACCGTTGCGGTCATGGGTTTGCCGAGCACGGTGGGGCGTTTGCCTGTTGATGCGGCGAAAAGCTCAATCATCGAACCTGTATCGGGCATATATCCGTCTGCGGTGGGGCAGTTGAGGTCGGGATGGGTTGCAAGATAAACGGCGCCTTTGTCGATGTATCTTACGGCATCCCACATCTTCTGATATGTGAGCGTTGTGTCAAAACCGAGCACAACAATATCGGGATCTTCGCTTACAAGATTGATTCCCGCTTTTTCGAAATCGCCTGTCAGCCTTTCGTTGCCGAGAAGAAAAACTTTTTTGCCCGCATAGTTGCGGTTGAGATAATCGGCTGCAACGTGCGATGAAATGATAACTCTGTTTTCGTCAACGGGGAAACCCATTTTTTCAAGCTTTGCTCTGCAAACTTCAACATTGTTTGAAGAGTTGTTTGTGAAAAAATAAAAATCTCTGCCGCTTTCTTTGGCTTTTTCAATGAATTCTATGGAGCCTTCGATGATGTTACCGTCAAGATAGAAGGTGCCGTCCATATCGATAATAAAATATTTTGTGTTTGCAAAAATACTGTTCATTTCGGTCTCCTTTAATATCTGAAAAAATATGTGGCATTTTGTCACAGTTACTTAATTTACATAAAAAAATCTTGTATAATGTATAAAATAGTGAAAAACAAGGGGGTCGTTGTGTGAAAGGTTTTTTGGGGATTTCAGGTAAAGAGCTCAGTGATGTTATGAGAAAATACAGAATCGAGCACAGATACACTCAAGGAAAAATTGCTGATTATCTCGGAATAGACAGAACAACTTATACCAAATATGAGAACGAGAGAAAACCTGAGATTGATGTTATAATTAAGTTAGCGGCTCTCTATAATGTATCTGTTGATGAATTTCTCGGAGAGTTCTTTGATAAAAAAAGCGAGGGCACAAATCCTCGTGCGGTTGTCAGCGCTCCTCTTAAAACTCAGGATGAGCTGTTTGAACTTGATGAAGAAGAAAAACAGCTTCTGATGTTTTTTCGTGAAAGCATAAGAAAAAAAGAAGTGCTTGAAAAAGCGAAAGAAATCTGGAGCGAAGACAGCAAAATCACCGAAGAATAAAAGAATGCATACTTATACCCCCTGTCTTTCGGCAGGGGGCTTGTTTTTTATTCGTTTGCGGTGGGAGCTTCGATTCTGCCGGTTACGCTTCTGATGTTTTCGCGTGCGGTCTGAATTTCGCTCAGGCTTGCAGCAATTGAATCGTTTGCGGTTTTCATAATATCCTCAATGAAATCGCCGGCGGCAATGCGGATTTCAGCCGACCACTTGTTTGCCTTGTCGATTGCATCATCCGAACGGAGCCTTGCATCTTCAATTGTTCTTTCAGCCTGTTCAGTTGCAGCATTAACGATGTTTTCTGCCTGAGCTTTTGCGCCTGCAATTGTTGAGGCGGCTTCTTCGTTGGCAGATCTTGTTATTGCTTCAGCGGTTGCTCTGGACTGAATAACGATTTCGCTTTCATCAACCATAGCGTTTGCTTCAAGCTGAGCGTTTGCTCTGATGATTCTTGCCTCTTCGTGAGCGTTTGCAATAATCTGCTTTGAGCTTGCCTCTGCTTCAGCGACCTTATTTTTTGAGTATTCTTCTGTTTTGAGAACAAGAGCTCTGACTTTATCCTCAGCGGTGGAAATGAGCGCTCTTGATTTTTCCTGAGCGCCTGTAACTGCATTGACTGCTTCGTCCTTTGCTTTGATGAGAATGTTGTTTCTGTCTGCAACAATGGCTCTTGCCTGAGTGATTTCGTTGGGAAGATTGAGTCTTATATCCTCAATTGCAGTTCTGATTGCAGCGGCATCAACCGACACCTTGCCTGAGAAAACCGCTTTTGAGCCCGCATCAAGAATATCTTCGATCTGATCAAGTAAGCTTTCAATATTCATTTATTTATCCTGTTCCTTTCTTTGATTCTTGTGATTATATCTTCACATACTTCTGACGGCACAAATTCGCTGATATCCCCGCCGAATTCGCAAACTTGTTTGACAACGCTTGACGAGAGATACATATTCTCTGCATTGGCGGTGAGAAACACGGTTTCGAGCTCGGGGTTGAGCTTTTTGTTTGTCAGAGCTTGCTGAAATTCATATTCAAAATCCGAAACAGCGCGCAAGCCTTTCACAACGGCGCAAGCGCCTTTTTCTTTTGCATAATCCGCAAGCAAGCCGCTGCTTGTTTCAATTTCAACATTTTCGATATCGGTAAGGCTTCGTCTGAGAAGCTCAACTCTTTCGTCAACGGTGAAATATCCTTCGGGTTTATGGTAATTTATCATAACCGTAACAATAACCTTGTCAAAAAGCTTTGCTGCACGGTGAATGATATCTATATGACCTCTTGTTACCGGGTCAAAGCTGCCCGGACAGATTGCCGTTTTCATATTATCCTTCCTTCCGGTAAACGGTTACGGCTGTTTTGCTGTATTTATATTCTTTTGTTTTCACAAGATCGCCGTATTCATCCGCAAGATCTTCCTTGAAGGGGTGCTCGCAAATGACTGCACCGCCGTCTGAGATATGCTCGCCGATTTTTGCGAGAGCCTTCTGCAAAAGACCTGTTTCGTAAGGCGGATCAAGAAATGCAAGGTCAAAAACCTTATCTGTCATTGTAAGAAAAGCGATTGAATCGGACTGTATAACGGTCGAAAAGGCTTCAAGTTTGGTTTTTGCAAGGTTTTCTTTGATGATTTTTATTGAGTTTTTATCTGCATCAACAAAAACCGCATGGCTTGCATCGCGGCTGAGAGCTTCGATTCCGAGCTGACCCGAGCCTGCAAACAAATCAAGAATGCGTCTGCCTTCTATTTCAAACTGAAATGCGCTGAAAACAGCTTCTTTGACCTTATCTGTTGTTGGGCGCACATTGATACCTTCGAGCGTTCTGAGGGTTGTTCCTCTTGCTTTGCCTGTTATAACTCTCATTTTAATTCCTCCGATTATCAATCTATTATCGCATTAATTATAATTGAATGTCAAGTAAAATAAATATATTTTTTAAAATTATTCGTCGGTATCTGTATTTTTGCCGTGAAATGCTTCAAAAACCGCCTTTGCGGCATTTTTGTTCATACCTTTGACGGAAGCGAGAGCTTCTTCGCTCGCTTCAGATACTGCTTTCACTGTTTTGAAATGCTTCATAAGCGCCTTGCAGCGGCTTTCGCCGATGCCCTCGATTGAGGTCAGCGTTGAAGAGAGAGTTGCTTTTTTTCTTCGGTTTCGATGGTATTCGATTGAATATCGGTGCACCTCTTCCTGAATGGTTGAAACAAGAGTGAAAGCCGCTCGCTTTGAAGTGAGCGAAAGTTCATCGCCCGAGAGAGCGATTGCACGGGTTTTATGGTGAGAATCCTTGACCATTCCGAAAAGTGGAATATCAAGATTATATTTCTCAAGAATGGGTTTAACTGCATTGACTTGCCCGCTGCCGCCGTCAAGCAGAATAAGGTCGGGCAATCTTCCGAAGCCTTCGCCGCTTTCTTTTTCTTCAAAATAACGAAGGATTCTGCGTTCGATAACCTCAGCCATTGAAGCATAGTCGTCCTGACCCGAAAAACCCTTGATTTTGAATCGGCGGTATGATTTTTTATAAGGTAAACCGTCTTTGAAAACAACCATACCCGCAACATTTTCGCTGCCTGCGGTATGCGAAATATCATAGGATTCAATGAATTTCGGCGGTGATTTAAGCCCGAGCAGTGTTCCGAGCTCATCGAGTGCGGCTGTTGATTTGCCGCTTTTGCCGAGATATAGCGCAAGCTTCTGAGCCGCATTTGAACGGCACATTTCCATAAGAGAATGCTGTTCACCTCTTTGCGGAACAACGATATTTACCTTGCGCTTTGCAAGAGAAGAAAGCCATTCACCCAGCACTTCACAACCGTCTGTTTCGCCGTCAATCGCTATTCTGCGAGGAACAAAATCTCTCATCGAATAATAGCTTCTGATTAATTCGTGCCTTGCTTCGGGCATATCTTCGGGTGTGTCGATTATGAAATGCTCGCTGTCATAAAGGCGTGAATCTTTGAAGCGCAGAACCGAAAGGCAAGCTTTTGTATCTGAGCACACAACGGCAAAAACGTCCTGCTCTTCAACCGAAGCCGCAACAACCTTTTGCTTTTCGGTAACTTTTTTTATTGCATTTATTTTATCTCTGATTTTTGCGGCTTTTTCGAATTCAAGATTTTCAGCCGCCTGAGTCATCTTTTCGGTTAAATCATCAATTGCCTTGCCAGAGCCGTTGATTATGAAATCTATCGCTTCGTCAACAGCCTGAGAATGGGCTTTTTCATTCATTTTGCCTGCGCACGGCGCCGCACACTGACCGATAAAATGGTTGAGACAAGGGCGGCTTTTGTTATAATCTCTCGGAAAAACTTTTGAGCACTGCGGAAGCATAAAAATCTTTTTTGCAGTATCAATGGCGTTTGAGATGCCGTATGAGTTGGTGTACGGGCCGATGTATTCCGCACCGTCATCAAGCCGCTGCTTGACAGCAGTGAAATTTTTCCAGCCGTTGTGAGTGATTTTGATATAATGATAGCCTTTGTCATCTTTGAGAAGGATATTGTATTTGGGGCTGTGCTGTTTTATGAGAGAGCATTCGAGAATGAGCGCTTCGAATTCGCTGTCGCAGAGGATATAATCGAAATCTTCAACATTCTCAACCATACGGCGCACTTTTATCCAAAGATTATTCTGCGAGCCGAAATAGGAGCTTACTCTGTTTTTTAGAGCCTTCGCTTTGCCGACATAGATAATTTCATTTTTCTTGTTTTTCATAAGATAGACTCCCGGAGTGAGCGGGAGGCTCATTGCTTTTTTTCGGAGAATCGGGAGCTTTTCATTCACGGGAATCACCTCTTTTGAGTTGTTTGTGACTATATTATACAATTATATGATGATTTTATCAAGTATTGTTGTTGATTAAAATACGAAAAAGCGCTTGACAAGCCTGTATAATTCTGTTAAAATATAAAACCGCTGTGAAAGAACAGCAGGATTAAAACAAATTTTATTCCTTGCCACGGATGCACCGTGGCCAAAGACCAGAAGGAGGTGCTT
>JAZLBI010000043.1:0-11246 GCA_045613625.1 Acutalibacteraceae bacterium | reverse complement strand
GATTTTCGTCCTTTGGTCCGAGTGGCGAGACTTGAACTCACGGCCTCTTGACCCCCAGTGAGAGGCCTGCGGCCTCTTTAGGAACAAGCCTGAGCTTTAAGCTCCTGCTCACCTCTGATAACTAACTGTTTTTCGTTCATTAACTTAATTTTTGACTGTAATAATTATATCATTAATAGCAAAGACTGTCAAACTTTAATAGGAATCATTTCTTTACTCGGTTTAATCATATATTTTCACTATGATTCTATCGGAGCTTTCGTAAATATATCCATCTGACGGGTAGGCTGGCATATATTCATACTCGTTGCAAATTGATGAATATAAATTTTCTTCTTTACTTAAAGCAACTTCATCGATGATTAATGTACAACCTAATTTTGAAAACGCACTGTATATTTCAGGTGTAAACGCTCCGCTATGATTTCTGTTGTTAAATTCTCTGTACGGCAAAATTTTATAATCTTCATTAAAAAAACGAGCAATACTTTCGGAATCTAACAAGTCGTATTCTACTCTGTCGCCATAACGATAATCCAAGCGCTTGAATGTGGTTTGAGGTATCACTTTATCAAACATTGAACACATAACTTTTTTGTATGTATTTGAAATCGGATTGTTAAAATCAAGAGGTGTGCTTTCAAAATCCGAAAATTCATAATCCTCACCGTTAACGAAAAGTACAGGTTTTTTATCAATTGAAAACTCTTGCAAATCTCTTGAAATATTCTGCAGTATATCATTTTCATATTGATGACGCTCATAATTAAGAACGGTGTACCTGTTTATAAACAAAGTTTGATTGAACACCAAAACACCAATTATACACCATACTGTACCTTTAACTAGAGGCTTTTGGGGCAATAATATAACGATTAACGCTATAAACAATGCAACTAAAACTGGTATAGCCTGTGCCATTCTGTATTCGGGAGCAGAACCTATCACAACTGCAAGTGCCATGGATGAAACCGATGTTCCTGCATACAAAACCACAAGCCAGATATTTTTCCTTTTTATTGAAAGAACGAATGTTATTACAAGACCAATAAAAATTGCAACATCATATATCAAAACGCTGTAGTTAGATACTCCTGCTATAAGATACTGGCCTATCAGTTCCCTCAACAGCCATTTAATGCCGTTTAGCAAAGACGTATCTGTCCATGCAATTGAGGTGTTTGTCTGATACCAAAAATCGAATGTTCCGCAAAAAATGCGGCAAACAACTTTGGATATGAGCAAATCAAAAATTATTGCTAATCCTAACAATAAAACAACCTTGACGCTTATAAGAAACAAACCCTTAAAAAACTTGGGCTTTTCTTGGCAATACAAATATTTAATTAGAAGTACAGCAAAATAGATGGTTAAATAAACCGAAGCATGCGATTCATACATATCAACGCTGATGACTAAAAGCAAAATAACGGAGAGGATTTTTAATGCACCGATTTTTTGACCGTTAATTATAGGTAACATTAACCATAACGCAACTCCGATTAAACAATAAGGAAGGATAACCGACAGAATCGGATATGTCATCTGATGCGCAACGAGAGGAAAGGTCGAAAAAACGATCCAAAATGCAAACACTGCGGTATCAGGCAATTTGTTGTCAGAGGCTTCTTTTAACACCAATCCAAAGAGCAAGCCCGCAGCAAACAACATAACAGCCATCAAAAACGTATGCCAAAACGGAGCAAACTGCATCCAATTGGTAAAATAGTTAATCAATGGTGCCGAAAAACGACCAGCTCCTATAAGAACTGTTCCATTATAATATTCTTCGATAAGCATATCAATATGATATGAATAGTGCGTAGCATGGAACCCAAAAGCCATCGTTTCGACAAGCGTTACAAGTATACATTGCCAAACGTGTTTTTTACAATAATCAGAGAATTTTTTAATCAGACTGTGTAATGACAAAAAAAACACCTTCCTTATAACACAAAAACCACTGAATAAATTCAGTGGTTTAAGATGGTCCGAGTGGCGAGACTTGAACTCACGGCCTCTTGACCCCCAGTCAAGCGCGCTACCAACTGCGCCACACCCGGATATTCAGTTCTGTTGATGTTTCTCAACTCAACGAATGCTATTATATCACAGAATTTCAAAATGTCAAGTGTTTATTTCAAAAAAATTGCAGTTTTTTATATTATTTTGCTTCAGGCACCGCTTCTCTGTGAGAAACAACAAATGCACTGAGTTTTGCCCCTGCTTCAGCTGAAGATGAAATATCTCCGCTTTTCAGATATTCACAAAGGAAAGCCGCAGAATAACTGTCCCCCGCACCGACGGTTGAAACTACCTCGGCTTTCTCTGCCGCAAAATCATAAAACCTGTTTTCTGTTTTATCATAAATCAGCGAGCCGTTTTCCCCTTTTGTGAACAGCACAAGGCGGATATTCGCAAAGCTTTCACATATAGATTCCACTGTTTCTTTTTCAGTTTGACCCGCTTTATATAAACCGAAATCTCTCATCAACGGTTCTTCTTCTTCACTGAGCTTAAGAATTGTTGCATTCTCAAGGCACAGGCGGCAGGAATCCTTATCATAGCAATCTTTTCTGAGGTTTATATCGCAGAAAACTTCTTTGAAATTACCGTTTTTGAGAACTGCCTTAAGTGCATTTTTTGAGACTTCATCACGCTGTATAAGAGTTCCGAACGCAAAAACATCAGCATCAAAAACATCAGCAGAAACTTCAATTCTGTCATATGCGGCGGGTCGGATTACATTATATTCCGGATTGCCGTTTTCAACGGTTACAATGCACTGGCCCGTAGGCAATTTGTTATGCTGAACATATTTTGCATCAACGCCGAATTTTCTGAGTTTTTCAATTGCAATCCATCCGAGGGCATCGTTTCCCACAGCGGAGATTATCGCAGAATCCGCACCGAGAGCGGCGCAATGGGCGCAGAAATTCAGCGGTGCACCGCCGATTTCAGCCTCACCGTTGAAAATATCAAATATAATTTCACCGATTGCAAGAATTCTCATTTTTTACTCCAAGCGTTTTTTTCAATTATAACCGCTAAAAAATCCGAAGTCAACCAATTAAATATTGAAAAAGGATAAATTATATGTTATGATTTCTCTGTTAAAAATTTACGGAGGTTGAATATGCTTACCAATTTATTACCTGAAAAAACTCTTTATATTCTTATGACACTTATTCCCGTTATTCTTTGCGGCGGACTTCTTGCGATATTCAAAAACAAGCTTCCCAAAGACCAGGGCAGAGAATTTGCTTTCAACGGCAAACTTTCGGCGGGCAAGGTCAGGGGTGCAGGCATTATTTTTGTTATTGCTTTCATTATTGCTGCCCTTCTTTTTGTTCCCGTTTCGCTTGAATACGGCATATACTACATACTCATTTTCTTCGGAATGCTCTCGGGATATCTTGATGACAGAGCCGAAAAGCCCTGGGGTGAATATAAAAAAGGCGCTATTGACCTTGTTATTTCCGCTCTGACTGCAGCAAACTTTGTTTATCACAATCAAGAGCTTACCGACATCAGCTTTTTCGGAATGAACCTTCATATCAATCCGATTGTTTTCGGAGTTATCGCAACCGTTCTTGTATGGATGCTTATCAACGCAGTTAACTGCTGCGACGGCATCGATGGTTTCTGCGGCAGCCTCACAACCGTTTCGCTCGTTTCGGTTATGGCGGCGGGATATTTCCTCGGTATGGACAGCAGAATCAATCTTCTCATTGTGCTTATGATTCTTGTGCTTATCCCCTATCTCTGGAAGAACGCTGAGCCGAGCACAATGATGATGGGCGATGCAGGCTCAAGAGCTCTCGGCCTTTTCCTTTGCATCTGCGTACTCAAGAGCGGCAACATTCTTCTCACAATTCCCCTTTGCTTTATGCTCTGCCTTGACGGACTTCTCGGCATCGCAAAGGTATCGCTTATCAGATTCCTCAAAATTAACGCATTCAAAAATATCCGCACTCCCCTTCACGACCATTTCAGAAAGAACAAAGGCTGGTCAAACACTCAGGTTATTTTCAGATTCTGTATGATTCAGGCGCTCATTTCTGCGATAACGGTTATTGCGCTCAAATAAAAATATTATCAAAAGAACCGAATGCTCTGCACTCGGTTCTTTGTTTTTTATTAAATTCTGTGTTCTGCTTCGGATATTGCCGCCATCGCAGTTTTTGCTATATCTTTTAATGCGTTTTCTGCAGACGGTGATTTCTGCCCCGCGCCCTCAACAAGTTCACCGAGCGAAACTCCTCCCGTTTTCTTTAAGAAATCAACATATTTTTCAAGAGCTCCCTCAAAATCATCTCTTGAAAGCGAGAGAAAACCGAGAGCAACACACTGTGCAATGCAATAATCAATATAATAAAACGGGCTTTCGTAAATATGCATCTGATACTGCCAACGGGTACCGTTTTCAAGATAAGGTATACCCGCAAAAGAGAGATAAGGCCTGTATTTCTTTTCAAGCTTGAGATATTCAGACTTTCTATCTTCAGGTGTCAGCTCAGGATTTTCATAAACTATATGCTGAAATTCATCAACAATAACACCGTAAGGTATAAATGAAACAGCATCAACAATATGCTTATAGCGATATTTATCTGCCTTTTGAGCAAAGAAATCATCCATATATTTATGGCAAAGGAACTCCATGCTCATACTGTGACATTCGTGGGTTTCCATACCCGTAGGATAGTCGGGTTCGGCAAACTTGAACATATAATCTGCGGCAAGAGCGTGACCGAATTCATGGGTGATAACGTCGATATCGCCGCTTGTTCCGTTGAAATTTGCAAGGATAAACGGCTGCTTGTATTTGGCAAATGTTGTGCAATATCCGCCGCCGAATTTGCCGTCACGGGCTTCAACATCAAAGGCTTCGGCATCGAGCATTCTCTGCATGAAGTCGCCGATTTCGGGTTTCATATCATTATACATTTTGAGTGCATTCTCAAAGATTGCAGGGGTATCAATGACGGGTCTTGGCATTTCACCCGTAACGCTGATTGAATCGTCATAGTACATTATCTTGTCAAGACCGAGACGGTTGCGGATTCTCTCTTTAAGCTCTGCAACTGCGGGCACGATATCGGTTTCAACGCTCTTTCTGAATGCGGCAACCATTTTCTCGTCGTAGTCTACCCTGCCCATTCTGTAATAGCCGAGCTCAACGAAGTTTTTGTAGCCGAGTTTACAGGCAATCTGTGTGCGGATTTTCACAAGACCGTCGAAGATTTCGTCAAATGTTCCGGCATTGGCTTCCATTGTTTTGCCGATTGCCTCTGCGGCTTTGCGGCGTGTTTCTCTGCTGTCATCTTCAAGCTTACCCCTCAATACAGAGAGGGGCATTTTTTCGCCCTCAAACTCAAATGCGAGCTCTCCCATAAACTTTGAGTATTTTGTGACAAGCGCATTTTCCTGCTGCAAATCCTCAATAACTTCGGGCGAGAATGTTTTGAGCGACATCTCAAAGCCCTTGAAAACTCTGGGATTAATGAGTTTTTCTGCCTCGACTCGGTAAGGTGAATCAAGCATCGCTTTTTTATATTCGTTCTCAATTTCGGAGAAAAGCGGCATAGCATTGTCGTAATAATCCATCTCCGCATTGTAGAATTCATCCCTTGTGTTGAGGGTAAAACGGCAGTTTGCAAGTGCACAAGCGGTTTCTGCTTCTTCGCTTATCTTATTATACTCATCTCTTGCGTTTTTCAGTTCTTCCGCACTTTTGGCATTTTTTATTTTTTCAATTATCTTATCGGTCTGTTCTTTAACTTCTTCAACCGTAATTCTTTTATACGGCATTTCGGAAACTTTCATTGTCTATCCCCTTTTTGTAAATGTTTAACAGTTATATTATACTATGAGTGGCTCAAGAAATACAACATTTAATTTTCATTCGTATTTATATTTTAGACAGAAAAACTCCTTCGGCGAAACCATCGTCGAAGGAGTTTTTACAATATCAAATTATGTTTCGCAAAAAATCTGTAATATCCGAAAAGCCATTATTCTTTCGAGAAGATTTTCTTGAGAGTTGCACTGAAGCTGTAGCCGTAAACATCGGTTATGTCAATCGTGCCGTAAATACGATCAGTATCGAGATAATCTTTTTTCACAACAGTGATTTCATCTCTCACCTCAAGCACAGTTTCGGGATATGCATTTGCTAATGTACTGTTATCTCTGTAACATACAACGTTTCCGTGCTCATCATACTCGAATTTTTCAATAGCATAAGCATAAGGAAGAACCGACATTCCCTCTTCGAGCTCATAAAGAACATTTTTACCTGTTTTTGCATCGGAGACATAAAATCCAAGCACTTTTCCGTCAGGATTTTCTTTATTGAAAACAATTACAAGATCTGTGCCTACACCTTCATAAATCATGGAATTGACACATCTTGCACCTGATGTAGCTATTCTGACAGGAGCCTCATAAACAACTTCGTCTTTTGTGCGGCTAACTTCAATGAGACTAACCTCTGTTGTGTTCACACCGTCGCTTAGGAAATATCTGCCTGTGTCAAACTCTGCGCTAAGTGTGTTACCGTTTACGCTTGTATCAGCGGTTTCAGAGACAAGATAGAAGCCATGGCCGTCATCACAAACATTAAATACACATTTTTTCGACTTCGCAATACTTGAAAGCTGCACATCAGTGAAATAAATATTTGCAGTGTATCCGTTTTGTGATGAGGGTATTCCGGAAGGATTATTCTGCGGCGGCAAGGTTGTTTGAGGAACTTGCGGCGCGGTTGTTGTTACGGGATTCTGCTGAGGAACAGTCGGGCTTTGTGTTGAAGCTTCAGTTATATTCTGTGAAGATGTTGAAGGTATCTGAGGTGCAACTGTCACAGGCGGCTGTGTTGCTGCCTGTGTGGTGGTTGTTTCCTCTGATACTTCTTCCCAAAGTTCAGGTGTTCCTCCATCCATAACAGTCAGAAAATCTTCTAAGAAATCTGTATATTCCTCACAAAAGCCGAGCGAGTCATAAACAGGTAATGCTTTGCTTTCATAGTAATGTGATGCCGAATACGGAAAATAGAACGAAACACCTTTTGAAGCATCGTGAGCTGTTCCCGAATAATTCCAGACAATCATTTCTTTCAAAGCGTCAAGCAAAGCCTGGCCTTTTTCGGGCGAAAGGAACTTTACAGATTCAACAAAGCTCACCATATCAATAAGATCAAGTTGTTTGTTTCCGTCACTGTATGAGCCATATGTATACATTTTATCTCGTACATAACTCATCTGATTAAAATTGCTTTTGATATTTCTGTTAAGATCTTTAAAGAAATCTTTCATCGCAGATTCAACAGAATCCATCTTACTCAGATCAAGGCAAGAAAATGGAACATATGTTGTTGCCCATGTAACAGAATCGTAATTCAATGAATTGTTGAAGTCAATACTTCCCATACAAACTTTTCGTGCAACTTCAGCAGCGCTGACATTTGTCGATGTAAGCCCGTTGAAGGCTGAATAATACAAACCGTAGGCCGGAATGGATTCTTCGCTTGCAATAAGATATTCTGCATAATCGCTGAAAACATAAGCTGTCTCAATGTTACTCATAAGGCAGGCATCAAACATAACCCAACCGAGTTTGTTGCTCGAACTGAAAGGACTGCTTGCAAGAGAAGCTTTCAATTCGGGCAGATAAAGCCTGTCACCGGCAAGTTCGTCGTTTCCGTAGCCAAAAATTGATCCGCCGCCATGATTCCACAAAATAAGATTATAATTTTCTGCAGGAAATGTGTAATATGAATACTCAAGAAAAGTTGCAAGAGTAGACGAATCACCCATATTCAGTATGTCACTCGTAGAGCCTATCACCCGATATCCGTTATTTCCGTCAAGATAAAGAATATAATTTGAATCACTGTTTACGATGTTGTTATGCCAATAACTTGCACCGCCTGTGAATATTACAACATTGGTGTTTTGTGTATCAACATCCGCCTGCATAAACTCAATGAGATCGCTTGTTGCGGAACCCATCTGACTTTCGAGATCCGAGCCAACAATATAAAACATAATCGTCTGCTCTTTTTTCTCTTGAAGCGGAGTATATTCGGATGCATTTTTGCTGACTGGACCGGAGCTCTTGGTAACATAATCCATAAATCCGCCGAATGAAAATTCGCCGTTTTTTGATGCTGTAATTTCATCTGTTTTTTCGTTATTTCCTACCAGACAAAACACCGCAGCAATCACAAACACAACTGCAAGAACCAAAGCGATAGCTGTGATTATCCACATAATCTTTTGGTTTGGTTTTTTTGTTTTCATCACTTACCGCTCCTTTCTGCATATTTCGCTTCGGCATCAAGGTCAAACCACTCAAGTTCAATATATTTAACAATATCGTTGTCATTCGACCCTGTTTTTTCACAATTTTCGTCATATTTAACTTGAATAAGAGGTGTTTGGTTATACATCATTTCAATGTTGCTTTGTTCTGCAACTAATTCAAACTCATCAATCTGGCCGTAATACCAACGCACATCACCCGATTCACTGTTCGGCATGCCATAAGCAGAAGCTGTATCAAACCGTGTTGATTTATGAAGACTTATATTGCAAGGCAAAATAAAGTTACCAACAATAACGGGAGAAACAGAACCAACATAGCAATCAACAACTTTAGTATCGGCAGTTGATGGATTGTATGCGCAGAATCTGATTATATTATTTCCGCTAACAAGAATACCTGATTCAAAATCACCGTAGCTAACCGACACATCAGCGTCTGTTTCATCCACAAACGACCAACCGTTTGCAAGCAAATCCGATGTTTTAAAAGGAAACTGATATTCAACACCGTTCAAAACGAAAATCATATCAAACAAATTTGTTGAGGGATTGGTAACTTCTTTTGTCTCTATAGCACCTGTGTCGCTGTCAGCATCAACAATATCAAGAACACTGACAGGCTGAGCATCGGTTGAAAGTTCATCATTTTTAATACTATTGATATATCCCACCAAAAGGAACACGAAAACTCCCATCAAAATAACAAGAACCGAAACAAGCACCACTGCAACGGCAATGTTTCTGTTTTTTTTCTTTTCAGGATTATAGCTATCCATCATTCCGTTCCTTTCTAATTAACTTATATTTCTGCCGTCTTCATCAGAAAGATAAATGTTCATATTATAAATATAGTCAGATCGTTCAAGTGAAAGCCATGAATCTCCGCCAAGGCCCAAAACCACAGTAACTTTCTGTGTCTGATCCAACAGTTCTTCTGCAACGGGAACGATTATATAGTGCACATTTTCAGCAAAAGGAAGAAGTGTATAGTATGTGGAGAAATAATTGCCGTCGTATACACCGATATCAACCGATGAGGTGAAGCTGTACTTATCATTAATAACAACCTCAAGGTATCCGTCTTTAGCGAAATGAGCTTCTTCGCTGCTGGTGTTTTTCACTTTAACCTTAATGAAGAGATACTTTTGACCTTCAACCTTTTCATATCCGGCATAATTTTCGGTATAGCTGTCCAATATTTCATGATCTATATAGGTTAACTCAAACTGATTATCACCCAGAATATTCTTTTCTGTCAAAGAAAGCTCAATTGTCTCGGGTGTTGTTGTGGCATTATCATATTCATAATTGCCACCTGAAAAATTATTAACAGTTATTGAAGATGTTGACGATGTCGTTGTTTGGGTTTCAGGCAGAAAACCTTCATCACTGTTTGAAACAGCGGTTGTATTTTCTTCAAGAATAAGCTCGCTGCTCACAGCAGTGGTTTCACCGGTGTCATTTTCATTGTCTGATTTTAAAAATGCAGATCCGAGAATAACTATACCTGCAATTAAAATAACAATCAGAGCAATAACAAGCCAGAACCACGCTTTCTTAAAAAGTGATGTTTTCGGGCCGCCTGACCCCGCAGTGTATCCGGGCATACCATTTGCTGTTTCATTTTCTGCTGTTGCATTCATTGCGCCGCACGACGGACAGAATTTGAAGTTTTTTTCTGATTCATAATTACAATTGGAACATCTCATCAAAATGCCTCCTAAAATTTTTTTGGGGAACATCCCATATAATTAGATACACGTTTCAGCATTATGGTTCAAATTTTTTTGTTTTGTCTCATAATACGTGCTTTTTATTGTTTTTTGCATTTTTAAGAACACCGCCATCCCGCATCATTCTTCATTTTGTTTTGTATGCAAAGAATAAATATACCCACAAAAATCAAAGCCCTGAGCGTTGACACTTTATTAATCATCAAGATTTGCTTCCGATTCAGCCTGTATTTCAGCATCATATGAAAGAACAGGCTTTTCGTTCACATTCTTGACCTTACGGTTAACATAGTTTTTGGTTATCTTCATAACAAGCGGGAAGAGAACAACAACACCGATAAGGTTGGGAATCATCATAAGACCGTTGAATGTGTCTGAAATATCCCACGCAAGTGTTGATGTCATAACCGCACCGAAGATAACGGTGATAACATGAATAATTTTGAAAATAATTGTTGTTTTTGCACCGAAAAGATATTCCCAGGCCTTTGAGCCGTAGTGTGACCAGCCGAGAACAGTTGTGAAAGCAAAAAGGAACATTGCAATTGCAACGAATTTTTCACCGATATCGCCCCAGGAGAAAACACTGTTGAACGCACCGGCAACAAGAGTTGCATCGCTCAGACCTTCTGCAATTTTACCTGTTTTTGCATCAAACACGCCTGAAGTAAGAACAACAAGAGCTGTCATTGTGCAAACAATCATTGTGTCTGCAAAAACCTCAAAGATGCCCCACATACCCTGCTTTACGGGTTCTTTGACATTGGAGTTTGAATGAACCATAACCGATGAACCGAGACCGGCTTCGTTTGAAAAAACGCCTCTCTTGAAGCCCTGGGTAACAGCTGCGCTGATTGCCGCACCGAGTGTTCCGCCAACAAAAGCTTCAGGTCTGAATGCATTAACAAAAATTGTTTTTAAAGAGGGAATAATCTGATCATAGTTCACGCCGATAATAACAAGACTACCCGCAATAAAAAGAACAATCATAAAAGGAACAACTTTTTCGGCAACATTTGCAATTCTGTTAAGACCGCCGAGAGTAATAAGCGCAACAAGAGCCATTATTATTACGCCGAGAACAACATTATAAAGCGAAATACCGCCGAGAACCTGAACCGATGAAAGAGCCTGAACATCAAATGCTGTTGAAACGTTGGCAACAATTTTGTTTACCTGACCC
>JAZLBI010000042.1:0-22886 GCA_045613625.1 Acutalibacteraceae bacterium | reverse complement strand
ATAACAGTGGGAATGGGAGCTGTTTCAATGTAAGCGAGAGCCTTTGCGGCATCGTCAAACACTTCGTAAGCAGCGGTGGGGATGTTATATTTCTTCATAAGATTTTTTGAGAAAACCTTGCTTCCCTCAATAATAGCCGCCTTTGCTTCGGGACCGAAGCAGGGAATTCCGAGCTTTGAAAGCTCATCAACTGCACCGAGCACAAGGGGGTCATCGGGAGCGACAACCGCAAAGCCGATATCGTTTGTTTTTGCAAACTCAACGATTGCGGGGATATCCTTTGCTCCGATATTGACACACTCGGCATCTGCGGCAATGCCGCCGTTAGCGGGGAGTGCATAAATTTTTTCTATTTCTTTGCTTTCTTTAAGTTTTTTGATGATGGCGTGCTCTCTTCCGCCGCCGCCGACAACAAGAACCTTCATTTGTTAGCCTCCGTGATTATTTCATTGCATACTTTTTCCGCCGATTGCGGAAGAATTATCCATTCTGCCTGCTCCATAACTCTTTTCTGAAGAGTTTCGGGGGTGTCATCAGGCTCTATGTTAACGGCTTTCTGCATAATGATGCGACCGCCGTCGGGGATTTCGTTAACAAAATGCACCGTTGCACCCGTCACCTTAACTCCGTAGCCGAGAGCGGCTTCGTGCACACGAAGGCCATAGAAGCCTTCGCCGCAGAATGAGGGAATGAGTGAGGGGTGAACGTTGATTATTCTGTCTTTATAATGGTTTGTGAAACGCTCGGAGAGAATGCTCATAAAGCCTGCAAGAACAATCAGGTCAATTCCGTCGCCGTCGAGAAGCTCGATGAGCTTGCCCTCAAAATCGGGATTTTCGCTTTTGAGCACGGTTTCGCCTCTGATGCCTGCCTTTGCGGCTCTTTCAAGCGCATAAGCGCCCTTTTTGTTGGAAATTACAAGGGTGATTTCACCGCTTCTGATGATTCCTGCCGCCTGAGCATCAATCAGCGCCTGCAGATTTGTTCCGCCGCCCGAAACAAGAACGGCGATACGGGCTTTTTTCATATTTTCACTCCGTTCAAATTTAATGCGTAATTCGAAATGCTTAATTCGTAATTAAGGGTGGGCGTTGCCCACACCCGAATTATAATCGGTCATAGGCGGAGCCTATCCTTTAATTACGCATTACGCATTCATAATTACGAATTATCGTTTGCCTCAGCAAATAACAACCTTATCTTCTGATTTGATGATTTCGCCGATGATGTATGCATCTTCGCCGTTTGCCTTGAGAACTTCAAGAGCCTTTTCGGCATCTTCCTTGGCAACAACAATGCTCATACCAACACCCATGTTGAATGTGTTGTACATATCTCTTTCGGGGATGTTGCCTGTTTTTGCGATAAGGTCAAAGATGGGTAGGATTCTGAGAGAAGCCTTGTCAATCTTTGCGCCGAAGCCGTCGGGAATGCTTCTGGGAATATTCTCATAGAAGCCGCCGCCTGTGATATGTGAAACAGCCTTAACTGTTACCTCTTCAAAGAGAGCAACCATGGGCTTAACATAAATCTTGGTAGGAGTGAGAAGAGTTTCGCCAACTGATTTGCCGCCGAGCTCTGCAACGGGAGTTTTGATATCTGCGTTTTCAACATCAAACACCTTGCGAACGAGTGAGAAGCCGTTTGAATGAACACCGCTTGAGGGAAGAGCGATAACAACATCGCCTTCGGTCATCTTTGTGTTGTCAAGAACCTTATCCTTATCAACAACACCTACGCAGAAGCCTGCAAGGTCATATTCGTCAACGGGATAGAAACCGGGCATTTCAGCTGTTTCGCCGCCGATGAGAGCAGCGTTTGACTGAACGCAGCCTTCAGCAATACCCGAAACGATTTCTGCGATTCTTTCGGGAACGTTTTTGCCGCAAGCGATATAGTCAAGGAAAAGAAGGGGCTTTGCGCCGCAGCAAACGATATCGTTTGCACACATTGCAACGCAGTCGATGCCGACTGTATCGTGCTTATCCATAATGAATGCGAGCTTGAGCTTTGTGCCGACACCGTCTGTGCCGCTTACGAGAACGGGCTTTGCGATGCCTGTAAGGTCAAGCTCAAAAAGGCCGCCGAAACCGCCGATGTCTGACATAGCGCCTGCTGTGAGAGTTCTCTTGATATGGGTTTTCATAAGTTCTACTGCTTTGTAGCCGGCTGTAATATCAACGCCTGCTGCTGCGTAGCTTTCGCTGAAGCTTTTTTCCATGATTTATTCCTCCTGTGAAATTCACATATTTTTTATATTTTGATTATCCTTTGCCGTTCCAGCAATAGGTGCAAACGCAATCTGCGGGCAAACCGATCGCTTCGATAAGACCTTCGATTGACTGATAGCCGAGGGTTGTGAGCTTGAGCTCTTTGCAGATGATTTCACGAAGCTTCTTGCCTCTTTCGGTTGAAGCATCGCAGTATTCATCGATGTATTTATCTCCTTCTTTGCCTTCAAGGTCGTGAATAACTCTGCGGGCAATGAGGTCATCATCCGAAGTGTTGCGTGAGAAGTTGAGATATTTGCAGCCATACATAATCGGCGGGCAGGCTGAACGCATATGAACTTCCTTTGCACCGTGGCTGTAAAGGAAATCAACGGTTTCGCGAAGCTGAGTGCCTCTTACGATGCTGTCGTCAACAAAAAGAAGGCTTTTGCCCTGAATAAGGTCATGAACGGGCACCATCTTCATTTTTGCAACCTTGCTTCTCTCGCTCTGGCTTGTGGGCATAAAGCTTCTGGGCCAGGTGGGAGTGTATTTTATGAAAGGTCTTGCAAAGGGAATTCCGCTTGCGTTTGCGTAGCCGATAGCGTGAGGTGTGCCCGAATCGGGAACGCCGCTTACATAATCGATGCCGTCGCAAAGACCGTTTTTCTTATCTTCCCTTGCCATAACAGCGCCGTTTTTCGTTCTCATAACCTCAACGCTGATGCCTTCGTAGAAAGCGGTGGGGTAACCGTAATAGCTCCAGAGGAAAGCGCAGATTTTGAGCTTTTTCTGAGGCTCTGAAAGAGTGTGCACTCTGTCGGGATATATTCTCACGATTTCTGCGGGGCCGAGTTCTTTGACAAAATCGTAATCAAGCTTTTCAAATGCGAAGGATTCAAAGGATACACAGTAGCCGTCGAGATCCTTGCCGATAAGAATGGGCAATCGGCCAACCTTATCTCTTGCAGCGATGATGCTGCCGTCTTCAAGAAGAAGGAGAAGAGAAAGCGAGCCGTCAATCTTTTCCTGAGCGTAGCGGATACCGTCAACAAAACTGTCTTTCTGATTAATGAGCGCGGCAACAAGCTCGGTTGAGTTGATTTTGCCTGAGGTCATTGTGTTGAAATGACAACCGCCCTGTGCAAGGAATTCATCAACGAGTTCATCTGAATTGTTGATGCAGCCGATAACCGTTATGGCATAAGTGCCGAGGTTCGAACGGATGAGAATGGGCTGGGGGTCGCTGTCGCTGATACAGCCGATGCAGGCATTGCCGTGCATCTCATCAACGATTCCCGCAAACTTTGTGCGGAAAGGTGAATTTTCAATGTTGTGGATATCACGCTGAAAACCTTTTTCTTCGTTGACTGCCGCCATACCGCCCCTGCGTGTGCCGAGGTGAGAATGGTAGTCAACGCCGAAAAACACATCCAGAACAACATCTCTTCTTGATGTTGCGCCGAAAAAGCCTCCCATAGATTTTACCTCCGAGTATGTTTGATTCATAATTACGAATGCGTAATTAAAGGATAGGCTCCGCCTATGACTGAAAGTCAATTTATGCCATAAGGCAAATCATTTTATTTATTATATTTCTCTTCAATCTTCTTGTTTGCTGCAAGAACCTTTTCTGTTGCTGCTGCTCTTGCTGCGGTGAGCTTTTCTGCAAGCTCGTCATCCGATACTGCAAGAATCTGTATTGCAAGAAGAGCTGCATTTGCCGCGCCGTCGATAGCAACGGTTGCAACGGGGATGCCTGCGGGCATCTGAACGGTTGAAAGAAGAGCATCAAGGCCGTCAAGAGTTGAAGCCTTAACGGGGATGCCGATAACGGGCAGAGTTGTGTTTGCAGCAATTGCGCCTGCAAGATGAGCTGCCTTGCCTGCGGCGGCAATGATTGCGCCGAAGCCGTTTGCTTTTGCGTTCTGAGCAAAGTCTTTGGACTGCTCGGGTGTTCTGTGCGCCGAGAAAACATGAACCTCATAGGGCACGCCGTATTCATCGAGTGTATTGATTGCTTTTTCAACAACGGGCAGGTCGCTGTCGCTGCCCATGATAATTCCTACTTTTTTCATTGTATATACCTCCAATACAATAGCTTTTATAATTATACAATATATAACATATATTTTTCAATACCTTAATAGATAAAAATTGCGAAAAATTGAGGGTTTTTGCACATTATTTTTGTATGTTGCAACGAAAGATTTTTTGCATAACGATTAGTGTTGACAAACTGTTGTTTATAATGTTAAAATAATAAAAATCCCGGATACAGCAGTATCCGTTTTTTTATGTCAAAGGAGAATTATTATGCCGATTTTTTCTTTATTTTTAATAGCAGTCGGGCTTTCAATGGATGCGTTTGCCGTTGCAATCTGCAAAGGTCTTGCTGTTAAAAAAGCGGGAATAAAGCAGATGGTAACAGCAGGTCTCTGGTTTGGCGGATTTCAGGCGCTTATGCCTGCTCTCGGCTATCTTTTCGGCGCAACGCTTGAACAGTATTTTGAAAAATACACTCATTGGGTTGCGTTTATTCTGCTTGCGGGTATCGGCGCAAATATGCTTAAAGAAGCTTTCGCAAAAGACGATTGCGACGAATGCTCAAGCGGCTCAATGAAGGCGAAAGAAATGCTTACCCTTGCCGTTGCAACAAGCATCGATGCTCTGCTTGCAGGCATCGGATTTATAACATATGAAAGAAACGAAGTTGTTATTGCCGTTGTTTTCATCGGAATCATAACCTTTGTTTTCTCTGCAGCAGGTATCAAAATCGGCAATGTTTTCGGCCTCAAATTCAAGAAAAAAGCCGAGATTGCGGGCGGTGTGATACTTATTCTTATGGGTCTCAAAACCATTCTTGAACACTATGGAATAATCAATTTCTGATACGGAGTGATACTATGCCCCGCAAGGATTCACGAAACACAAAAATGAAAATAGTCAATGCCGCATGGGAGCTGTTTTATGAAAACGGCTATGAAAACACAACCATTGAGGATATCGTTGAGCGCTCCGAAACCTCAAAAGGTTCGTTTTATCATCATTTCAGCGGTAAGGATGCGCTTCTCTCAACTCTTTCATATCTTTTTGACGATAAATATGAAGCTCTTGAGGGTTCAATCAACCTTGACGGCGATGCTTTTCAGACTCTTCTTGACCTCAACAAAGAGCTTTTCTTTATGATTGAAAACAGGGTTTCGCTCGATTTGCTTGCAAGAATGTATTCAACTCAGCTTGTAACAAGCGGCGAAAAACACCTGCTCGATAATAACAGAACTTACTTTAAACTTCTGCGCAAAATCATCTCTCACGGTCAGCAGAACGGCAGCCTGAGAGGCGATGTTTCAACCAACGAAATTCTCAAAGCGTATGCGCTTTTTGAGCGCGCTCTGCTTTATGATTGGTGCATCTGCAACGGCAACTATTCGCTCTGCAATTATTCGCAGTCGCTTCTGCCGATGTTCCTGAGTGGGTTTAAATCAAAGTGAGTTTTTTAAAAAATTTATTTTTGTTAAGAACTAAAGTACAGACTTAAACGCCTTGTTTATCAAGGCGTTATTTATTTTATATGTATAAAAGTATGAACTTCATTCTGTAATTCAGTCTGTATTGCGTATCGATTAATAATCTGTTAATATACTAATACTTTAAATTCCTAAAAAAGGAGAATATTATGGCAGACTTTTTTAACTTTGAAAACAATGGCGATACCATACAGATTCTTATCGCTATGGTGGTCTATATGGCTGCTGTTATCGGTATCGGTATTGCGTTTGCAAAGAAAGCAAACACTAACTCAGAAAACTATTTCCTCGGCGGCAGAAGCCTTGGCCCTTGGGTAACCGCAATGAGCGCAGAAGCTTCGGATATGAGCGGCTGGCTTCTTATGGGTCTTCCCGGTGTTGCATACTGGTGCGGCCTTGCCGATGCTGCATGGACTGCAATCGGTCTTGCAATCGGTACATATTTTAACTGGCTTATCGTTTCAAAACGCCTTCGCCGCTACAGCATCAGAGCTAACAACTCAATAACACTTCCCGAATTCTTCTCAAACAGATTCCGTGAAAAGAGCAAGATTATAATGACTCTTTCAGCTCTTTTCATCATTATCTTCTTCACCGTTTATGCGGCAAGCTGCCTTAAGACCTGTGGTCAGCTCTTCTCAACGCTTTTCGGTGCATCATATGAGAGTATGCTTATCGTCGGCGCAATTTTTGTTCTTGTTTATACAATTCTCGGTGGCTTCCTTGCAGAAAGCGCATCAGATTTTATGCAGGCTATCGTTATGATTGTTGCTCTTACCGTTGTTGTTGCTATCGGTGTAGTTAAAGCAGGCGGTATTGGCGAAATTGTTGCAAACGCAAAGGAAATTCCCGGATTCCTTGAATTCTTCGGAATGGCAGATCCCATTGTTGAAAACGGTGTTCAGGTGGTTAAGGATGGCGTTCCTCAGTTTGCAGAGAAAGCAAAAGACTACGGCCTTCTTTCAGTGTTCTCAATGCTTGCATGGGGTCTCGGCTATTTTGGTATGCCTCAGGTTCTTCTTCGTTTTATGGCTATCCGTAAAGAAGAGGAGCTCAAGAGCTCAAGAAGAATTGCTATGATCTGGGTTGTTATTTCACTTGCAGTTGCAGTGTTCATCGGCATTATGGGCAGAATGCTCTTCCCCGTTGAGCACCTCACCGCAACAGACGCAGAAAGCATCTTTATCTCGCTTTCAAAGAGCTTCCTTCCCCCGCTTCTTGCAGGTTTTGTTATGGCAGGTATTCTTGCTGCAACAATCAGCTCATCAGACTCATATCTTCTTATCGCTGCATCGGCAGTTTCAAAGAATGTTTTCCAGGGCATCTTCAAGAAAAATGCTTCGGATAAGCAGGTTATGACCGTTTCAAGACTTACTCTTCTTGCTATCACCGTTATTGCTACGGCTATTGCTTTCAATAAGGACAGCACAATCTTCCAGGTTGTTTCGTTTGCATGGGCGGGCTTCGGCGCAACCTTCGGCCCCCTTGTTATCTTCTCACTCTTCTGGAAGAGAATCAACAGACCCGGCGCAATCGCAGGTATGGTCAGCGGCGCTGCAATGGTATTCATCTGGAAGCTTGTTATCAAGCCTCTTGCCGAAACAACAGGTATCAGCGCACTCGGTATTTACGAACTTCTTCCCGCATTCATTGTTTCATCAATCTTCATTGTTGTTGTATCACTCATCACAAAGGCTCCCTCAAAGGAGATTCAGGAAGATTTCGAGGCAGTAAAAGCAGGCAACTGATAATAAAACAGTTAACCCCTGTCCGTTTTATCGGACAGGGGTTTTGTTATATTTATGTTGCAAAAGCATCGGGGCGGATAAGCTCGCCTCTTCTGAGAAGAGAAAGAAGCCTGATGTTTTCTTTCGCCGTGCCTGTATAATCTGTTATTCCGTTTGCCGCCGCAATCTTCTTTCGGTAAGAATATCCGCTGTTTTCGCCGAGAGATTTGAGGGCGTCAACGATTGATGTTTCATCCTTTTCGCAAGCCGGAAAATATCTTGAACCGCTCGGATATTTTATCCACGGGCATTTTCCCCAGTTTTCCCAGGGTCTGCTTTCAATATCGGTTTCAACAACGCCGTAGTGAAAGCCTCTTGCCTCGATAACTCTGCCCGCTCCGCAATAAATTCCTACGTGGCCAGGCATAAAAACAAGAATACCGGGGATTTCGGGCAGGGTGTTAATTCTGCCGCTCTGCTTGCATTTTTTGAGCATTCCGTTTGCCGAAACATCCTGTTCCGCTTTATAATCGGGTGTTGCGTTGGCTCCGTCGCTCCAGAGGTAGCCTTTGATAAGACCCACGCAGTCGTGCACTCTCAGGCCAAGCTGTTTTTTGTATGTATCCATTCTTGCGTGCTGATAATGCTGGGGATACTGCGCTGTTTTTCGTTCCAGAAGGTCGGCTGTTGCCTTATTGCCGAAGGTGCCGTACCAATAGGGTCTGCCGAGCTGAGCCTCGGCGTATTCAACAAGCCCTGTGTTTGTTTTCAATCAATCACTCCTTAATATATATCTTAACCGCCGAATTCCATACGGCGGAAATTCCTGCCGCAATGCCCGCAACGAGCATTGAAAGCCCGATTTTTTTGAACGCATCAAAATCCGTTACTCCGAGAAGCGCATCAACCGATATTGCCGAGAGAAACGCCTGAACAAAGGTTTTGAGCGCTCTTATCAATACATCCTTTATAATCTGTTTATCCATTCATCCTCCTGTAAAATGCGATATAACCGCACTTGCCGCCGCGCCGAGAAGCGCAAAAATCAGCTTGTCCCAGAATGCTGAGGGCTTCGCTTTGAGCGCTTCAACCGAAGCTTTCATTTCGCTCACAAGGGTGAGCAGATTGTTGAGAGTTGTTGTTGCGGCAACAAGATTTTTGTCAACGCCGTTGTATTTGGCGTAAAGCTCTTTTATGTTTTCTTCTGCCTGAATAAGGCGATGTTCAATTTCGAGAATAGAAATTTCCGTCATATCAGCCTTCATCATCGCAGGTATAGGTGACCCTGATTTTTTCAATCTGATAGTTCATCGTGTAGTCATAGAATTTATTATACGACCCTGAGTAAAAATCAATCTGAGCAACATATGTAACACCGTCTGTGTTAAAAGCCCTGAAGGTATGAACAAGCACGGGCACAGTAACATCATATTTCAATATTGAACGGATATCAGTCCATTCGCTTTCGCCCGAAACTATAAACTCAACTCTTTTTATATCTGAACATGCGGGAATCGGCGGAGTGTCAAATTCAAAATCGCAGACCATAAAGGTTATAATAAGATTTGTGATATCAATCATAAAATTTCCGTGCCGAATATCGAACTCAACGGTTTTGGTTCTTCCGTCGGAAACGGGAACACCGTCGTAAGTAAGAAGCCCGTTTTTCTCGCCCAGAGCGCCGAGCACGGGGCCGTTTGAATGCTCGTGTCTTGCAAGTGTGTTGAGGTTAATCTGCGAAACGATTGAGCCGTTTTCGCCGTCAAAATCCGTTTCGTCACCTCCCGCAGAGGGCAGAAACCTAAGCTCACCGATAACGGGGCTTTTAACAACAAGCCCGCCCGTTGCGTCATAACCTTCCAGCTGAATGCCGAGGTTATGATCCTGAGTGAGCTGAGAGCAGAGCGAAACGGTTATTTTCTCTGCTTTCGGATAAAAATCCGAGCGGATGATTTTGCCTTCGGTCACGAAGGCGGCAACATAATTTATAATTTCATCGCATTCCGACATCTCCGCAGGCGGAGTTATGATAAGGTCGGTTGCGTTGTGCTCACCGATGCGTCCGCAAATTTCGCCGTCGGGAAGCATATTTTCGCTTGTGAAGTCAATTCTTAATGTTCTCATTCTTCCTCCTTTATGATTTCATTGTTGTTTTCTGTTGTTTCATCAGGCAGAACGGTGTCGCACCATAGCGCCGCCTGAAAAAGAAAATCTTCAAGCATTGAAAGCTTGGTTCTTACGGAATTGTAGTCGCCGAGCAAGTCGGTTACGCTGGGGGTGCGCTTTGAATATGTTTTGCAGATATCTTTGCTCACGGTTCTTGCATAATCGATTTGCTGACGGATTTCCGTAAGCGGAACATAAATCCCCGAATTACAGCAATTTCTGATTATCATAATTAATCCTCCTTTCATTAAAAAGTGTTACGGCAACGACACAAATAGTGTCGCTATCGACACTAACTATATTAGCGACAAATGTTGTCGTTGTCAACACCTTTTTGAAAATTTCTCAAAAAAATGTTGCTTTTGAGAAACATTTGTGATATGATACGCTCATAAAGAGGTGATGGAAATGTCAGGAGAAAAAATCAGGGCATTGAGAAAAAAAGCGGGTATGACCCAGACGGAGCTTTCCGAAAGGCTCAACCGTGAATACGGCCTGAAAACAGACCGTGTGATGATAAGCAAATGGGAAACAGGTTTTCAGACCCCTGTTGTTTCAACCCTTTCGTGCATTGCCAAGGTTTTCGGCGTTTCGCTCGATTATCTTAACGGAAACGAAAGCGCAGATAAAAATAATATAGAGGCGGCCAAGGTTGCTCTTTTCTCGGGCGCGGGTGAAGTGACCGATGAAATGTGGCAGGAGGTTGTCAATTTTGCAAAATATATTCAGGCAAGGGAGGCGGCAAAAAACGAAAACAACTGAACTTTACGATATTGCGCTGCAGAGCGGCACTGAAATTATCTGTTGCGATTTGCCGCAGACGGTTTCGGTTTCTGCAGTGTCGGTGACGGGTGCGTGTTATATTGGTATGGACCCCTTCCGCATTGAAACAACGGCTCAGGAGCGGGTGCATCTTGCCCACGAGCTCGGCCACTGCGAAACGGGCTCGTTTTATAACATATATTCTTCTCTCAATATAAGAGAAAAGCAGGAGAAAAGGGCAGACAGATGGGCGGTTAATCGCCTTGTGCCCGAAGAAGAATTCATAAATGCGCTCGGCAGGGGTATTGTTGAAGTGTGGGATCTTGCGGAGCATTTTGATGTTACAGAGGATTTTATCCGCAAGGCGGCAGAAATATATAAAAATGTTTTGCAATTGCAAACATAATATGGTATTTTAAATTTATAAAAGACGAAAGGTCTGATAAAAATGAAAAAATTCATAGCTGTATTGCTCTCGTTGGTAATCGTTATAACATCGTGCGTAGCCGTTTCGGCATCGGGCAAGCTCAACAAGGATGATGTATCCGAATACCCCGTCATCATGGTTGCGGGCTATTCCGCATCGTCGCTTTATTGCGGCGAAAGCCCCGAAACAGGTGAAATGGTGTGGGGTCTCAATATGGACGATATTCTCAACAGAGTGCTTGAGAATATTGTTCAGCTCGGCATCGGCCTTGGCGCAATGACCGTAGGCAATGCCGAAATAATTGCGAAAACTCTTGCCGTGGAGATGAACGAGCTTTTTGAAAAGATGCGTTGCAACCCCGACGGCACAAGTGTTTACGATATTAAAAGAGTGGTTGTTACCGCCGATGAAACCAACAGCGCAAACCTCAAGGAAAGATATCCCGACGGTGAGTACAGGCACGAGCAGAATCATGCGGAAGCCTTTGCGGAATATATCGGCGACGAAAACATCTATAATTTCACCTGCGATTTCAGAATGGGTGCTGAAGCGTGCGCAATTCAGCTTGACGAGCTTATTCAGGATGTGAAGAAGCATTCGGGCAAGGATAAGGTGAATATCTTTGCCGTAAGTCACGGTGGTCAGGTAACCGCAACATATCTCACCCTTTTCGGCTGGAAAAACGATGTTGACAACGCAGTTCTGACAATCCCCGCAATCGGCGGCGCAGGCATCGCATACGATGCGCTGAACGCCTGTGTTGAGTTTGATGAAGAATGCCTTGTCAGATTCATTGAGCACGGAACATGCACCGAAGAGGACTATAACTGGCTTGTGAAGGCGCAGCAGCTCGGATTTATAGATGATATTTTCAATGCGCTTATACCTCATATCTTCCCCACCCTCGGTTATTGGGGAAGCCTTTGGGATTTTGTTCCCGCCGATAAATATGAGCAGTCAAAGAAAGATCTTCTCGATGCTGAAGAAAGCGCGCTTCTTATTGAGAAAAGCGACCGTTTCCACTATGAAATTCTGCCGAAGGTTGGCGAAAAGCTTCAGGAATGCATCGATAACGGAATGAATATTTCAATTATCGCAGGCACGGGCAACAGAATCGTGACGGGTCTTAACGAAAACTCGGATGCAATCATAACAACCGCCGCTTCAACGGGCGCAACCGTTGCACCCTACGGCGAGAGGTTTGCAGACGGATATAAGCAGATAAACGATTGCGGCGGAAAAAACAAGATTTCGCCCGATATGACAATCGATGCGTCAACCTCATATCTTCCCGATAACACCTGGTTTGTTAACGGCCTTTTCCACGGTATGACCAATTGGGATTATTATACCCGCTCGCTGTTGCACACACTTCTTTTCACAGATGAAATAACAGATGTTTATTCTGACCCCGATTATCCTCAGTTCAGAGATACCTCAA
Source organism: Acutalibacteraceae bacterium (assembly GCA_045613625.1). GTDB lineage: Bacteria > Bacillota > Clostridia > Oscillospirales > Acutalibacteraceae > CAG-177. The sequence goes on along the minus strand of JAZLBI010000042.1, from coordinate 10,623 downwards.
ACCCCTCATCGGCGGTTTATGCGGAATTTTCGGGCTGTGAACCCGGCGTTATAAACGGCAGTGCGGATAAGCTTGTTATAACCAACTGCTGCTGGCAGAATGAAGTGAGTCTTGCGGCGATTTACTGCGACGGCATCAATCTTAAGTTTGAAACGGTTGACCCCGGCAAAAAGCTTGCTCCGGGCGAGAGCATTGAGCTTGATATAATCGGTGGCGAAATTCCCGCAGTGAGCGCAAAATCCGTCAGCGTAACTGTTTATTACACTATGGGAACAATAACTCCCGTTGGCTACAGAACGCAGTATTTCAGAATCGATAACGGCGAGGCTGTTGAAAAAACGGATGAACTTGTCAGCGCTGAAGTTAAAACACCGTTTGATATTATTTTTGTCGGCCCCGTCAAGGATTTGTTCCGTTCTCTCGGAATTTATGAACTTGTGACAATGGCCCTCAATATTGCTTATTATTGGGTCAGCACGATATTTGCATTTTAATAAATTCTTCTTCACCTATTGATATTTCGGGAAACTGTGATACAATAGGTGAAGATTTTTTAAACGGAGCGAAAAAATATGCTTTACTTATACATAATCATTGCTGATTTGCTCTTTTCAATGCAGTTTCTTTTCAATCAGCAGTTCAGAAAACGCAACGGCGACGGAATCAATCAGACCTTCACTTTTTCAATGTATACAAACGGAATAAGTTTTCTGTTGCTTCTTATTCTCAACGGCTTCAACCTGAAAATAAACCTTGTTTCGTTTATAATCGCTTTCATTTATGCGATTGTTATTCTGGGATACAGCTATTCGGGGCTCAAATCTTTCGCAACGGCAAATCTTTCGGTTTATTCGATTTTTGCAATGCTTGGCGGAATGCTTCTTCCTTTTGCATACGGAGTTATTTTCAACGGCGAGGATTTTTCGTTTGCAAAGGCGATGTGCGTTGTTCTTATCGGAATTTCAACCGCTCTCAGCTTTGAAAAAGGCGGCGGGAAAGGCAAGAATTTCAAATATTATATTGCTGTTTTTATGCTTAACGGCCTTGTCGGAGTGCTTTCTGCAATCCATCAGTCAAAAAACGGCGATGCGGTTGACAGCGGAAGCTTTATGGCAACGGTCAACATCTGCGCTTTTGCGATGTGCCTTGTTTTTCATCTTGTCAAAAACAAAAAAGTTCCCCTTCTCCCGATTAAGGAAGTGGGGAATCTCGCGTGCTATGCGGGCTGCAGCGGCATAGGCAATCTGCTTTGCCTGATTGCTCTTTCTCAGCTTGACGCATCGGTGCAGTATCCGATTATAACGGGCGGAGTTATGGTTTTTTCAACGCTTATCAGCATCATCAGAAAAGAAAAACCCTCTGTGCGCACCATCATTTCAACCGCAATTGCCTGCGTTTCAACAATTCTTATTATGTTTTGATAAATAACAAAACGGCTTACAGATGTGAAATCATCTGCAAGCCGTTCTTTTTTATTCTGCTGTTTTTATTCCGTAGAAATGAATAACGTTCATATCCTCTTGCATATCAAGCCCGTGCGAGCCGCATTCGCCGTCAATTTCGTGGCATCCGTGGTCGGGGCAGAAACCGTAGAATACGCTGTGATTTTTCCACTCTCGGTTGATTTTTTCAATCAGTTCAGAATAGAAATCAATATTCATTTCAAGCGCTCTGAGCGATTCTTCAGCTTCGGGGCCGTGTTTATGCATAGTGCTGTCATAGTTTCCGTTATAAATAACAATGAGGTCGAAATTATCCTCATCAATCAGCTCAAGAGCCTTTTTATTAACCTCTTCGGGGGTTTCATAGATGAAGTATTCCATATTTCTGTTGAGGAATATCATCGAAATGCTGTCTTTTGCGGTTGAAACGATAGCCGCTTTCTTGCCCGCATTGATATAGCTGTCGAAAATTGTGTTAACGCAGAGCACGGGTTTTTCGTATTTTTTTATTCCGTGGATATCGGGCATAACTCCCGAATACATCGATGCAAAGCAAACGGGTGTTACGCTGGGCATAACCGAGAGCATCGGAAGAGCGATATCCGAGCAGAGAGCAGCTTTTGAAAACATTGAGGTGTATTTCTGATAAATCCAGAGTGCAACTGCATCGGGATTATAGATAACAACTCTGTCAACGGGCTTTGCGCCGAGCTTTTTCTCTGCAAGAGCAGCAATAACAGGGTTGGGGTTTTCAATGTTTTCGGGGATTTCAATTCCCGCGCACTGCAGCGCCGATGATTTCACCGAAGAAATGCAGATTGAGCTGTATAAATCGGACATAAAAATTCTCCTTTATGCAAAAGGACAGCCGCAAGGGCTGTCCCTATGATATTGTTTATCAGATCTGGGGATTGTTCTGCTGAACGGGTGCCTGAGGAGCAACTGTCTTGTTCTTTTTCTTTATGTTGAGATTGAGCTTGCCTTTTTCAACAATCATAAGCAGGAATACGCCTGCGGCAATTGCAATAATAATGCCGAAAACCGAAACAAGACCGTTGAGAATATTGGAAACTGCAAGATAATCGTAATATGCATACGAATCAACAGCATTAACGATTATTCCGATGATGCTCAGTAAAACGCTGAAGATATTTGTTATGAATCCCGAGATGAGAACCGCAACATACGAAACACCGATGAAGCAAGCTGCCTTTGCAAGCTTTTTATATGCAAGATAGCCGAAAAGTGCATAAATAACAAGAGTGATAAGACCGAGAACAAGAGAATGAATCGATGAAACAAGCAGGGTTGCGCTGCTGTAGGAACTGTCATAATAGCCCATGGTTTCTATCAACACAGTGTTGATACCTGATGAGATTGCAGAGAGAACTGCAGGGATAATTCCCTTTCCGAGAAGAATGGCAACTGCCATAAAAATATGCTGTTTGCCAAAAGCTCCTGCGGCAGGTTTTTTCTTTGTAACCGGAGTGGGTGCAGGGTTGGGTGCCGTAACGGGCGCCTGCGGAACTGTCTGCTGAACGGGTGTTTGCTGATAGTAATTGTTGTTATCCATAGTAAAAGACCTCCTCTTTTATTCAATTATAAATATTGTGTTGAAAAATGTCAATAACAAAAGCCTCCCGAAGGAGGCTTTTTCATCATATTTTTGCGGGTGCGGTGCGATGTTTTCTGTTTTTGTGGTGGGGCTTGGGTTCGATGTTGCCCGCCTTGGTGAGAGCGATTTTTGTGAGAACAGGGCCGAAAAGCTCATAGATAAGAACAGAGAAGAGAACAATGTTTCTTATCATTTCACCAACTGCGCCGAGTTCAAGCGCAGTAACAGACATTCCGAGGGCAACGCCCGCCTGAGGAAGAAGGGTGATGCCGAGATATTTTGAAGTTTTTTTATCGCATTTAACGATTTTTGCGCTTGCAAATGAGCCGAAATATTTGCCGATTGAACGGGAAACGATGTATGCAACGCCGATGCCGACTATTGTTAAATCGGTAAACACGCTCAGTTCAAGCTCTGCACCGCTGAGAACAAAGAAAAGGGCGAAAAGAGGAACGGTCCATTTATCTGTTTTATCCATAATTTCCGCAGAGAAATCGCAGAGGTTACAGAACATCGTGCCGAGCATCATACATACAAGAAGGGTTGAAAAACCGATATGAATTCCGCCGATTTCAAACTTTATCATTGAAAGAGCAACCGTGAAAAACACGCAGGTTACAGAGAGGCAGAGACGTTTGCTGTTTGAACTGAAAAATTTCTCGAAAATTGTTAAAAGAAGACCCATAACTGCACCGAGAACGAGTGAGCAAACAATTTCAATCAGCGGCTCAAGAACAATTGCGGTTACGCTGAACTGACCGTGGTCAATCGCTTTTGCAATGCCGAAGGATACGGCAAAAATGATAAGACCGACAGCATCGTCGATTGCAACGATGGGAAGAAGAAGGTCTGTAAGTTTACCCTTCGCTTTATACTGACGAACAACCATAAGGGTTGCAGCGGGAGCGGTTGCGGCGGCAATAGCGCCGAGAGTGACCGCCATTGAGAGTGGGAGCTTATCTTCACCGAGCACAAAATGAAGAGCGATGAGCGCAATGTCAACAAGAATTGTTGCAACAAGAGCCTGAACAATACCGATGAAGGTTGCTTTTCCGCCAACCTTTTTGAGCTGTGAAAGACGGAATTCGTTGCCGATTGCAAAGGCGATGAAGCCGAGAGCGGCGTTTGAGATAATCTCGAATTCCTTAACATTTTCGTGAGAAACAAAGCCTAATCCTTCAATTCCGATTCTGCCGAGACAATAGGGGCCTATGAGGATGCCCGCAACGAGATATGCCGTAACCGAGGGAAGACCGAGAGGTTTTGCGATACGGGAAAGAATAAGACCCGCACCGAGAGCGATGGAAATACAAAACAAAGTTTCCAAATTTTTCACCTTTTTTCAAATTTTTAATCCTAAATAGGTATAGCACAACCGAAAATCAAAGTCAAGCAAAGAAAATCATAACAACAAAAATTGTAACATTGTTACTAATTGAAATCATTCTATTGACATTTTTATAATTAAAATGCTAATATTATTTATACGAAAAAGGAGGCTTTTTTATGGATTTTCAGAAAATTATCAACAACAAAGAAAAAGCGGCCGATTACATAATCAGAGAAATAACTCATGTAATCAAGTCCTGCGGAAAGAGAGACCCCGGTTCAGAGGGCGAAAAAAAATCGTGTGAATACATGGCAAAGGTGCTTGAAAAGAAGTGCGGCTGTGAAGAGGTTAAGATTGAGAGCTACAAAGTTGCTCCCCGCGCATTCTATGGCTGGATTTATTTCACAATGACTTTTGTTTTGATTGCGATTGCAGCATTCTTCTTTATTCCCGTTGTATCCATTCCGCTTATTATTGCCGGTTTTGCGCTTGTTATTATTCAGTTTGGTGTCTATAAGAGGCTTCTTGATCCGCTTTTCAAGAAAAAAACAAGCCACAATGTTACAGCTATCAAAAAGTGCAAGGGCGAAGTGAAGAGAAGAATCATCTTCAACGGTCACCCCGACGCAACATGGGAATGGCCCGTTAACTATGCTCTCGGCGGCGTTGGTTTTGAAGGCCACGCAGGTCTTGCTATAGGCGGCGCACTTTACTATCTTGTAATTTCAATTATGTATGTTGTAAAGCACGGCATTGCTCCTTCAATGCCCGACCTTTCAGACCCCCTTATCAAGGCAGGTCTTTGGGGACTTCTTTTTGTTCCCTTTGCAATCGGTCTTTATTTTATGGTTAACTACAGAAGAGTTGTTGACGGCGCAAACGATAACCTCACAGGCTGCTATATGGGCATCGCAGTGCTCAAGTATCTTAAGGACGAGGGAATCGAGCTTGAAAACACTGAAATAGGCGTTATTCTCACAGGCTCTGAGGAAATCGGTCTCAGAGGCTCAAAAGCATGGGTTGAGGCTCACAAGGACGATTTCAAGGATGTTCCCACATTCTTCTATGCATTCGACACAATCAACGAGCCCAAATATCTTATGGCAAACTACCGTGACCTTAACGGCACGGTTAAATCCGATGCAGAGGTTGCAGACCTTTTCTACGAAGCAGCTCAGGCTGTTGGCGTGCCTTGCAAAAAGGGCTGGATTCCTCCTCTCGGCGGCGCAGTTGATGCTGCTGCATTCACTCAGGGCGGCTTCAGAGCAGCCGGTGTTACAGGCCTTAACCATAAGCTTGAAAAATATTATCACACAAGACTCGATTCTTATGACAATATGAACGCAGAGGGTATTGCAAACTGCTTCGCAGCAACTGTTAAAACCCTTGAAATGTTTGATAACGGAGCAAAACAGTAAAACCAAAGCGGTCTGCATTGTGCAGACCGCTTTTTTATTATTTTTCCGCTTTTCGCAACATATGCATACAAGGCAGCTCGGATTCGTTGCGGAATATCCGAGCCTGATAAGATCCTGATATTTCAGCATACGGCATTCGTTTGTTTCGGTTTTTGTTATCTGAGGCACAGGCGGGGGAGCGGCAGAAGGTTTATTATATGACTTGATTATGTCAACGAGATGGTTGATGTGAGCTTCCAGCGGCGGAGTCAACGCATCCATCCAATGAGTTCTGCCGAGATAATATTCCATGCTTTCATTGAGCTCGCCCGCATCCACCTTGAATGGCAGAATGGTTACGCCCGCATTGGCAGCGGAGTTTATTTCGTTGAGAACGTGAATTGATTCTGAGCTGTTCTGCGATAAAACAAGAACAAAAACCGAAGCGGATTTGATTGCACGAACAATTGAACCCGCATAGTCTGCTCCTGCAAGCGCATCACGGAAATCAATCCAGCATCTGATTCCGTTCTGTTCAAGTATGCTCTGAATAGCTATTGCTGTATGAGAGTCTTTATGAGAGTAAGAAATAAAGCAATCGTGCATAAATTATTCTCCCGAATTTTTAATTTTCACGGCCCACTCATAGGGGATTTTCAGGTTTCCTTTGCCTTCGCCAAGCTTTATATCGGGCTTGATCGTGCCGTGAAAATCGCTTCCTCCGCTGCAGAGCAAACTGAAATTTTCGGCAATTTCCAATGATTTTTTTGTTGTTTCTTCGTCATAAAGCGAATAATAACATTCCATTCCCGAAAGGCCGTGAGCTTTTGCCGAAGGAAGAAATGCCCTTAATTTTTCTTCGTTAAGATTAAGAAACGGATGCGCCAGAACCGCAACGCCGCCAATGGATTTGATGAAGTCAAGCATTTCCCAGACAGTCAGCCTTTCGGGCTCTTTGTAATGCCCTGCTTCAGGCGAAAGAAGGGTATCAAACGCTTCTTTGACTGATGAGGTATAGCCTTTTTCGGTTAATTCAGCCGCAATATTGGCTCTGTTGAATTTTCCGTTCGGAGTTTTGTTCTTTATCGTTTCAAAATCTATTTCGTATCCGGCGCGGTTCAAAGATTCAATAAGTTCAATGTTGCTTTTTTCTTTTCGGCTGTTGACTTCCCTCATAAGCCCGGAAATCGGTGAAAAACTTTCGGCAGGAAGATAAAGACCGAGAAGATGCAGTTCAACTCCGTCATAATTAACCGAAAATTCTGCACCCGCAACTGCTTCAATATCCTTGTTTTCTGCCGCCTTGAGAAATTCAGGCAAGCCGTCAACCGTGTTGTGGTCGCAAAGAGCAACCGCCGATAATCCTTTTTCAATTGCACTGTCAATAATTTCGCCCGGAGTATATGTTCCGTCGGAGAAAATTGAGTGTGTGTGCAAATCGCAGATTTTCATTTGAACACCTCCATCCGTTTATAAAACATAATTAATTATAGCATTTTTCGCAAAAAATGCAAATTTATGCCGTATAATTTATTTTCGGGAAAATCTTATATATTTTTCCGAATCCTTGCAACCGTTGCCGAATTATGGTATAATACCAAAAGTTTCACTTAAGGAGATTTTTTTATGTCAGTTCAGAACAGCCTTAAAAAGCGTTGGTTTTATCTCGCTGCGGGCGTGTTTGCAATGCTTTTTTCGGGCGTGCTTTATGCGTGGTCAATTCTCAACGTTCCGTTCAAAGAGGATTTCGGATTCAGCGCAGACGTGCTTTCGCTTAATTTTACGCTCACAATGTGTTTCTTCTGCCTTGGCGCATTCTTCGGCAGCCTTATCTGCAAAAAAATCGGAGTTAAAATAACTCTCATTGTTGCAGGGTTGCTTGTCGGTGCGGGCTTTGTTTCAACAGGTATGCTCACGGCGCAGTCAAGCCCGTGGCTTCTTTACATAACCTATGCAATTCTTGCAGGAACAGGCATCGGCATTTCATATAATGTTGTTGTTTCAACCGTTTGCTCATGGTTCCCCGACAGAAAGGGCTTCTGCTCGGGTTGCCTTATGATGGGCTTTGGAATCAGCACCCTTCTTATGGGCAACATAATAAGCGTTCTTTTTGAAAATCCCGCATTCGGAATGAGCAAAACCTATATTTTGCTCGGAGCTGTGCTTGCAGTTGTGCTTGCGGCGGCGGGAATAATTCTTCGCAAGCCGTCTGAAAACGATGAGCTTCCTTCGCCCAAAGCAAGCAAGAACGTTAAAAAAGAAGCGTTTGAAAGCCGTGATTTCACAACCGCCGAGATGCTTAAGAGCTTCACTTTCTGGAGAGCTTTTGTGTTTATGGCATTCATCACCGCCGTTGGCAATTCGGTAATCAGCTTTGCCAGAGACCTTGCAATTTCGGTTGATGCACCCGTGACCCTTGCCGTTACACTCGTAGGCGTTCTTTCCGTATGCAACGGTCTCGGCAGAATTCTTACAGGCGCGCTTTATGATGCTCTCGGCCGCCGAACAACAATGATTCTTGCAAACATTCTCACAATAGTTGCCGCAGGTATAACTCTTCTTGCAGTGCAGCTGCATTCGCTTCCCGTTTGCATCATCGGTCTTTGCCTCACGGGGCTTTCATACGGCTCCTGCCCGACCCTGACCTCGGCATTCACTTCGTCGTTCTACGGACAGAAATATTTTTCAGTCAACTACAGTCTTACGAATTTCAACCTGATTGCTGCCGCATTTATTGCAAAATTTGCAAACACCTTGCTTGAACAGAACGGAGGCTACACAGCACCTTTCGTGATGCTGCTCATCCTCGCTGTTGTTGCCCTCGGGCTCAATGTTTCAATCAAAAAACCGTGAGTTTTCAAGACAGAAAGTTAATTATCAGTTTAAAGCAACAAGCAGCCTGAACGCAGAAATGTTTATATTAAATTTCACATCAGAATAATAACAAAAACACCTTTATGGGGAATACCCACAAAGGTGTTTTTTTCAGGCAGTTGATTATTAATGAACGAAATAGATTTTATAAATATTACTTGCTGAAAAGCTTGGTTATAAAACCAAAGATGTTCTCAAAAACTTCTGCGATTTTTTCAAAAACATCTGTGATTATTTTCCCGATGCCGTTTTCTTCTGCGGAGTCTTCATTGAAGATTTCTTCGCTTTCGGGTTCCTGAGTTTCTTCTTTCGGAAGTTCTTCGGGTTCATCGTTTTCGGCAGGCTCTTTTTCGGTTGTTTCTTCCCTCACATCAAGAATCATAGAGCAAACCGTACATTTTTTAATGATTTTTCCGGAAACAAGGGTTTCCCATTCGCCCGGTGTATGAGGAAGTGTTGGAATGGGTTCGCTGTTGAAATCGCCGCATTCGCAGGAATGACGAAGTGTTCCCGATATTCTGCAGGTTGACTCTCTTGCTGTTTCATCATTTGTGAACGAATGCTCGTGAAGTTCGCCGTTGAAATAAAGATTCATCTCACGGAACTGATTTTTGGTTGCTGATATTTTGCTCCAATCTTCTGTTGTTCCCGAATAGTAAATCGTTTTGATTCCGCTGTTCTTGAAAGCGTCCGATCCTATGCTTTGAATGCTCAGAGGCAGTTGAATTTCAGAGATACCCTCGCATTCATAAAACGCATTCGTTCCGATTGACTCAACGCTTTCTCCGATGTTGACAGATTTAATAAAGGTTCTGTAGTTATTCCACGGAGCGGGTTTCCTGCTGCTGTAAGCAACCATTTTACCGCAGCCGCTGATTGTAAGGGTTCCGCTTTCGTCGTCAAACACCCATTTCAGGTTGCTTCCGCAGGTGCCGTTAGGGTCTTGGGTCACTGTATAGGGAATATATTCTTTGTATCCGTAATATTCAACATTAATATATCCGTTTCTTTTTTCATAGGAATAAAAATTGTGAATATACATTTTTGACAGATCGCTGAAGGATTGTGTTGTGCCGTCGCTCATTTCAAGAGCAAGCTCAAAGCCGGTCAGATCCAGCTCTTCGCCAACTTCATATGTTGTTTTCTCGGGCATTGAACCTATTGAAATTGCCACGGGATAGGGTGTTGCAGGCTGGTTGCAATAAACAGTTGCCCAACTTATGTTGGTGTTGGAATTTGAATGGATCTCCATCATATCGTAGCTTTCTTGGCCGCCTGTATAGTAAACCGTTTCTATGTTGTAGCAATTGCTGAAAGCTGATCTGTTAATTGAAACACCGTCAGGAATTTTTATTGTTTTCAGCTCTTTACAGTTAGAAAAGGCAAAATCGTTTATCAAGGTGTTGCTGTTGAGAATTTCGAGATTTTCTATTCCGCATCCGCCAAAAGCGAGTTGATCAACATATGATACTCTTGCGGGAATCGTAAGATTTTTGATGTTACAGTTTGAAAAAGCACCATTGCCGATACTTTTAAGGCTGCCAGGCAAATCAATTATGAGTTTCTCTGAATGATTGATGCCCACAGATGCAAAAGCTCTGTTCCCGATGCTTTCAAGTGTTACGGGAAGAGAGATGCTTTCAATATATGAACAGCCGGCAAAAGCATAGCTGCCTATTGATATGACGCCGTTTTCAATTACAACCGATTTTATGCTGTTGCGGATTCCGAACCATCCGGTGAATTTTTGATTGCGGAGATTGGGGATGTTTTCGGTTACCGTAAAAACTCCTGTTTCCTCATCAAAAGAGCCTACGGCTTCTATCGTTATATTTTCGGCATAAGCATTTGCCGAAAGTGATGCACCGAAAACCGTTGCCAACGCGAGGATTATTGCCAATGTTCGTGTTAATATGTTTTTCATTTTTTTTGCTCCTTTAACGGATTATTTTTGCAAGGAATCAA
>JAZLBI010000041.1:0-10840 GCA_045613625.1 Acutalibacteraceae bacterium | reverse complement strand
GCAACAACTGATTCTGTGATAGCTACAACATCACGATCGCGAAGCGCAAAACCTTCTGCTTCTGCAGCTTCTAATACGCTATTTACTGTAATAGTTGCAACGTCGTCTCCTTCTCTGAAGATAGGGCAACGAATACCTCTTGAAATTGTGCCTGTTTTTCTTTCCATAAATAGACCCCCTAAAAGAGTTGCAAATTACTGAATAGTTTCACATCCTGTATTTTATCACTATAAAATGTAGAAATCAAGAGTTATATAATATATTATTGAAATTTATATAAAAAATCTTTTATGCAAATTTTATAAAATATACATTTATATTCTGTCACACACCTCAAAAATAGACTCTTGTTTATTTTGGGTGTATGTGCTATTATAAATAAACAAATCACAAAAAACGGAGGTGTTGATATGAATGAACCGAAAACATATGTGAGATTGCGCGGTTTACTTTATTGTGCATTCAAGGTTTTATTCAGACCAACAATAATCGACAATGATAAAATCCCTGATGAAGGTAGAATTGTTCTTGCAGGCAATCACACTCATTTTATGGATTGCATTTCTGTTGCTGCATCAACTAAAAGATGTGTTCATTTTCTTGCCAAAAGTGAGCTTATGAAACCACCTCTTAAATGGTTTTTTGCTCCTTTCGGAATTATTCCTGTTCACAGAGGTCAGAAAGACCACGCTGCACTTTCAAAAGCAATCGATGTACTTAACGATGATAAAGTTATTGGTATTTTTCCTGAGGGAAGAGTTAATGAGATAAGAGGAACACTTTTACCGCTTAAATTCGGTGCAGTTAAAATGGCTCAGGTAACCGGATCACAAATCATTCCCATAGTTATTACCGGTAAATATAAATTCTTATTTAAAGGAAAGAAGAATATTAAGATTCAATTTTTTGATCCTATAACCGTTGGTGATGATCTTGAAGCTTCAAACGAATTGCTTTGGAATATAATTAACGATAATTTGCAGGAGGAGGTCAAGAAAAGACCTTACCTTTTCAAAAATAAAGTTAATTGGTTGGCGAAAGTTTACAGAAAGTTCACAAAATAATTTGTCACATTTTGTGTCTTTGAGGTGTTTTATATTAAAGAGGATGTATATATAATATATTTTCTATAAGGAGGGGTGCTTGTGTGTGCAATAACCGCTCAATATAACGATGAATTACGGCATATTGAATATGCAGTTAAAAAATACAGTCAGATGCTTTTCAGAATTTGTTACAGTATTTTAGGAAATAAACAAGATGCTGAAGATGCACTTCAAGAAACTTTTTTAAGATATATGCTTAAGGCTCCGCTTTTTAAAGATTCAGATCATGAAAAAGCTTGGTTGATTAAAGTTGCAACCAACATCAGTAAGAATATGTGCCGCTTCAATAGTCGCCATGCATCAGAGAATTTTGATGAACTTCGCAGCATAGGTGTTAAAGACAGCGACAGAGATATTTTTGAACTTATAATGAATCTGCCTTCTAAATATAAAATTGTTCTTGATTTATATTATATTGAGGGATATAAAGCAAACGAGATTGCACAGATTATTAATGTAACACCCGTTACGGTCAGAAAACGCCTTCAATACGGGCGTAAGCTTTTAAAAACCGAACTCGAAAGGAATGATTTGAAATGAAACCTAATAACCAACTCAAAGAATATGTCAGGGTAATTAAATCTGTTGATGTTGACGAAACGGTTCAGGAGAGAATCATTAAGTATTGCGCCGGGTACGGAACTTTGAGCAAAATCAGGTCGGGTAAATACAAATTAATCGCAGTCAAAAAAGAAAATTTCTTTGAAAAAAATTAAAATCTCTATTTTCAGACGAAGCTTTCGAGCTTCGTCTTTTTTTATTATGGGGGGCTTTGATGTAAAAAACAGAGCCTGATTTTTGGTAATATTTACTAAATGGAGGACAAAAGATGAAAGAACCGTTATTTTACCGTTTAGTCAGAGGTCCGCTTGCAGCTTGTTTTAAAGCTGTCTATAAACCTTCGATAGTCGGTAAAAACAACATTCCGCAAAGCGGAAAAATCATTCTTGCAGGCAATCATACCAATTATTTTGACTGCTTGCTTGTTGGATGCTCAACAAAAAGATGTGTTCATTATCTCGCAAAGGATGAATTGATGAAAGGTCCTTTGAAATTTATTTTTAAAGGCCTCGGAATCATTCCTGTTAACCGTCGTCAGAAAGATAAAGCTGCTCTCGAAACAGCTGAGGCATATTTGAATGACGATAAGGTTATCGGAATTTTTCCCGAAGGAACAATTAACAGAACGGATGATATCATTATGCCGTTCAAGTTCGGTGCAGTAAAAATGGCAAAAGATACTGCTACTCAGATTGTTCCGTTTGTTATTTCTGGAAAATATAAACCCTTTCAAAGAAGCGTTAAAATCAAATTTTTCGAACCTATTAATCCATCGGATGACCTTAACGAAGCAAATAACAGATTAATGAGTATAGTTTCAAATGAGTTAGAAAATGAAGGAGTAAAAGCATGAGTAAGAAAACCAAAAGACCTGAAGACAGAGAGTTTGGATATAAGTTTTTAACACCATTTATGCGTCCGCTTTTTAAATTTTTCTATTCACCCAAAATTATCGGTGCTGAAAAAATCCCTTCGGATGCAGCAGTTATTATTGCAGGCAATCATAAACACATCTATGATCAGTGTCTTACAATAATGGCAACAAAAAGAGTTATTCATTATATGGCAAAAAAAGAGTATTTTGAAGGCGGTCTTGCTCCGTTTTTCAAGGCTGTGGGTTGCATTCCTGTTGACCGTTCAAAAAGAGATTTATCAAGTGCAAAATCCGCAATGAAAGTTCTCAAAGATGGCGGTGCAATCGGAATTTTCCCTGAAGGAACCAGAAATAAAACTAATGAGTTTCTTCTCAGATTCAAGACTGGCGCTGTTTCAATGGCCAAAAGATCAAATGCATATATAGTTCCGTTTGGTTTGACGGGCGATTATAAATTCCGAAGCAAAAACCTTACAGTCAGATACGGCGAACCTTTCAAGGTTGACAATATGACTGTTGAAGAAGCAAACAAAAGGCTTTATCATGAGGTTGAACGCCTTATGCGTGAAAATCTTGATGAAGAAATCAAAACAGCTTAATTGGGAGATTAAAAATGAGAATTGGTATGGATGTCGGTTCAACAACGCTGAAATGTGTTGCAATCGATAATGAAAATAATATTGTATTTAAAGCTTACGAAAGGCATTTTTCTAAAATTGCCGAAAAAAGCTCAGAAATGCTTTCAAAAATATTGAAGGAACATCCTGAATTCAGCAAATCATCGCTCACTGTTTCAGGCTCAGCGGGTATGGGTTTTGCTCAGGCTCTCGGCCTTGAATTTGTTCAGGAAGTTTATGCAACAAGAGTAAGTGTTTCGGAACTTCTTCCCGGAACAGATGCTGTTATTGAACTCGGCGGTGAAGACGCAAAAATTCTTTTCTTCACAAACGGCGTTGAAGTTCGTATGAACGGCTCATGCGCCGGCGGTACAGGTGCTTTCATTGATCAGATGGCATCTCTTCTCGGTGTTGACCCAACCGAGATGAATACTCTTGCTCAGAGTCACGAAAAAATTTATTCAATCGCATCAAGATGCGGTGTTTTTGCTAAATCCGATATACAGCCCCTTCTTAATCAAGGCGCGAGAAAAAACGATGTTGCCGCAAGTATATTCACTGCGGTTGTTAACCAGACCGTGTCCGGTCTTTCTCAGGGAAGAAAAATCGAAGGAAATGTTGTTTATCTCGGCGGCCCTCTTTATTTCCTTTCAGAGCTTCGCAAAGCTTTTGATAATGGTCTTGGTGTAACAGGCACATGCCCTGAAAACGGTTTGTATTTTGTTGCTCTCGGTGCTGCATATTCATCTGAAGGCACAGTGCTTGATATGACCGAAGTGACAGAAAAGATCAGAAACGCAAAAGAGAGCGGGGAGTACCTCGGTGCAACGCCTCTTTTCACCAATAAATCTGAATACGAAGAATTCACCAAAAGACATGAAGCTGATACCGTTGAAACAAACTATCCTGTTTCTGCAGGTGAAAAGGTTTATATCGGCATCGACGCAGGTTCAACAACCGTTAAGGCAGCCGTTATAAACAAAGACGGCAAAATTATCACCAGCAGATATATGTCAAACAACGGCGATCCTGTTTCTCTTATCAAAGAGTTTCTTGTTGAATTTTATAATGAATATCCCGATGCTGTTGTTGCTTCAAGCGCAGTTACCGGTTACGGCGAGGATATTATTAAAAACGCATTTGCAATCGATATCGGCCTTGTCGAAACCGTTGCACATTTTACAGCTGCAAAAAAATTCAAGCCTGATGTTGACTTCATTATTGATATCGGCGGTCAGGATATAAAATGTTTTAAAATCAGGAACAATGCAATTGATAACATATTCCTCAACGAAGCTTGTTCTTCAGGTTGCGGTTCATTCCTTCAGACTTTTGCCGCTGCTTGGGGATATAATATTGACGAATTTTCAAAACTCGGAATTTACGCCGATAAGCCCGTTGATCTCGGTTCCCGTTGCACCGTATTTATGAATTCATCTGTTAAACAGGCTCAGAAAGACGGCGCAACAATTGAAAATATTTCTGCAGGTCTGTCCATCAGTGTTGTAAAGAACGCTCTTTATAAAGTTATAAGAGCATCGAGCGCTGATGAACTCGGAAAAAATATTGTTGTTCAGGGCGGTACGTTCCTTAATGATGCAGTTCTTCGTGCATTTGAGCAGGAAATAGGCAGAAATGTTGTCAGACCTGTTATTTCAGGCATAATGGGCGCTTACGGCGCAGCTCTTTATTCAATGGAAAGAGAGCCTGCAAAGAGCTCAATTATTTCTGCGAAAGAACTTGAAACATTTGAGCATAAGGTTAAGGCTGTAACTTGCGGAAGATGCAGCAATAACTGCAGACTTACCGTTAACACCTTCTCTTCAGGCAGAAGCTTTATAGGCGGCAACAGATGCAGTAAGCCTATTTCCAAAACATCTGCAATAACCGGTAAAAATATGTTTGATTATAAACGAGAGCTTCTTGCAGAATATCAGCCCGTAAAGGGTAAGAGACCTCAGATCGGTCTTCCTATGGGTCTTAATATGTTTGAACTCCTTCCGTTCTGGCATAAGTTTTTTACTGAGCTTGATTTTGGTGTTGCTCTTTCCGAAAACTCAACACGCGATCTTTATATTTCCGGTCAGCATACCATTCCTTCGGATACTGTATGTTATCCCGCAAAGCTTCTTCACGGTCATATTGAATCGTTGCTTAAACAAGGTATTGAAAATATTTTCTACCCCTGTATGACATATAACATTGACGAAAATCTCGGCGACAACAACTATAACTGCCCCGTTGTTGCATATTACCCTGAAGTTATTCGCTCTAATGTTGGTGACCTTAAAAAGATTAACTTTATGTGTGATTATGTGGGTATTCACAGACCAAAGGATTTTGTTGAAAAGATGCATACTATTCTTTGCCAATATTTTGACGGTATTTCAGTTAAAGAGGTTAAAAAAGCAACAGAGAAGGCCTACGATGAATATTATTCATTTATGACAAAGATTCACATCAAAGGTATGGAATATCTCAAAGATGCAAAGAAAGCCGACATTCCCGTTATTGTGCTTTGCGGAAGACCGTATCATCTTGACGAAGAAATTAATCACGGCATAGATAAACTGATATGCGATTGCGGAGCTACCGTTATAACAGAAGACAGCGTAAGCCCGCTTGTAAGCAAATTCCCGACAACCGTTCTTAACCAGTGGACATATCATTCACGCCTTTATGCTGCAGCAAAATATGTTGCTGAAAAGCAAGATAAAGATCTCAATATAGTTCAGCTCGTATCGTTCGGATGCGGTGTTGATGCTATAACAACCGATGAAATGAGAACCATTCTTGAGAATGACGGAAAAATTTATACACAGATTAAAATTGACGAAATTACAAACCCCGGCGCGGTTAAAATCAGACTCAGAAGCCTGTTTGCCGCAACAGGAAGATAAGGAGGTGCAGAAATGAGTACTACAGACAGAGTTGAATTTACCAAAGATATGATGGATTATACCATTCTCGCGCCGAATATGATGGATATTCAATTTTCACTTCTTATCAATATTTTCGGTCAGTATGGTTATAATGTTGAACTTTTGAAAAATGACGGAAGAACAGTTGTTGACGAGGGTCTCAAATATGTTCATAATGACACTTGCTACCCTGCATTGCTTGTTATCGGTCAGCTTATCGATGCGCTGAATTCCGGTAAATACAATCCCGATAAAACTGCTCTTTTGATCACACAGTCAGGCGGCGGATGCAGAGCGTCAAACTATATTCATCTTCTCAGAAAAGCCCTCAAGAAAGCTGGATATCCTCAGGTTCCTGTTATTTCGCTTAATCTTTCAGGTCTTGAAAAAAACAGCGGATTCAAAATCAGAATTTCAATGGCGCTCAAAATGCTTTCTGCGGTTATTTACGGCGATCTTATAATGCTTCTTAAAAATCAGGTTGAACCCTACGAAAAGAATAAGGGCGAAACCGCAGCTCTTGTTCAGAAATGGATTGATGATATAAGCGCAGAACTTCAGAAGGGCAGGGGATATTCATTTTTTGAAATAAAAAAGAATCTTCCCAAAATCACAAAAACATTTGCAGAAATCCCCGTTAATGATGTTAAAAAGACAAAGGTTGGCGTTGTTGGTGAAATATATGTTAAATATTCACCTCTTGCAAACAATCATCTTGAAGAATTTCTTTTCAGCCAGGATTGCGAAGTAATGGTGCCGGGCCTTCTCGGTTTTATAAATTTCAAGGTTGATAACAGACTTGAGGATATAAAGCTTTACGGCGGTAATCCTTTCAAAAAAATTGCAATGCGTTTTGCAATGTGGTATCTTTCAAAAGTTGAAAAGAATCTTAACAACGCAGCGGGCGCATATGGCAAATTCACAGTTCCCGAACCCTACGCACATATAAAAGAAAAATGCACCAAAATTATCGGTGCAGGCTGTAAAATGGGCGAAGGATGGCTTCTGACCGCTGAAATGATGGAACTTATTGAAAGCGGTTACGGCAATATTGTTTGCGCTCAGCCTTTCGGTTGTTTGCCTAACCACATTGTTGGTAAGGGTATGATAAGAAAGCTTAAAGAAATGTATCCTGAATCAAACATTGTTCCAATCGACTATGACCCCGGCGCAACAAGAGTTAATCAGGAAAACAGAATAAAGCTTATGCTTGCAATTGCAAAAGAAAACGCAGAAACAACAAAATAAAAAGATTAATCCCCGATATCAGATGTGTTAACTGATATCGGGGATTTTTTATTCTTCAATTCTTAAAGAGTATGTTTTGCCGCTTTCAATTTCAGTCATATCAATTCCTTGGGCAGCATATTCATTGCCTATATAAAACGCCCAATATGTACCTGTTTTTTCATATTCTGCATAGATGCCGTTAACTTTGTTTACATACAGACCGAATTCACCTTCAGAGCCTTCGAGTAAACCAAGTTCTTCAAGCGCTTCGCCGACAATGGTTTTATCGGTGTGAATATGAAAATTATATACCGTGCCTTCTGCATCGGTAACGAAAAAATCAAAATAATTGTTTCCTGTTCCAAGTTCGATGGCTGATGAGCCTGTTGATTCATAAAGTATTTTATCTTGTGTTTCAGCGGTTTTACCGCACGAAACGGTCAATAATAATGATAAAATCAATACGGTAAATACAGATAATTTTTTCAAAATATCACTTCCTTCTATTAAATTATATACTTATTTGTTTTTGATTTCAACATAAATTTTTTAATGTTGAAATAGTATTTTATGAAAGAGAGTGATAGATATATGGTTATAAAAATCAATAAAAAAATGGTGGCTGTTTTGTTGGCGGTTGTTTTGATTGCATCGGTTATACTGCCATCGGCAGATGTTGTTCTTGCAAACTCAGAATTAAAAACTGATAAATTACCTGTTGTAATGTATCATCAACTGACACGAAATCATAGTAAAGCAAGTAAATATGTTCTGACTGTTGAACAGTTTGAAAAAGATTTGATTTACCTAAAACAAAAAGGATATAAAACCGTAACTGTTCAGCAACTTGTTGACTATTCAAACGGTAAATGTGATTTGCCTGAAAAATCTGTTATGATAACATTTGATGACGGATGTGAAACAGTATATGAATACGCATTGCCTCTTCTTGAAAAATATGGTTTTTCCGCTGTTTGTTTTATTATTGGCGCAGTAACAGATAAGTACAGTGAAATTAATGATCATAATCTTACATACTCAAATCTGGATTGGAACGCTGTTAAAGCGTTGAGCAATGGCGGAGTTATAGAAATTCAAAGTCATACATATAATTTACATGATAACACTAAAGTCAGATCTGGACTAAAAAAAACAAAAAACGAAAGTTTTGAACAATACAGTGAATTTTTAACTGCAGATACGGTAAAAATGAAAGAGAAGATGCTTGAAAATATCGGCAAAGAACCCGTCGCAATTGCATATCCTTTCGGAAGCTACAGCAAAGAAACCGCCGATATTCTTAAACTTAACGGAATAAAAGTTGCATTTACTTGCGAAGAAAGAGTAAACATAATAAAAAAATCCGAGTCTGAATGGTTATTCAGACTCGGAAGATTCAACAGACCAAGTGGTGTAAGTTCCGAAAGCTTCTTCGGAAAATGGGAATAAGTTGACAACAACTTAACCGAGAATCTTTTCTATAGCGGCAATTTCAACGCAAAGACAAAGAATCTCAACCGCTTTGCAGAGTTCGTCCCTTGACGGGAAGGTGGGGGCAATGCGGATGTTTTTATCCTCGGGGTCTTTTCCGTAAGGATATGTTGCGCCTGCGCCTGTAAGTGTTACTCCTGCTTCTTTACAAAGATCAACAGTTCTTTTCGCACAACCTTCATAAACATCAAGACTGATGAAATAACCGCCGTTGGGATTTGTCCACTCAGCAATTCCCTTGCCTGCAAGTTTGCTTTCAAAAGCTGAAAGAACCGCTTCAAATTTAGGCTTGAGTATCTCTGCATGACGGTTCATATGAGTTTCAACACCTGCAAGATTCTTAAGATATTTTGCGTGGCGAAGCTGATTTATTTTATCATAACCAATTGTCTGAACAGTCATTCTGTTTTTGATAGCGGTAATGTTTGCGGATGATGCGGCAAGAACCGAAACACCTGCACCGGGGAAAGTTATTTTTGATGTTGATGTTACTTCGATAAAGAAATCTTCTGTTCCGAATTCTTTTGCGGCTTCAAAGATATTAAGAAGAACATCGTGATTATCGCTGATATGATGAACGCAGTATGCATTATCCCAGATTACTCTGAAATCCTTTGCTGCGGGTTTGAGCGAAGCAAAACGGCGAACGGTTTCATCAGAATAAGTATAACCCGTGGGATTTGAATACATAGGAACGCAGATTACACCCTTTACCTTTTCGTCTTTGATAAGCTCATCAATCATATCCATATCGGGGCCATCGCTGTTTGTGGGAATATTGATCATTTCAATTCCGAACTGCTCAAGAATTGCAAAATGTCTGTCATAACCGGGAACAGGACAAAGGAATTTAATGCCGCTCTGGGCAGCCCAAGGCTGAGCGCCTGCGCCGAAAATCATACACTGAGCGATATAATCATACATAATGGTGAGGCTTGCGTTTCCGAAAACAATTGTGTTTTCGCTAGGAACATCAAGAATCTCTGCGAATAGTTTCTTGCATTCGGGAATACCGTCAAGAATACCGTAATTTCTAACATCGAATCCGTTTGATGCTTTGTAGTCACCGAGAAGGGCAGGATCAAGCATTTCGTTGGTGATTTCAAGTTGATCTGCACCGGGCTTTCCTCTTGACATATCAAGCTTAAGACCCATTGCTTTATATGAATTATATTCGTTAGTGAGAACAGCGAGTCTTTCCTGAAGCTGTTCACGGGAGAAATTCTGAATGTTCATTTATATAACCTCCGGAATGATTTAGTCAACGCGTTATATTGTATATTATATGGGATGATTTTGCAAGTGTTATTTTTAAATCTTGCAAAAATTCGGTGTTTTGCACTAGTAAACCATAAAAATAATGCATAAAGTGATATATTTATATGCAAAAAAGGCAGCCCGAAAGCTGCCTTTTTGAACGTATATAATCAGATAAGTGAGTTGTAAAGTGCGGTGATTTCTTCAACGCTTGTGTCTCTGGGATTACCGGGGCGGCAAGCATCATCAAAAGCACTCTGTGCAAGGAAGGGGATGTCTTCTGCTTTTACAATTTCTTTGAGGTCTGCAGGAATGCCAACATCGATTGAAAGCTGCTTAACAACTTCGATTGCGGCCTTTCTTGCATCTTCAAGGCTCATAGCGTCTGTGCCTTCAACACCCATTGCCTTTGCGATATCTCTGTATTTTTCGCCTGTAGCGGGTGCGTTATATTCCATAACTGTGGGAAGGATGATTGCATTTGCAACACCGTGAGGTGTGTCATAAAGAGCACCGAGAGGATGTGCCATTGAGTGAACAATTCCAAGACCAACATTTGAGAAGCCCATACCTGCGATATACTGGCCGAGAGCCATACCTTCTCTGCCTTCGTCTGTGTTTGCAACAGCGCCGCGAAGGCTCTTTGCGATGATTTCGATTGCTTTGATATGGAACATATCGCTCATTTCCCAAGCACCCTTGGTGATATAGCCTTCGATAGCGTGGGTGAGAGCATCCATACCTGTTGCTGCAGTAAGTGATGCAGGCATTGTTGACATCATA
>JAZLBI010000040.1:0-11048 GCA_045613625.1 Acutalibacteraceae bacterium | reverse complement strand
CTTTTCCCCGAGCAGGCGGTTAACTGGAAAATGACCGCAGATATAATCAAAAATGCGGGCAGACCCGTCAAGGTGCTCAACCTTTTTGCTTACACGGGCGGTGCAACCGTTGCCGCTCTCAATGCGGGCGCAAGCGTAACTCATGTTGACGCTTCAAAAGGAATGACTCTCTGGGCAAAAGAAAACGCTGCGGCAAGCAAGCTTTCGGATGCTCCCGTAAGATGGCTTGTTGACGACTGCATAAAGTTTGTTCAGCGTGAAATCAGAAGAGGAAATAAATACGATATCATCATTATGGACCCGCCGTCATACGGCAGAGGCCCGGGCGGTGAAGTCTGGAAGCTTGAAAACGAGGTTTACGGCTTTGTTGAGCTTTGCTCCGTGCTTCTGAGCGAAGAATCGCTGATGGTGCTTATCAATTCTTACACAACGGGTCTTTCACCGAGCGTTATGGAATATATTCTCGGCGAAACAGTGCAGAAACAGTTCGGCGGTTCAACAACAAGCGATGAAATCGGCATCCCCGTTTCGTCAAAGCCGGGCAGAGTTTTGCCCTGCGGCGCAAGCGCAATATGGCTCGGTAAGAACGCAAAATAAATTTCAGGATTTTTAGTTATGAGTGAAAAAATTATTGAATTTGATAATGTGACATATATATATGATGCCGATGACGAAGATTCGCAGGCGAAAGCGTTTCCCGCGCTGACGGATATCAGCCTTGCAATCAACAAGGGCGAATTCGTTGCTGTGCTCGGTCATAACGGCTCGGGCAAGAGCACTCTTGCAAAGCTCTGCAACGCCATTCTTGAACCCACAAAAGGCACTGTTTGTGTTAAAGGTATCGTTCCCGATACTGAAGAAAAAGCGGATGAAGTTCGACGCATAGTGGGTATGGTTTTTCAGAATCCCGATAATCAGATTGTTGCAACGATTGTTGAGGATGATGTTGCTTTCGGCCCCGAAAATCTCGGCATCGAGCCTGCGGAAATCAGAAAAAGGGTTGACGATGCTCTCAGATGCGTCAATATGTATGATTTCCGCCACAGAGAGCCTCATAAGCTTTCGGGCGGCCAGAAACAGAGGGTTGCCATTGCGGGCGTTATCGCTATGCAGACCGAATGCATAGTGCTCGATGAGCCCACCGCGATGCTTGACCCTATGGGCAGAGACGAGGTTATTCAGACCGTTAAACGCCTCAACAAAGAAATGGGAATAACCGTTGTTCTTGTTACCCATTTTATGGATGAAGCCGTTCAAGCGGACAGAGTTGTTGTTATCGACGGCGGAAAGCTTATTATGGACGGAACACCCGAAGAGGTTTTCTCTCAGGTTGAAAAGCTCAGGGCTTGCGGTCTTGATGTGCCTCAGTCAACAGAGCTTTGCCATAATCTCGGCATTAAAGAATGCGTGCTTGATGTTGACGGCTGTGTTGACGAAATTGTGCGCAGATTGGGAGGTGCCGTATGAGTTATGCAATTGAAACGGTAAATCTTACCCATTATTATTCAAAGGGCACCGTTCAGCAGGTTGCCGCAATAAACGATGTTAATCTTCAGATAGAAAAAGGCGAGCTTGTGGGAATTATCGGCCACACGGGTTCGGGCAAAAGCACATTGATATCCCATTTCAACGGGCTTCTTAAGCCCGACAGCGGAAAGGTGCTTGTTGACGGCGAGGATATATGGAAAAACAAAGAAACTCTCAGGCAGTCACGCTTTAAGGTTGGTCTTTGCTTCCAGTATCCCGAATATCAGCTTTTTGAAGAAACGGTTTATAAAGATATAGCTTTCGGCCCGAAGAATATGAAGCTTTCCGAGGCCGAAATAAAAGAAAGAGTGCTTCGTGCCGCAGAATTTGCGGGGGTAAAACCCGAGCATCTTTCAAAATCGCCTTTTGACCTTTCAGGCGGTGAAAAAAGAAGAGCCGCTATTGCGGGCGTTCTTTCAATGGAGCCTCAGGTGCTTGTTTTCGATGAGCCCGCCGCAGGTCTTGACCCCAAGGGAAGAAAAGACCTTGTTGAGCTTATAAAAAACTACAGAAAACAAACAGGCAGCACCGTGATTATCGTTTCCCACAGTATGGAAGATATTGCGGGTATGGCAGACAGAATAGTTGTTATGAATAAGTCAGCGGTTGCAATGCAGGGCAGTGTTGATGAGATTTTTTCAAAGGGTGATGAGCTTCGCTCGATGGGGCTCAATGTGCCCGAAATCACAGAGATTTTTGCCAAACTGCGTGCAAGAGGAATTGATGTGCCTTCGGATGTTTATACAGTTGAGAGAGGAACGGAAATTCTTCGCAATCTCCTCAAAGGAGGTGCCGGAGTATGATAAAAGATATAACAATCGGTCAGTATTATCCCGGCAAATCTCTTCTTCACAGGCTTGACCCGAGAATGAAGCTGATTCTCACCTTCGGGCTTATCGTTGTTATCTTCCTTTGCAAAAATTTCTTTTCGCTCGGTGTTATAGCTGTAACGGCGGTTCTTGCATCTGCAATTTCAAGAGTGCCTGCAAAAATGATTTTGAAGAGCCTTAAACCCATAGTTATTATTTTGCTCTTTACCGCAGTGCTGAATATTCTTTACACCGAGGGCGGAGAGGTGTATTTTGAAAAATGGGGGATTGCGATAACCGAAAAAGGTGTTTTTACCGCAATTTTCACTATGGTAAGAATTATCAGCCTTGTTGTTATCAGCTCGCTTCTGACTTATACAACAACGCCCACAATGCTTACCGATGCGATTGAAAGGCTTCTTTCACCGCTCAAAATATTCAAAATCAAGGTTCATACTCTTGCAATGATGATGACCCTTGCTCTCAGATTCATTCCCACTCTTATCGAAGAGATAGACAGAATAATGAACGCTCAGAAGGCGAGAGGCGCAGACCTTGAAAGCGGCGGGCTTGTTCAGCGCGCAAAGGCGCTTGTGCCCGTTTTCATTCCGCTTATGGTTTCGGCTTTCAGAAGAGCATATGAGCTTGCGTTTGCGATGACCTGCCGCTGTTATACAGGCGGTGAGGGCAGAACGAGAATGAAGCAGATGAAGCTGAAATTCAGGGATTTTGCGGCGCTTCTCTTCCTTGTTGCCGTAACTGCGGGCGTAATAATTCTCAATATAAAATTCAAGGCGGTTATTTAATGCGAAATTTGCTTTTGACAATTTCATTTGACGGCACAGCGTATCACGGCTGGCAGGTTCAGGAAAATGCCGTTACCGTTCAGCAGACCCTTCAGGATGCACTGGAGCATATATGCTCAAAGCGCGATAATGTTGTTGGCTGTTCAAGAACGGATGCGGGTGTTCACGCGAATATGTATTGCTGCAACATCCGCACCGAAAGTGCGATTGAATGCAAAAAGCTTGTGAGTGCACTCAATGCCGTTTTGCCCCGCGATATTGCGGCTCTTGACTGCAAAGAGGTTGATTACGGCTTTCACGCAAGGTATGACTGCAAGTCAAAGGAATACATTTATAAAATATGGAATTCTCCGAACAAGAATCCATTCCTTTATGATTACAGCCTTCATTATAAATATCCGCTCGATGAAAAATTTCTTTCGGAGCAGGCGAAAGCTTTTATAGGCACTCATCATTTCGATGCCTTCTGTGCAGCGGGCAGCAGCGTTGAGGATACCGAAAGAACGGTTATGAATGCCTGCGTTGAGAGAGAGGGCGATATGGTCATTTTCAGGGTTGAGGCAGACGGATTCCTTTATAATATGGTCAGAATAATGGTTGGAACTCTGATTGATATTTCAAGAAAGAAGATACCTGCCGATTCGATAGAGCAGATAATTCTTTCAAAAAACCGCTCGGCGGCGGGCTATACCGCACCCGCTCACGGGTTATATCTTAATAATATACATTATTAAAACGGGAGGGCTGTCAGTGGCAAAGAAAAAGAAAATTATAAAGCTCTCAAAACAGCGAAACAAAAAGCTGGCTAAAAAGTTAATAAAAATAATGCGTATTCCCCTTGTTGTTATTGTTGTTCTTTCGGCATTGTTTCTCAGTGCAAGGCTTCTGGGCAATGTTGCAATGTCTAATGTTACCGATACGATAAGGGAAATCAAAACAACCTTCACAAAGGGCGAAGGGTTTCCGCACCCGCTCGATTCCTTCAGCTTCCGTGAAGCAACGGCAATCGGCGGCAGACCCCTTGTTATTTCGGATGATTCAACCGAAGTGCTCAGCTCATCGGCAGCAGAGATTTTTTCAATGCAGCTCAGCTCGGGTGATTCAAAGGTTATTTCCAAAAACGGAAGAGCCCTGATTTTCAGCAATACTTCCAATGAAGTTATTCTTCAGAGCAGAACCGAAAAACTCGGCAGCATCAAAGAAGACGGAACGGTTGTTGCGGCTCAGCTTGCAAAAAACGGATGCATCGCAACATCATACACCTCTGATGAATATCAGAGTGTTCTGAGCGTTTATAACAGATATTTTGAAAAAACATTTCAGTGGAACTGTTCTCAGGAGCGTATTTCGTCAATCGGTCTTTCGTCAAACGGCAAGAATATCGCTGTTGCCGCGGTAGGAACAAAAAATGCCGAGATATACACGAGAGTTCTGCTTTTCAATACAGGTTCATCTGACCCTGTTGCAGACCTTATGTACAGAGGAACGCTGTTTCTCAATGTTATTTATACCGATTCAAACAAAATCATCGTAACGGGCGATAACAAAACAATCGTGCTCGATAAAAAAGGCGATACACTTGATGAAATTGTTTATTCGGAGGACAGCATAATTTCCGTTTCTTATGACGGTGCGGGCAACACGGTTATATGCCACGAGGAATTCGGCGGCTCAAAAACAGCTGTTGTAAGAATTTCAAAAAGCGGTGAAAGAAGCTTCACGCTCACCCTTGACGGTAAGCCCGATATCATTGCAACAAACAGCGGAAAAACCGCTGTTGTAAGCGGAAATGAGATTGCTGTTTATAATTCAAGCGGCAAAGAAACCGAAACAATTGAAACAGAGCATCCTGCAGCAGATATTTTTTGGTGTTCGGGAACTCTTTATTCGGTTGAAAGCGGACGCCTGTGCCAATATTAAGGGGGCGGTGAGATGAATTATCTTTCGCTTATAATTGATGCGGCGTTAATTGTTATACTTCTGATATTTATATTTGACGGGCGAAAAAAAGGCTTTGTCAAAATGGCGCTCTCAATTGTTGCAACCGTATTGAGTATTTTCGTCGCAAGAGAACTTTGCGAGCCTGTTGCTTTGTGGGTTGAAGAGAATATGATAAGGCAAGCGGCAACAAATTCCATTGCCAATGTTTTATCGTTCAATATGAACGGCAATATTCAGGATGCGATAGATGCATTACCCGCTTATATAGTCAATGCGGCTGAATATGCAGGCTTCAGTATTGAATCGGTTATTTCGGGTGAAATTACTCTTGAAGCTATGGAAAAAGCTGTGCCTCAGATTTATTCCGCAATTAAAGAATTTGCGATAATCCCTGCTGTGAAAATTGTGGCATTCTTTGTTTTATATTTAGTTTGTAATTTCGTTTTGTCAATTGCGGTTTCATTTATCAGCAAAATATTCAAGCTGCCTGTTCTTAAATCTTTCAATAAGCTTTTCGGCGGTGTGCTCGGCGGAATAAAAGGCGTGTTTGCGGTTTTGCTTATGAGTGCTGTTCTCGGCTTCGCAACAATGATTGTTATTTCGGAAGATTTTATAAACGCAGTTGAAAATACATATATTCAACAAAATGTGTGGCAATGCATAGTTGAGTTTTTAAAATAAGGAGGAAGAAAACATGAAAGCAATTTTAAAAGAATATTTTACGGGATGTTTAACAGTTCCCAATCTTCTTTCGGTTATAAGAATAGCTCTTATTCCCGTTTTTGCCGTGCTTTTTAATGACGGCGAATATCTCTGGGCGGTTATCGTGCTTGCGATTTCGGGTCTTACTGATTTCTTTGACGGCAAGATTGCCCGCAAATTCAACCAGATAAGTGCTCTCGGCAAGCTTCTTGACCCCATTGCAGATAAACTTTCGCAGATGACAATTGCAATTATGTTCTATCTGACTTTCAGAAACAGCTCCGATGAAATTGTTAAGGCATTCAGCTGGGTTTTCCTTGTTTTCATCATCAAGGAAGCTGTTATGGTTGTTGGCGGTGCGGCAATGATTGCTCTCGGAATCAAGCCCGTTGCAGCTGAAATGCCCGGCAAGATAGCAACCTTTGCGTTCTACAGCATAATGTGTGTTGTTATGGCTTTTGGCCCTGATATCGGCATTCTCGGCAATGTGTTCACACTTTCCGCAACGGTTATGCTCGTGCTTGTCGGCATCAGCGTTATTCTTACAATCGTTGCATTTCTCAGCTATCTGCCCGGTGTCTTCCGTCAGGTAAAAGAAAAGAAAAACTCAAAATAAAGAGGATATCAGTTAATGAAACAGGTTTTATGTTCAAAATGTAAAAAACGCCCCGCAATGTTTTTCGTAACAAAGGTTGAGGGCGAAAACACAACTCAGGAGGGCCTTTGCATCAAGTGTGCGATGGAAATGAATATCGGCCCCGTTAAGCAGATAATGCAGAGCATGGGCATCTCCGAGGATGAGCTTGAAGAGGTAAGCGAGCAGTTTGAAGCGATGTTCGGCGAAGACGGTTTTGAACCCGGCGGAGCGGGAACAATGCCTTTCCTTCAGAATTTCGGCGCAATGAGCCAGAATTCAAACGGTGAAGAAAAAACAGCTTCAGATTCATCCGAAACAAAAGAAGAGAAAAAGAAAAAATGGGGCGGCAGAAAAAATAAGGATAAGGATGCGGGCGAGAAAAAGCGCAAGTATCTCAGCCAGTTCTGCACCGACCTTACCGCAAAGGCAAAATCGGGCAAGGTTGACCGCATTATCGGCAGAGAAAACGAGATTTACAGAGCAATTCAGATTCTTTGCAGAAGACAGAAGAACAATCCTTGCTTTATCGGTGAACCCGGTGTAGGTAAAACCGCAATTGCAGAAGGTCTTGCACTCAAAATTTCAAACGGCGATGTTCCCGCAAAGCTCAAAGATAAAGAAATTCATATGCTTGACCTTGCCGCTCTCGTTGCGGGAACTCAGTTCAGAGGTCAGTTCGAAAGCCGAATCAAGGGGCTTGTTGAAGAGGTGCGCAGTGAAGGCAACATCATCCTCTTCATCGATGAGGTTCATTCGCTTGTGGGCACGGGCGATGCAGAAGGCTCGATGAATGCCGCAAACATCCTTAAACCTTCTCTTTCAAGAGGAGAAATTCAGATTATCGGCGCAACAACATTCACCGAATACAGAAAATATATCGAAAAGGATGCCGCTCTTGAGCGCAGACTTCAGCCTATCCGTGTTGAAGAACCTTCAATTGAGCAAACAACAGAAATGCTTCAGGGAATCAAGGATTATTACGAAGATTTCCACAGAGTAAAGGTTACCGATACACTGATTGAAAAAGCGGTTGTTCTTTCCGAAAGATATATCAACGACAGATTCTTGCCCGATAAGGCAATCGACCTTCTTGACGAAGCCTGCACCTGCGCAAACCTTCGCAACAAGAATATAAGCAATTTTGAAATTGCATCGGCAGAGCTTGCGGATATGGAAGCTCACGAAGCGGAGCTTATGGAAGAAACCGAGGCAGATTACGAAGAAATTGCAAAAATCAAGGCAGAAATCATTCAGAAAAAAGAAGAGGTCAAAAAGCTCGAAGAGCTTGCGGCTGATAACAATGTTACTGAAGATGACCTTGCAAGAGTTATTCAACTCTGGACGGGTATCCCCGCAAGCAAGGTAATTGAAAGCGACCTTCGCCGACTTTCGGCGCTTGAAGATAATCTGAAAGCGGGAATTATCGGTCAGGATGAAGCAATTTCACTTGTCAGCGCTGCAGTAAGACGAGGCAGAGTGCAGATAAATCCCAGAAGACGCCCCGCATCTTTCATTTTTGTAGGGCCTACGGGTGTTGGTAAAACCGAGCTTGTGAAGCTTCTTGCAAAAGAGCTTTTTGAAACTCCAGAAACGCTTATCAGACTTGATATGAGCGAGTTTATGGAAAAGCATTCCGTTTCAAGAATCATAGGCTCGCCTCCGGGATATGTAGGTTATGATGAAGCGGGGCAGCTTACGGAAAAAGTGCGCCGCAAACCCTATTCGGTTGTGCTTTTTGATGAAATCGAAAAAGCGCATCCCGATGTTATGAATATCCTTCTTCAGATTCTCGATGAAGGAAGAATAACTGATGCTCAGGGCAGAAACGTGAGCTTTGAAAACACGGTTATTGTTATGACATCAAATGCGGGCAGCAACAGAGGCTCAGGCGCTCTCGGCTTTGCAAAAACAAAGAGTGAGGCTTCGAAAGAAAGAGCGATGAAGGCTCTCAATGAGTTCCTCAGACCCGAATTTATCGGCAGAGTTGACGAGGTTGTTGTTTTCAATGACCTTACTCAGGAAAATTATGAGGAAATTGCAGTGCTGATGCTCAAAGAGCTTGTTGACCCAATGATTGATAAGGGAATAAGCTTCACATGGGATAACGAGGCTGTGAGCACTATTGCCCGCCTTTCGGTTGACGGCCCGAGAGGCGCAAGAGACCTTCGCAACACCATCCGCAGAAATGTTGAGGATGTTATAACAGAAAAAATTGTTAACAGCTATGAGAATCCCGTTAAGGCTGTTAAGCTTACGGCAGACGGAGATAAAATTATTTGTAATTTCGAATAACCAATAAACGGAGCAGCTGCGGCTGCTCCGTTTTGGCGTTTTTTTACAAACGCAACCGATTGGTCAAAACTGACTGATTGTGGATTCCTACAAAATTCTGTTATTTGATTTTTTTTGATGAAAAAACAGTTGACATTTTGAACAATGAAGTGTAAAATTGTGGATAGTTAGCGAAGGCTAACTCTATATTGAGAGCGGAAGGAGAAGATATGATGAAAACGCTCAGAGATATAAAAATCGGTTCAATGGCAAAAGTTGTTAAAATCCACGGTGAGGGTGCTCTTAAACGCAGAATAATGGATATGGGCATCACCAAAGGCGTTGAAATATATATCAGAAAAGCGGCTCCTCTCGGCGACCCGCTTGAGCTGTATGTTCGCGGATATGAGCTTTCAATCAGAAAAGCTGATGCAGAGCTGATTGAGGTTGAATAAAAAAGGGATGCAAATCCCTGTTTTTTCGGAGTTTGAGTTAGCGGATGCTAACTAAGAAAGGCGGAAACCAATGAAATTAAAAATTGCGCTTGCAGGCAACCCGAATTGCGGCAAAACAACGCTGTTCAATGCTCTCACGGGCTCGAATCAGTATGTTGGCAACTGGCCGGGGGTTACCGTTGAAAAGAAGGAAGGCAAGCTTAAAAAGAACAGCGATGTGATTCTCACAGATCTTCCCGGTATATATTCTTTGTCACCATACACACTTGAAGAAGTTGTTGCGAGAAATTATCTTATCGGCGAAAACCCCGATGTTATTCTTAATATAATCGACGGAACAAACATTGAAAGAAATCTTTATCTCACAACTCAGCTTATTGAAATCGGTATTCCCGTTGTTTGTGCCATCAATATGATGGATATTGTCAGAAAAAACGGCGATAAGATTGATATTCAGGCTCTTTCGAAGATTCTCGGCTGCAAGGTTGTTGAAATTTCTGCACTTAAAGGCACGGGGATTGAAGAAGCTGCCGATGCGGCAATCGAAGCGGCGAAAGAAGGCAGAAAAGTTCCGAAACATATTTTTTGCGGCACTGTTGAGCATACACTTGCTCATATTGAAGAAGCGGCAGTTCATCATATGCCCGAAGAGCAGCAGAGATGGTATGCCGTCAAGATTTTTGAGAGAGATGAAAAAGTTCTTGAACAGCTCAATCTTGACAGCAGAATTCTTGAACATATAGAAAGTGATATCAAAAAGCTTGAAGCAGAGCTTGATGACGATGCCGAAAGCATCATCACAAACGAAAGGTATGTTTACATAACGGGCTTCATAAAAGATTGCTGCAAGAAAAAGCACGCAGGCAAGCTTACCGTTTCAGATAAAATAGATAAAATTGCAACAAACCGTTTTCTTGCCCTTCCGTTTTTTGCGTTGATTATGTTTGTTGTTTATACCCTTTCAATCGGAACGGTCGGCGAATGGTCAACAACATTTATGAACGACGGTCTTTTCGGCTCGTTCAAAAACCTTGATCCCGAATTTTTCGGAGCGTCTTTCCTTGCAAACTTCAGCAGTATTCCCGAGCTTCTTGATATGGTTCTTTTGAAAGACGGAGTTCCTGTTGTTGCCGAGTGGCTTTACAGCTTGATTATGGACGGCATAGTCGGCGGCGTGGGTTCGGTTCTCGGTTTTGTTCCGCAAATGCTGGTTCTCTTTATGCTTCTCTCAATTCTTGAGGACTGCGGATATATGAGCCGAGTTGCGTTCATAATGGATAAAATTTTTCATCATTTCGGTCTTTCTGGAAAAAGCTTCATTCCTCTGCTTGTTGCATCGGGCTGCAGTGTTCCCGGAATTATGGCTTCGCGCACAATCGAAAACGAGCGTGACCGTAAGATAACAATTATGACAACAGCATTTGTGCCTTGCGGTGCCAAAATGCCGATAGTCGGTTTTATTGCGGCGGCGATTTTCGGCGGCTCTCCCTGGGTTGCGACAGCGGCTTATTTCATAGGAATTGCGGCTGTTATCGTGTCGGGAATTATTCTCAAAAAATTCAAATCACTTGCCAGCGAGCCTTCGCCGTTTGTTATGGAGCTTCCTGCGTATCACGCGCCTCTTGCAAGCAATGTTCTCAGAACAACCTGGGAAAGAGGCTGGAGCTTTATCAAGAGAGCGGGAACGGTTATTTTTGCCGCAAGCGTTGTTATCTGGACTCTTAACAGCCTTACCCTTGACGGCGGAATTCATTATATCGGCGATACCGATGCAAAATCAATTCTCAATCTTGTGGGCGAGATTATTGCAAACTTATTTATTCCTCTCGGCTTTGACAGCTGGCAGGCAGCGGTTGCAACCGTGCTCGGTCTTGTTGCAAAAGAAGAAGTTGTTGGCGTG
>JAZLBI010000039.1:0-3904 GCA_045613625.1 Acutalibacteraceae bacterium | reverse complement strand
GACTATGAAAAGAGAGTTCCCGCTCTTGTTGAAGCAGGCGCAGATGTTCTTTGCATCGACTCATCAGAAGGTTATACAGTATGGCAGGAACAGACTCTTGCTTTCATCCGTGAGAAATACGGCGATAAGGTTAAGGTTGGCGCAGGTAATGTTGTAGACCGTGACGGTTTCCGTTTCCTTGCAAAAGCGGGTGCAGACTTCATTAAGGTCGGTATCGGCGGCGGTTCAATCTGTATCACCCGTGAAACAAAGGGTATAGGCAGAGGTCAGGCAACAGCTCTTATTGAAGTTGCTGCAGCAAGAGATGAATACTTTGCAGAAACAGGCATTTATGTTCCCATTTGCTCAGACGGCGGTATTGTTCATGATTATCATATGACTCTCGCTCTTGCAATGGGCGCAGATTTCCTTATGCTCGGCAGATACTTTGCAAGATTCGACGAAAGCCCCACAAATAAGCTTCTTGTTAACGGCGTTTACGTTAAAGAATATTGGGGTGAAGGCTCCAACAGAGCAAGAAACTGGCAGAGATATGACCTCGGCGGCAAAACAAAGCTCAGCTTTGAAGAAGGCGTTGACTCATATGTTACCTATGCGGGTTCACTCAGCGATAACGTTGCAAAGAGCCTTTATAAGGTTAAGTCAACAATGTGCAATGTAGGTGTTCTTACCATTCCCGATCTTCAGAGGGATGCAAAGCTTACCGTTGTTTCGGCAACAAGCATTGTTGAGGGTGGTTACCACGATGTTACGCTTAAAACATCGGCAACTCCCGGCAGATAAATAAAAACTTGAACGGTGTCTCGTCTGAGGCACCGTTTTTTGTGATGTTAATTTCAGTTGCTTGCCGCAACGGGGGATTTATGCTATAATTCTTTATCGGGAGGCGGATTTATGCTCAGCGAAAACATAAAGATTTTAAGAAAAGAAAAAGGTATGTCTCAGGAAGAACTCGCGCTCAAGCTCAATGTTGTCAGGCAGACCGTTTCAAAATGGGAGCAGAATTTATCCGTTCCCGATTCGGAAATGCTGATTAAACTTTCAGAAGTGTTTGAAGTTCCTGTCAGCAGGCTTCTGGGTGAAAGAGTTGAAGAGAACAACACAAAAACAGAACTTGAAAAAATCAGCAACAAGCTTGAAAATCTCAATTCAATGATAGCGGAAAGAAACAACAAAAGCCGCAGAACATGGCTTGTTATTATTGCGGTGTGTCTTGTTATAACTTCTGTTATTCTGATTGTTTTTTCTGTGTTGTTTCTGATTCAGCTTATTTATGCTGTTTCGCCTGCATCCTCTGTTGCTATAATCGGCGGAGCTGACGGATCAACGGCGATTTTTGTTGCTTCGACAGTGTCATGGCTTGAAATGCTTGTTTTGTTTGCTGTTGGTATGGCTGTGCTCATCGCTGCAATATTTATTTTTAGAAGAATAAAAAAACAATAAAATAAACACTTGATTTTTGAGTTCGCTTAGGATATAATAGAAAAGCTGATTTGCCGATGTGATGGAATTGGCAGACGTGACGGACTCAAAATCCGTTGGTAGCGATACCGTGCGGGTTCGACCCCCGCCATCGGCACCAGAACAAAAGCCTCTGCAAATTAACAGCAGAGGCTTTTGTTTATTATTGTATCTCTTAAAAAGGGGATTAGGGTTATGAAGTGTAGTGTTTGTGGTTCCGAAAGCGGAAAATATTCGCTTTGTCGTTCTTGCAATGCAAAAAGAGAAAACGGCGAAATAATAAAGTGTAATATATGCGGTAAATGGCATTATTCTTCAGAAACCTGTTCTTCGAATGATTCTGTCAAATCAAGTGACAAATTTCTGTATGATACAAAAAAAGTTTTAATCAGTAAGTCAGAACAGGGATTTTATGATGCAATTAAAGTATCGGTTCCTGAAGGTTTCTGTGTGTTTCCTCAAATCAATTTAGCATCTATAATAAACAAAACCGATGGCTCACGATTTCATAACGAGTTGTTTAGAAATGTTGATTTTTTAGTTACAGATGCAGAGTATAGCCCGAAATTGATAATTGAAATAAATGATTCAACACATCTAAACAGTGATAGAAAAGAACGAGATGAAAAGGTTCGTAAAATATGTGAAGAAGCTGGTCTTCCAATTGTTAAATTATGGACTTCTTACGGGATAAATCAAGATTATATAAGGAACAGAATTTCAGAAACTATTAAAAGTTTGCCTATGAACAGGATTCATCATTTTAGCGAACCTGAAAAAACACAAGAGGTTGTAGAACAGCTTCCTGAAAGTGTAAAAGAATTGGGAGATTTAGCTTCCCTTTACAGAGAAACATCAAACTCTAAATCTGGCAAAAAGAAAGGTTGTTATATTGCAACGTGTGTGTATGGAAATTATGATTGTTCATCTGTTTGGATTCTGAGACGGTATCGTGACAAAGTTATGTCAAAAAGCTTTTTAGGTAGAGCGTTTATAAGTTTATATTATGCATTTAGTCCGAAACTTGTAAAAGTGTTTGGTAATAAAATTTGGTTTAAAAAATTGTTTAAAAAATATCTTGATGAAATCGTAAAAAGATTAAGAAACAAAGGGTTCGAAGATACACCATATTTTGATTTATAATAAAGTTATTCAGTGAGTGAATTAGAAATAATATATGAAGAGCTGTTCAAGTTCAAATAATTTAACTCTTTTATTATCCTAATAACACAAAATCCCGTGCGGTATGAAACCGTACGGGATTTGATTTTTATGCGGTTGCAATTTTTTCTGAGATGAATTCAATGAAAAGCTTGAACCAGCGTATAAACGAGTTAATCGCTACTTTGATTTTGTCAAGAAGAGAATCCGGCTGATATACATCGGGGTTAGCGTTCCAGTTTTCGGTGTGGCAATTTTCTTCTGTCATAGGTTCAAGATAATCGGTTTTTGTGTCATATACCATAAACTGAGTGTACGGCAAATCATCAACTGTAAGCTGTTTATCTGCGGTTGCTATATCATACATTATTTTAAGCTCATAGCAACTCCAGTTGGAATGGCTTGAACCCTTGATGAACCATGTGTTGTCGGGATACAAACAGGTAGAAGCATCAATGAGTTTATCGGGTGAAATATACTTGGCTTTACCTTCCGATGTTCTTTGTGCGATATATTCGTCTGAAAGTGTTTCATATACACTTGATGTTGTTGCGCCGAACGACGAACGTTTAACAGTTGCAAACTGATCTGAAATTTGATCTGAAGTTGCGCAGATGGGGATTATCTGGAATCCGTATTTTGAAATAACGCCGAAGTTTGCTCCGCCGTCTTTGATTTTTTGAATGAGTTCGGGAACACGCTGACGAACCTCACGGTCGTAATTATCAAGTTTATTGATAAGCCCTGCATATTTAATTCTTTTTTCGCTGCCTTCTTCGCCGAAAACATAATATTTTGCGGATTCATAATCTTCAGGCGAAACACAAGCCCAATAGTTTGGCCATGTGTAGAATGTTGAAGTTGCAAGAGCGGATGTTACACCTTCAACAAGCTTGTCATAAAGAAGGTTTTCTGTTGTGCTTATCACGCCTTCAAGAAGACCTGTCTGAACGAGCATATCGATGGTTTCAAATATGAATTCGTCAATGCTGAACATACCGAGGCCTTCAACGTCACGCAGAATTCTCATAAGGGCAGGAGGAGCAATGTCAAATTTTGCGCAAATAACCTCGCTCAGAATTTCTGCACCGCCAACAACGCTTCCGTCCATCGCGATGCCCTGAATATCTTCAACGCCGTATTTTGCAACATAAGCCATAACTATGTTTGTGCCGAGGCAAGTTGCTGAAATGCCGACCTTGTCACAACCTGTTGATTTTTTGATATCTTTGATGTATGAGTTGAATTCATCTGCGGTTTCCATAGGGTCAAGTCGCCAGTC
>JAZLBI010000038.1:0-31580 GCA_045613625.1 Acutalibacteraceae bacterium | reverse complement strand
AAGCGAAGCGAAGAAGAAATTGAACGCCTTGATGAAGAGATATCAGAGATTAACAGCCAACTCTCAACGCCCGAAATTTCGGCAGATTACGAAACAGTGATATCGCTCACCAACAAGCTTGAAGAGCTTACCGATTATCAGCTTACCGTTATGGATGAATGGGAGCAGATGAACGCAAGACTTACAGAACTTACGGAGATGGAAATATGAAAAGTGAACAGATTTTCAAAAGCGCAAAATGGATAGAATGCACGGGCAGCGACGCACCCGTTTTCAAAAAAACATTCACTGCAGTCAAAGGCGAAAAAGCTGAAATCATGATATGCGGCCTCGGCTATTTTAAGCTCTTTATAAACGGCAAAAAGGTAAGCGGCGACCTTCTTGTTCCCAACGCAACAAACTACAGCGCAAGAAACACAGCGGCGCTTATTTTCCCGATTTATGACGAAGCGGCATACCGTATTTACTGCCTGAAATACGATATCTCCGAATATCTTTCAGACGGTGAAAACACTCTTGCGGTTATGCTCGGCAACGGCTATTATAATCAGAATAAACGAATGGCTGAAGGCAATGTTGTTTTCGGAACGCCGAAGCTTTGCTACATAATAGAAAAAGAAAGCGACGACGTTCTTTGCGATGAAACAACGCTTGCCTATAAAGGTTTCATCACCGATAACAATCTTTATTACGGCGAAACTCACGATTATAATCTTCTTCCGAAAGACGGCGATTTTGAAAAAAGCACGGTTATTCCCGCGCCCGAAAGCGAATTCTTTATTCAGTTTTCACCCGCAGATAAGGCTGTGCGCACTCTTGAGCCCGTTCTTCTGGAAGATGACGGCAAAACCAAGCTCTATGAAGTGAGCGAAAACACTGTTGGCTATGCGGTTATAAAATGCCCCGAAAAAGGCAAAAAAATAACCGTCAGCTACGCCGAAGAAATTCATGATACCCGCGAGTGGTACGGAATGAAGTTTGAAGAAGGCTATCAGACAGATGTTTTTATAACCGACGGCGAAGACCGTGAATACATCCCCCATTTCACCTGGCACGGCTTCAGATATTTCAAAATTGAAGGCGATGCAGTGCCCGTAAGAGTTGATGTTGTTCATTCGGATTGCCCCGTAACATCCTCATTCGAAAGCGACAACGAGAATCTCAACTGGCTTTATGAAGCCTATATCAGAACTCAGCTTTGCAATATGCACAGCGGCGTTCCTTCAGACTGCCCCCACAGAGAAAGACTCGGATATACGGGCGACGGTCAGCTTTGCGCGGAAACAGCAATGATGATGCTTGACAGCCGCGAATTCTATCGCAAATGGCTCTATGATATTGCAGACAGCCAGTGCAGAAAAACGGGCCATATTCCTCACACAGCGCCCCTTATGGGCGGTGGCGGTGGCCCTTCAGGCTGGGGCGGCGCAATGATTGAAGTTCCAGTTAAATTCTATAAAATGTATGCCGATAAGGCTCTTCTTGAAGAATTCTTCCCGATGATGCTTCACTTCCTTGATTATCTTGAAAGCAGAAGCGAAAACGGCCTTGTATGGCGTGAAGAGGATAACGGCTGGTGCCTCGGCGATTGGTGCGCACCGGGCAGAGTTGTTCTTCCCGAAACATTTGTAAACACCGCTCTTTACACCAGATTTATGATGCAGACAATCGAAGCTGCAGAAATTCTCGGCAAGCAAAGCGCAGTTGCTCATCTTGATGAAAGAATTGAAAAATCGCGCAGATCGCTTATGATTGCCTATTACAATCCCTGGTGTCATCACTATTGCATGGGTGTTCAGGGCGCATCAGTGCTCGCATTCAACGCAGGTCTTGCAAGCCAAGAGGGCAACGAAGAGCTTGTTAAATACTATAAACATATCGGTATGCTTGATACGGGCATCATCGCAACAGAAGCTCTTATAGGCTATTTGTTTGAGATAAACGAAAATCAGCTTGCATTTGATCTTCTTTCAAACGACAAAGAAGTTTCGTTTGCATATATGAAAAACAACGGCGCAACAACTCTCTGGGAAAACTGGAGCGGCAGAGATTCACGTAACCATCCGATGTTTGGTGCAGTCACAAAATATCTCTTTATGTATCTTCTCGGTATCCGTCAGCCTGCCGATGGTGCGGGTTACGAAAAAGTTATCATTTCTCCCCGCTTTGTTGACGGAATGAACAGCGCAAAAGGTCATATAACAACCCAAAACGGCAAAATCAGCGTTGAATACAAAAAAGAAGGCAACAAGGCAACCGTTAAGGTTTTTGCCGACCCGCGTATCAACTCTGTTTTTGAATATAACGGAGAAAAAACTCCGTTCAGCGGAGAAAGAGAATTTATTATTGAAATCGGAGGATAAATTATGGTAACCGTAAAAAAATATGAACCCAAATACCGCGAAAATGTTCAGCAGGTGTGCCTTAACACCGCTCCCAAAACAGCTCTCACAGACCCCGTAATGCGCGACTTCATCCTCTACACCTTCTGCAACTATTATATTGAACAGGAGCCCGAAAATGTTTTTGTTCTTGTTGATGAAAACGATGTTGCTCAGGGCTATGTTTTCGGCGCAATGAATTTCAAAACATATCTCAAACAGTTCAAGCCTTATCTCAAAGTTGTGCGCGGTCTCGGTATGGGATATTATAAAGACGCCGTTGCCGAAATCATCGCTCACGGTGTTTTCTCTCTCAAATACCCCGCTCATCTTCACATTGATATAAATGCGCCCTTCAGAGGCAATGGAAACGGCTCAAAAATGATTTCAACTCTCACGGAGCATATGAAATCAAACGGCGCAAAATCAATTATGCTCGTTGTTGGCACAAGCAACACAAGAGGCATCAATTTCTATAAGAAAAACGGCTTTAAAATCATAACCAGCTTCAAGAGCAGCGGCACTGTTATGGCAAAGGAGCTTTGATATGCGATACGGAGTTATTGGCACGGGATGGATTGCGAAATCCTTCATCGACGGCGCAAGAATGCTCTGCGATTCCGATTTTGTTGCGGTTTTTTCCAGAACAGAAGAAAGCGGCAACAAATTTGCATCTGAAAACGGGATTGATAAAGTTTATACCGATATAAACGAATTTTCAAAAGGCGATTTTGATGCGGTTTATATCGCAAGCCCCAACCGCCTTCATTATGAGCAGACAAAGCTGATGCTTCAGAGCAAAAAACACGTTATCTGCGAAAAACCGATAACCGTTGAACCTGAAGAACTTGAAGAGCTTCAGTCGCTTGCAAAAGAAAACGGGCTTATCTATATTGAAGCGATAATGTATATGTTCAACCCCGCAAGAGAGCTTCTCAGAAATGCAATCGAAAAAATCGGCAAAATAACGAGCGTGCATTTTGATTTTTCTCAGCTTTCATCAAAATATCCCGCATATCTTCGCGGTGAATTGCCGAATATTTTTAATCCCGCTCTTGCAACGGGCTGCCTGATGGATTTGGGAATATACTGCGTATACCCCGCCCTTGACCTTTTCGGTCTTCCGAAAAAAATAACCGCCTGCGCACACTTTATGGAAAGCGGTGCAGACGGCAGCGGAAATGCGGGTTTGCTTTATGACGATAAGCTGGTTAATTTCACTTATTCAAAACTCGGTCAGGACAGGCTCGGCTCGCAAATTTTCGGCGATGAGGGAACAATAACCGTTGAATCAATCTCAAAGCTTATCAATATGAAGCTGATTGATAACAAAGGCAACATAACCGAAATCATCGGCGATGTGCCAAAAGAAAAGCTTATGGGCTATGAGGCCGAAACCTTTGAAAAATTCATTGAAAACCCCGATGACCCTTATTATGAAACGGTCAGAGAAAGAGCCTTGCAGGTAAGCAGGGTTATGAAAGAAATCAGAGACATTTCGGGAATAAAATTCAGTTAAAAAACAGGGTACCGATTGGTACCCTGAATTTTTTATGCCACAAAGATTTTTGAAAGAATTGTTACCATATCAACAAATGCTGCGATAACATCTTTGAATATGTCGATTATATTTTCAAAAACATTGCTTATTCTGCTCTGTGCGTTAACAGTGCCGTAACCGGGAATTGTGCCGTTGTTATCGTCAACGCCGTCATCATCGGCAACAAAAGCGCTGATAAGGGGTGAAACAAGGGCAAGAAGGAAATATTCAGCCGAGGTAACACCGCCGAAAACGGATGTGCCGAGCTTTGTGATATCTCTCACGATTGAATCGGTGCCGAGATATGAGAAAAGCTTATTTGCTGCCGCAAAGAACACTTCATCGCTTACCGTTGCAAGATCATCCTTGAGGAGAAGCGCAACAAGGCGAAGGAAGATTGAAATATCTTTGCTGTAAATATCATAGGGCTCACTGCCCGCATAATGCCACGCAACAAGATCCGTTACAATATCCCAGCCGTTTTCAAAATCGCTGTCGGGAATATCGATGTTATACTCTGCAGCGAGCTGCTGAATTCCGCCCTCGCCGTAAATGGGATCTTCAAGAATTTTAACAAGACCGCCGACCGCGGTATCAACAAGTCCATAGTAGAATGCATCTTCAGGAATTCCCATTTCTTCCATTTTGAAGCCCTTGCCGAGACGGTACTGAACGCCCGCTTTAAGGAAGCCCTTTGCGTAATCGTTGAGACCTTCGTTCATAAGGTCAATCTGATCCTGAGTGTATCCCGGGATTGTTGCGGTAAGCGCATCGGTATCAATTGAATCAATCGCTCTTGATTCATATTTGATTTCTTCATCTGTAACGCTGAATGCTCTGTATTCAAGAGGATACATTGTGAGAGCGGTTGTTGCGAAATCATAGATTACATTGCCCGAGGGGCTTGTGTATGTTGCGGCATCGCTGCAATGCTCGTGACCTGTGAACACAAGCTTGATGCCCCAATCAGCAAAGAGAGTTGCGGTTGTATAATGGAATCTTACGATGAAGTTTCTGCTGAGAAGTCTCTGAAGAGGAAGATGGTCAAGAAGGTTATGATGCATCATAAGAACGGGATATTTGCCGTCTGCCTTTGCTTTATCAGCCTGCTCTTTTACCCATGAAAGCTTTTCAGCCG
Organism: Acutalibacteraceae bacterium; assembly: GCA_045613625.1. GTDB lineage: Bacteria > Bacillota > Clostridia > Oscillospirales > Acutalibacteraceae > CAG-177. The sequence goes on along the minus strand of JAZLBI010000038.1, from coordinate 26,521 downwards.
ACATACCGTCTTCTGTTGATTTTGAAGGATCGTTGCTGTCAAGAGCTATAAGTCTGTAATCATCGTTAAGGTCTGCGGTGTATGAAGCGGTGCCTTCAAGAGTTTCAAGAGCTTCATCAAAACCGAAGTGATTATAAACTCTCACAAAATCATCAAGGTTTGTTTCGCAGTCAACGCCGTAATCGTGGTTACCGGGAACAACATAAACGGGCTTGCCCGATTCCTGCTCGAATTTCTCAAGCTTTGCGGCGAGGTCAACGTGCTCCTGATGAATTGATTTGCCGTTATCAACAAGGTCGCCTGAGATAAGAACAAATTCACAATCATCCGATTCGGCGCACTGTTTGAGGAATTCATCAATGATAAATCCGCTCTCTTCTTCCATTGCTGCTCTGCGGTTTGCATACCAATAAATTTCTTCGCCTTCGATTATGGTTTCAAGCTCTTCCGAAGGGATATTATAATGCAAATCGGAGGCAACGAAAAATTTTGTTTCATCTTCTGCTGCAAAAGCAGTAAATCCGATTGTGAGCGATGAAACGAGAATAATTGTTGAAAGTAAAACGCTGATAAACTTTTTCATTATTCCACCTCGAAAATAAATATACTAAGAATATACCATATATTCGTTTGCAATGCAAGTAGATAAATTGCTGTTGAAATACAAAAACACCCACCAAAAACCATGTATATTCCTATTGAGGGATACACAGATTCTCAGAAAGCTGAATTAAAATCTCAGGCAGAAGCTCAGTTTGCAACATACACATCACTCGACTGTTGTTCTTTAACTTATAATGAAAGTGCGAACTATTTCACCATTACTCTTGAAGTTAAGAACGTTGATAAACCTGAAGCTTATAGTGAATTATATTCAGCAGGTCTTACAAGCGCAAACACTCCATTGTCAATGAAAATGACAGAAAACGATCTTTTGGCATCAGAAGGTTTCATCAAAAAATAAAACAACAACGCCCCGTGACTTTATATCACGGGGCGTTGATTATTTTATTCAGTTCTTCTCAACGCCGAGGGTTACCTTTTCGCCGTTGATATCCCAATCCTTGGTGTATGAGCCGCCAACTGAAGCGATGATATCTGTTGCCAGAACATCGTGCATAACAGTCTCTTTGTTTGCCGCAAAGATTGCTTCAATCTTTTCATTGCCGCTCACATAAATCTTGATTGTATCCATAACCTCAAAGCCTGCATCCTTACGCATTGTCTGAATCTTTGAGATAAGCTCTCTTACGAAGCCTTCTTCAATGAGTTCATCAGTGAGGTTTGTGTCAAGAACAACGGTAACACCGTTGCCGCTTTCAGCCTGGAAGCCTTCTTTCTGAACGGTTTCGATGAGAAGATCTTCAACTGCAAGTGAAATTTCGGTATCGCCGGCAGTGAAGGTGAGAGCACCCTTTTCATCAAGCTCTGCCTTTGCGGCCGAGCCGTCAAGCGATGAGAGATATTCTCTGATTGCGCCGAGCATCTTGCCGTACTTGGGGCCGAGTGTCTTGAGCTGGGGCTTGAAGTTATATGAAACATAGCCTGATGAATCGGTTACGAATTCAAGAGCCTTGATGTTGAGCTCATCTTCGATGATTTCGCAATATTCCTTGCCGAGAATCTTCTCTGCGCTTGCGTAAATCTTGCCGAGAGGCTGTCTGTTCTTGATATTTGCTGTGTTTCTTGCAGCTCTGCCGAGAACAACGATGTTGAGAACTTCATCCATTGAAGCTTCAAGATCCTTATCAACAAAAGCAGCGTTTGAAACGGGATAATCGCAAAGATGAACGCTGATGGGAGCATTCTTATCGATATTGCAAACAAGGTTGCGATAAATATCTTCTGCCATAAAGGGAATCATGGGAGCCGCAAGCTTAACAACTGTTACGAGTGCGGTATAAAGAGTCATATAAGCGTTGATCTTATCCTGCTCAAGACCCTGTGCCCAATAGCGTTCTCTGCCGCGGCGAACATACCAGTTACTCATATCGTCAACAAAGCTCTGAAGAGCCTTTGCAGCTTCGGGAATTGCATAGTTATCGAGATAGCCGTCAACTGTATCAATAAGAGTGTTAAGTCTTGAAAGGAGCCACTTATCCATAATGGAAAGCTTATCGTAATCAAGAGTATGCTCTGTGGGGTTGAACTTATCGATGTTTGCATAAAGCACATAGAATGCGTAGGTGTTCCAGAGAGTACCCATAAACTTACGCTTGCCTTCAACAACCGCATTATCGTGGAAACGGTTGGGAAGCCAGGGAGCTGAGTTAGTGTAGAAATACCAGCGGATAGCGTCTGCGCCGTGCTTTGCGAGAGCCTCAAAGGGGTCAACAGCGTTGCCCTTTGACTTTGACATCTTCTGACCGTTTTCATCCTGAACAAGTCCGAGAACGATAACGTTCTTATAGGGTGACTTATCAAAGAGAAGGGTTGAGATTGCCATAAGTGAATAGAACCAACCTCTTGTCTGGTCAACAGCCTCGGAGATGAATTCTGCGGGGAACTGCTGCTCAAAGAGATCTTTATTCTCGAACGGATAGTGGTGCTGTGCAAAAGGCATTGCACCTGAGTCGTACCAGCAGTCGATAACTTCGGGCACTCTCTTCATTTCGCCGCCGCACTTTTCACATTTGATTGTTACATCATCAATGAACGGTCTGTGAAGCTCAATGTTTTCGGGGCAATTGCTGCTCATTGACTTGAGCTCTGCGATTGAACCGATTGAATGTCTGTGGCCGCATTCGCATTCCCAGATGTTGAGGGGTGTGCCCCAATAACGGTTACGGCTGATGCCCCAATCCTGAATATTTTCAAGCCAGTCGCCGAATCTGCCCTTACCGATGCTTTCGGGAATCCAGTTTACGGTGTTGTTATTCTTAACAAGGTTATCCTTAACAGCGGTCATCTTGATGAACCAGGATTCTCTTGCATAATAGATAAGCGGAGTGTCACATCTCCAGCAGAAAGGATAATCGTGCTCAAACTTGGGTGCTGAGAAGAGCTTGCCTTCGCTGTCAAGATCAACAAGAATTTTGGGGTCTGCATCCTTAACGAACATTCCTGCATAGGGAGTTTCTTCGGTCATATTACCCTTGCCGTCAACAAACTGAATGAAGGGAAGGTCATATGCTCTGCCGACCTTGGCGTCGTCTTCACCGAATGCGGGAGCAATGTGAACGATACCTCTACCGTCTGACATTGTTACATAGTTATCAACGGTAACGAAATGCGCTTTCTTGTTCTGCTTTTCGGCAACCTTGCCTGCGCATTCGAAGAGAGGCTCGTATTCCTTGCCTTCAAGGTCTGTGCCTGCGTAGGTTTCAAGAATTTCATATGCGGGAGTGCCGTTTTCTTTATCTGCAAGTGAACCGAGAACGGTGTCAAGAAGAGCCTTTGCCATATAATATGTGTAGCCGTCTGCAGCCTTGACCTTGCAATAGGTTTCAGTGGGGTTAACGCAGAGAGCGCAGTTTGAAGGAAGAGTCCAGGGAGTTGTTGTCCATGCAAGGAAATATGCATCTTCGCCGATAACCTTGAAGCGAACAACTGCCGAGCGCTCTTTTACTGCCTTATAGCCCTGAGCAACCTCGTGAGACGAAAGAGGAGTTCCGCAACGGGGGCAATAAGGAACAATCTTGAAGCCCTTATAAAGAAGACCTTTGTTCCAGATTTCTTTGAGCGACCACCAGATTGATTCAATATAGCTGTCGTGATAAGTAACATAGGGTTCATCCATATCAGCCCAGAAGCCTACTGTGCCTGAGAAATCCTCCCACATTCCTTTATATTTCCATACGCTTTCCTTACATCTGCCGATGAAGGGTTCAAGGCCGTAGTTTTCAATCTGCTCCTTGCCGTTGATACCGAGCTCTTTTTCGATTTCAAGCTCAACGGGAAGACCGTGGGTATCCCAACCTGCTTTTCTGGGAACCATATAGCCCTTCATTGTTCTGTATCTGGGAATCATATCCTTGATAACGCGGGTGAGAACGTGACCGATATGGGGCTTGCCGTTAGCGGTGGGAGGGCCGTCATAGAAAGTATAGGTGGGGCAGCCCTTTCTCTCTTCAATGCTCTTTTCGAAAATCTCATTCTCTTTCCAGAAATCAAGCACGGCTTTTTCTCTGGCAACGAAATCAAAATTCGACGAAACCTTTTCGTACATTTTTCATTCCTCCGATTTATTTTCGAAATAATCTTTAACAAAAAAATAATCCCTGACCCTAATCGGGACAAGGAACATCAAAAACACCTGCATAACCCGATCTTTATGCTCCCTGATAACGGCGGGATACCGTCAAAGCCTACTTAACACTTTGGGTGCTGTTCGGTTTGCGATTCGGGAGTGATATTCACCAATGCGGCAAACGGCGGGTTCACACTATCTCCGCCTCACTTGGATTGCGCTTGCAAAAGCTACTGTCTCCGTCATAATCTTTGGAAAGGTTAGGTATTAAATTCTCAGTTATGATAAAGTATATCATACAGTTTTGCCATTGTCAACCATATTAATGTTTTAATAATATAGCTTGACCTGTTTTTGCGTATATGATAGAATACAGAAAACACCCTTGAAGGAGAGTTTTAAATGAAAAAAAGAATTTTTTCCGCATTTATTGCGGTTGTAATTTTTATCATAAGCTCACTGCCCGCATTCGCCTCCGAAATGCTCGGATATTTCACTCCGTTTGATGTGACGGTCACTTCCGAGACGGGCGCAGTTATGTATGATGCGGTGTGGAGCGAAGATATGACCCGAAGCATTCTGCGCCCGTTAACCGTGCACATTCCCGTGGGCACTCAGCTCACCGCAACAGATGAGCTTGAATTCAACGGCGAGCTTTATCTTGCAGTATACTACAGCAACTTTTACGCATACATCAAACAAGAAAAAACAACCGTAAACGTTCAAAATGTCGGCAAAGAATCAGCTTTCAAAACGGGCGCTGAACGCAGCGTTGTCATTATAGCAAAAGACGGTATACGCCTTCGCAAAGGGCCTTCTCTCGCATATGAAGAAACGGGCGAAATCATTCCTTACGGAACCGTTATAAACTACAGCGCCGTCAACTGCGAAAACGAAGCCCGTGCTCAGTGGGCATACACCGAATACGGCGGTATAAACGGTTGGATTTATATTTATCAGTTTGCCGCATCCGACAACTTTGACTGCGCCTTCGTTCTTAGCGATTCAGACAGATATACAGGCTCGCTCAAAGTTCTCACAGACGGTGCATACCTCACCGAAACACCTGACCCCGAATCGGCAAAAACAACCGAAAACATCCCCGCAGGAACAACTCTCAGCTTCAGATATTTTTATGAGTTCTATGATTCAGTCAGCGCCTATGTTGAATATAACGGCGTTAAAGGCTGGCTGAAAACAAAGCTTGACGGAGCAAAAACCGCAACAGGCGAAAAAGGCGGAATTTATGTTCTTGCCGAAGACGGTCTTCCGCTTTACAGAAATGCTTTTGACGAAAGCGAAAAGCCCGCCGAAATCGTTCCTGCAGGAACAAATCTTTGCGTTGACTATGTTTATTGGGATGCAGGCAAAAGCGGCGAAAATGTTCTTGAATACAAATGGATGCACGTTAACTATAACGGCACAGACGGCTGGATTTTCAGCGCTGACGCCTCCGAATATTGCTATATGCAAAACGCATTCGATCTGAAAATTTCAAAAGCTGAAGGACTTTCAATGTACACTCAACCCGATGAAAAATCCGAAACCGTTACGGTTATTCCAAACGGCACAACCGTAACCTGCGTTTATGAAATTTCTCAATCCGAAAACAGCAGTATTGCCTATTGGTCATATGTTGAATATAACGGCAAGCAGGGCTGGATTTATTCAGACGAAGAAAGCGCGGTTTTGGTTGAAGGCTCGGAAAAGCAGCTTGATGCCCCGTTCGGCGCGCAGACGCTTGAAAAAGCGAACACAGACACTGCTCCTGAGCTTATTTCAGAGGTTTCATCCGATGAAAACAACGATGAAAACTCTGATTCACCCTCTACGGTTATCATAATATGCATCTGTGCAGGAATTGTTGTTGCGGGCATAATTGCATTTGTTATTATCAAAAAGAAAAAGGCAAAATAAAATTTCGGATTCTTCGCTGACTTCAGCGAAGAATCCTTTGTTTTTCGCCCTCATTTTTATGTTGCAAAAAAACATATAATATGATATTATTATTTTAATCGTACAAAAATCGGTTGTGATATTTTGAGAATTTTCAGAACGGTTCTTTTTTATCTTTGGCAATTCACTTTCGGCATTGTGCAAAACCTCATCGGGCTTGCAATGTTTTCAATTTGCAAACTGCGGGGCGCAGAATCCGAACTGTATCATAACGCGTTGATAACATACATAGATAAAAAGAACTTTGGCGGCGTTTCACTCGGAATGTTTATTTTTATAAACAAAAACCGCATCGGTGACGCCAGACACGATACCAAAATCCACGAATACGGGCACACGGTTCAGACTATGATACTCGGCCCTTTGTGGCTGTTTATCATCGCCATACCATCGGTGATATGGTGCAACACTCCGTATTTTGTGAAACTGAGAAAAGAGAAAAATATCTCTTATTATCGGCTTTACTGTGAGGGTTGGGCTAATGTTTGCGGAATGCGCGCAACAAAAGAACGATTTCTCACATCCGAGCTGATAAACAGAGGAAGATACGGCAACCCCATAAACCCCAACCGCAACAAAAGAAAAAATATCAAAGGAAGAAGGAAACTCACATAATGGAAAAGAAATACCTTCAAACAAAAGAACTGCTTTCGTTCTCAACCGCAGGTTTCGGCAGAAGCATGATTTATAATCTCATGTCAACCTTCCTGCTTATATTCTATACCGACGCAATGCAGCTTGAATTCAGCCATGCAGGCGCAATTATTCTTATCACCCGTGTTTTCGATGCATTCAATGACCCCGTTATGGGTATTATTGTTGACAAAACAAAAACAAAGTTCGGCAAACTCCGCCCATTCCTTCTCGTTTCTCCGCCGATGATTCTTATTTCAACAATTCTTCTTTTCTGGGTGCCCGTTGCAGACCATACACCCGAAAACTACACATTCAGACTCATCTATTCAGCGGCAACATATATTCTCTGGGCAGCTTGTTTCACCGTTCAGGATGTTCCCTTCTGGGGTATGAGCGCTGTTGTTTCACCTCTTGAAAAAGAAAGAAACAAGCTTCTCTCAACCGCAAGAATCTTCTGCACAATCGGCGGCATTGTTCCCACTCTTCTTCTTGATCCCCTTACCAAAGCTCTCGGTCTTTCAAAAGGCTATCTTATCAGCGCAGTTCTCATTTCAATCGCGGGTACCTCGCTTTCATGGCTTGCTTTCTTCGGAACAAAAGAAAGACTTGAAGACGAGAAAGAAAAAATCACAGTCAAGGAATACCTTCTTACATACACCAAAAACAAGCCCCTCATTCTTGTTATCATCTCAAGCATTCTCGGCTCTGCAATGCTTATGGCTCAGACCTCGGGCGCTTACCTTGCAAACTATCTTTTCACCCCCTATAAAGCAAAGTTCCCCGTTCAGACCGTTATGACCGTTGCTATCGGTATCGGTATGGTGGCTGCAATGGTGCTTATGCCCGTGCTCCGCAAAAAGATGTCGCTCAAAGCAATCTATATTTCAGCCGCATTGTTCGGCGCAGCGGTACATTTCATTATGTACTTCGTAGGCTACGGCAATTTCTACGCGTTCCTCGGAATGCTCGTGTTTGCAGGTCTTCCCCTCGGTATATTCAATGTTATCACATATGCTATGATCGCAGACAGCGTTGATTACCTTGAATGGAAAACAGGCAGACGCGCAGAAGGCGCTTGCTTTGCTTGCCAGACATTCATCAGCAACCTTACCGCAGGCATTTCAAACTTCATCACAACCCAGGTTCTTGAATATTTCAACTATGTTCAGCCTGAAAGAGTGCGTGATGCTGCCGGCAAGCTTATCGAAACCGTTCAGCAGCAGAGCGAAAGAACCCTTGACGGTATGTTCATTATGGTAACAATCATTCCCGCAATCAGCCTTGCTCTTGCCGCAATCCCCATGCTCTTCAACGATTTCTCAGGCAAGAAAAAGGATGAAATCATCAAAGAACTCACAGCACGCAGGGAGATATCAAATGTCAATAAATAATGAATTCGATGCGTTTTCTGAAGGAATTGAACCCGGCGGGCTTCGCAGCAGAACGCAGATAAAAATCCTTATAACCTTTATGGTTAACAAAATCAAAGAACCTCTTAAGGATACATTAATCATTGAGGCGCTTCAGATTCACGGGCTCGCAAACTATTTCGAAGTCAGCCAGGCGCTTGATGAACTGATTGACAACGGCAACCTTTCAAGCGCAGACGGTCTTATATACATCACTCCGAAGGGCGCTCTTTCTGTTGATGAGCTTTCTCAGGAAATTCCGAAATCCGTCAAAGAAACAGCCGTTGCAGACGCTCTCAATCTTCAGCTTCTTGAAAAACGCGAAAGCGAAAATACTGTTGATATAAACAAAACGGAAAAAGGATATTTTGTAACCTGCAGAGTAACTCACAAAGGCGAAAATCTTATGGAGCTTACCGTTTATGCTGCCGATTTTGAGCAGGCAGAACAGTTGAAGCTCAAATTTCTCAGGAACCCATCTCACGTTTATTCGACCGTTGTTACATCTCTTTATGTTTAAGGTGAAATGTTATGTTAGAAAATCTCAAACAAAAAGTATACGAAGCAAACCTGAAACTTGTTGAATATAAGCTTGTGCTCTTCACCTGGGGCAATGTTTCTGAAATCGACAAAGAAACAGGTCTCGTTGTTATCAAGCCCTCGGGTGTTGACTATGACAAAATGAAACCCGAAGATATGGTTGTTATGAACCTTGACGGCGAAAAGGTTGAAGGCAGACTCAACCCCTCGTCTGACACACCCACCCATCTTGAGCTTTACCGCCGTTTTCCCGATATAGGCGGCGTTGCGCACACTCATTCAACATTTGCCGTTTCTTTTGCTCAGGCGGCAAGCGATATCCCCTGCTACGGCACAACTCACGCAGATTTCGCTTATGGCTCAGTGCCTTGCACAAGAGACCTCACAAAAGAAGAAATCGAAGGCGATTATGAGCTCAACACGGGCAAGGTTATTGCAGAATGCTTTGAGCAAGGCAATATTGATTATAATGCAGTGCCCGCAGTTCTCGTTCGCTCACACGGGCCTTTCACCTGGGGAAAAGATGGCGATTCAGCCGCAAAAAACTCGGCAATTCTCGAAGAAGTTGCCAAAATGGCTTATCTGAGCAAAATGATGCAGGCTCAGGAAGCAAGCAAAGACATTCAGAAAAAGCATTATTTCAGAAAGCACGGTGCAGGCGCTTACTACGGTCAGAAATAATGTGTTGACACAATTCAGGCTATCGTATAAAATAAACTATATAATCGTTAAAGGTGTGATTTTATGGCAAAGTGTCCTAAATGTAACCGCAAACTTCATATATGGAACGTTAAAGCAGAATGCCCTGACTGCGGTGTTAACATCGCAAACTATGACTGGGAAAACAGACTTGAGAAGGATGCAGCTGAAGCTGAAATTGCTTTTGCGAAGCTTCGCGATTCAATCAAAAGATTCAGATATTCATTTATCGGCACAAAGCTGAGAATCGCAAGAATACCCATCAGCGTTCTTCCGCTTCTTACTCTTCTTCTGCCGCTCGGCACAATCGCCGTTTCAATCCCCTTTTATGATAGCGGCAAGATCACGATAAATGCAATTTCGCTTGTTATGAACATACTCAACTTCGACATCGGAGGCATATTCAAAGCGCCTTCTTCGGCAGTTATCGGCGACACTGCGCTGAACTTTATGCTCTCACTTCTTTTGGTTGTGCTTGCCGCTCTTTCGCTTCTTGTGAGCCTTGTTTTTCTTATGCTCAACTTCAAGAAGTTCAACAGCAAGGGTCTTTTTATGACAAACCTTATTGCGAGCGCAATGATGTTTGCAAGCGCATATTTCTTCACTCAGTTTTCGGCTATGATGGAAGCAGGCACCCTTGCGGATGTTATCTCCTGCGGGCCGAGCTGGGGAATATATGTAAGCGCGGGAGCATTCCTCGCTTCATCAATAACAAACCTCATTGTTTCTCTTCAGAAGGTTGACCTCGAATCTTTCGATAAGAAAGACGAAGAAACCAAAGAAGATGAAAAAGAAGAAGCTGTAGCTGAATAAAACATTTAAAGGGTCGAGAAAATCTCGACCCTTTTTCTTTTACATCTGCTCTAAGATATACTGTTTAACTTCTTCGAGCTTGCTCTTTTTCCATTCACCTTCATCTGCTTTTGCGGCAAGAGGGCAAAGGATAAAGAAATCACGCGTTTCGCCGGGAACTCTGCCCGTTCTGAGCGGCTCTGCAAAATGCTGCACCCATTCTTCTTCGGTTGCGTTTTTGAACCTTGCGGGGTTAAGATAGGTCATCTGCCGTTTCGTTGCGGCAATATGCATCTTTGCCGAAAGGGGCGAAAGAAGGTTGAATTCTTCCTCCTGAACATCAACAAAAATTCTCGGCAATGGCGATTTTACGATATGCTCTTCTCCCCTGAGAATTTCAAGCCCCATCGGCTCCCACGAAAATTCCGTCTCTGTAAAATTAACTTTCACAAGCAAGCCAAGTTCTGTATTATATTGTGAGCGCTGATAATCCGTAACAAAAATAAAATTGCCGAGCGAATAGAATATAACCTTATCGCCCACCGTTTCATAATTCATCGGCACATGAGGATGATGACCTATAACAATATCTGCACCCATATCAAGATACAAACGGTAACGCTCTCTTGTGTAGGGCGACGGCAAAGGAGTGAATTCCTCACCCGCATGGGCAACAACAACGCACCAACGGCAAGTCTTTTTGATTTCATTTATGGTATTCTGAATTTCGTCAAGGTCACTCCAGCTGTAGCAACCAGCCTTGTTTTCATCAGCTTTTCTGCACGCACGCTGATAACCGACGCCGAACATACCGATTCCGCCCGCTTCGTTGAGAATAACGGGTTTTCTCGCTTCGTGTATATTCATACCCGCGCCGATGGTCTGAACTCTGTTTTCTTTTGCGATTTCAAGGGTGCTTTTAATGCCGTATTCCCCTGCATCCATAATATGGTTGTTGCAGATATTCCAGATATCTGCTTTCATTTTGCCCAGCACCTTCACCGCAGCGGGGTCTATCGTATGAAGAAGTTGCTGAACGCCGTCTTTGGTTGTGTTCTGTTCAACGGGCGCAACAGGGCCCTCAACATTTGCTATAACGTGGTCGGCGCTGTGGAGAAAATCAAGAATTTCAGATGAAATAAGCTCCTCATCATCCCACTTGCCGTACATATAACGGTCAAAACCGATATCACCGGTAAAAACCAGAGTTGATTTATTTTTCATAACGCTGTCCCTTTCATATAAAGGTATAATTATAATAACACAACAACATAAAAAGAGCAATATGAAACAAATATAGATTCATACAAAGTTTGATTGATTTTTTTTAGGCTTTATGTTATTATATTATGGTTATATACCCGCCCGTGGCGCAGTTGGATAACGCAGCAGATTCCGATTCTGAAGAACGGGGGTTCAAATCCCTTCGGGCGGGCCAAAAAAAGACGGTCTTTCGACCGTCTTTTTTTATTTAATCTTCTCAATAACCTCGCCTGAGGTGGGTTTGGTTTTATCGATAAATTCCTGAACAGCCTGAGCTGAGGGCATTGCCGCCGAGCAGCTGTGAGCCGAAACAAGCATTGATGCCGAAGCGGTTGCAAATTCGAGCGCATCGGGAACGCTTTTGCCATTGAGAAGCGAATAGATAAATGCTGATGCATAGCCGTCGCCGCCGCCGAAGCCCTTGAGCATCTTTACGGGGAAGGGCTTAACCTTATAAGCTGAGCCGTCATTAAGATAAGCAACAGAGCCTTCCTTGCCGTGCTTGATAATTACAATCTTATTGCCGTATGAGAACCAGCGAGCCGCTGATTCTTCATCGCTTGCGCAAACACCTTCAACAGCTTCGGTAAGATCAAACTCTTCTCTTGAGCCGAGAATGATGTCGCTGTTCTTGGCAGCGATTGAATAATAGAGCGAGATTTCGTCTTTGTTCTTCCAGGTATAGCTTCTGTAGTCGATATCAAAAATAACAACTACGCCGTTTTTCTTTGCAAGGAAAAGAGTTTTGAGAGCGGCTTCTCTTGAGGGGCTTGCACAAAGCGCAGTGCCCGAAATAACAACAGCCTTTGCGCTCTTGATATATTCTTCGTCAACATCGTCAACGCATACCTGAAGGTCTGCTACACCCTCACGATACATAAGAATGCTGCTCTGTGTGGGGCTGAGAATTTCAGTGAATGTAAGGCCGAGATTTTCTCCGTTTTCGCATCTGAAAACGTGTGAAACATCAATACCGTCTGCCTTGAAATAGTTTTCAACATAGTCGCCGAATTGGTCATCGGATACCCTTGCGATGAATCCGCATTTTGCGCCGAGCCTTGCAAGACCAACTGCAATATTTGCGGGTGAACCGCCTACATACTTGTTGAAATTGCTGCTCTCTGAAAGAGGCATATTCATATCTGTGGGGTTGAAATCGATTGCGATTCTTCCGATGGGAATAACATCGAGTGCCTTTGTTTTGTCAAATTCGATATAGCTCATTTGTATCATCCTTTCAGGCTTTGTTTGCACAGCCGAAAATTTCTATATGTCTGAGTGCATTCTGATATGCGCCTTCAACCTCTGCGGTCTGCAAATCATAATAACCGTTTATCGATTTGTTTTCATAAGCGGCTCTTACGGATTGCTCAACGCTGTCGAAGGTTGCTGTTGCGATGTTGATTTTATTTATGCCGAGACTTATGCATTTCTTGAAATCTTCAGGAAGAATACCCGTTCCCCCGTGAAGCACAAGCGGAGCTCCAACAAGATTTGCGGTTTCTTCAAGAATATCAAAACGGAGTTTCGGCGCTTGTTTATAGTTACCGTGTGCATTGCCGATTGCAACTGCGAGGGCATCAACGCCAGTTTTTTCATAAAACTCACGAGCCTGAGCGGGCGATGTGCAGTTGATTGCGATATCTTCGCTTCCGTCCTCACTGCCGCCTACACAACCGATTTCGCCTTCGCAATCTGCGCTGTAAGAAGCGGCGAGTTTTTTGATTTCTGCGGTTATTGCCGCATTTTCTTCAAACGGAAGATGCGAGCCGTCAAACATAACGCTTGTGAAACCAATTTCAAGAGCCTGTTTTATTTTCTCTTTTGTTTTTCCGTGGTCAAAATGCACAGCAACGGGCACGGAGCTGTTTTTCGCAGCGGCAACCATAAGAGGGCCGATTAATTCAAGCGGTGAATGGTTGAGCCTTACCTCTGCAATCTGAAGGATTGCGGGGCTTTTTGTTTCTTGGGTGGCTTTGAGCACACCGAGCACCATTTCCATATTGGAAACGCTGAAACTGCCCACGGCATATCCGCCTTTTCTTGCGCTTTGAAGAAGCGGAGCCATATTAACGAGAGGCATCAGAAGTCTCTCCCTTCATTTTATAGTAAATTGCGGCGCAGACCGCACTTGTCAGAGGCAGGGTAAGAAGCATACCCAAACTTCCTGCAAGCGCCTGCAGAATTTCCGCAACAATCATTTCCTTATTTATAACCTGTTCGATATTTGCATTATAAGCAACAAGAAGCAAAACGCTCGTAAGCGAACTGCCTATATAAGCGAGCACAAGAGTGTTTGCCATTGTGCCCATCATATCTCTGCCGATAGTGAAGCCTGATTTCATAAGCTCTTTCGGAGCAATATCGGGAGATTTAATTCTGAGTTCATAGAGAGATGACGATATGGACATCGAAACATCCATTACAGCACCCACCGCACCGACAATTATCATCGCAAAGATAATCGCCTTGAGGTTTATGGGATTATCGGGATAAAGCTGAATAAGATAGACTGATTCTTCCTCGAGAAGACCTGTCATATTGAGAAATTTATCGGATATGAGCACTATCAGACCTGCGCACATAACACCGCTTACACAGCCTATGCCCGCGCAAAGGGATTTGACATTGAATCCGCTGATAATGCTCAGAGTCATAACCGTTATGAAAACACAGACGGCTATTGACCAGAAATAAATGTTGTGTCCGTTGAGGATTGCGGGAATAAGAACAACAAAAACAGAAAGGCAGGTAAAAGCGAGCGAAATAATGGTTTTCAGCCCTTGCATTTTCGAGAAAACTATTATCAGCGCGCAGAAGATAACAAGAAGCCACAAGAGCGGAGTTATCCTCACATAATCGCCAAAGTAATAATATGTTTCTGCGCCGTCTTTATAGCTCTCAACAAGAATTTCATCGCCCTGTTCAACCTGTTTGGGGCAGAAAACATAGGATTTATCCATTTCCTGAACAACCTCAAGAGTTTTGCCCTTCAGCGAAGTGTTAAGCGCCTGAGCCTTGAATCTGACGGTCACAAACTCGTTTTCGCCGCTGACATTTTCGGTTTTTGTGTCCGTAATGCGGATAACCTTGCACCTGACGGTTTCTCCATCCATAGTGCCTTTGAATATGCTGCCGCTTTCGGCAACATAAAGGTAGGCAAACAAAACAAGCAATGCCGAAACAACAACGGCAACAACCTGATAAACGGTCTGCTTTTTCATTTGCCCACCTCTCAATTTAAAATTTTACTTATTTTCTTTTCTTGCTTCGATTTCAGCAACCATTTCTCTCTGTTTCTTCTCTGTGATTTTGTAGAAGAAGAGAGGGATTGCGCAGGCAAACATACTTACAACACCTGAGATAATGAGAACATCCCAGAGTGCATCGGGATTTGCAACCTCGTATGTTCTTGCATTGATACCTGCAATGCTCATTGAAAGAACGCCGATGAATGCGCCGACTGCCATACCGATTTTGTTGATGAGGGTCTGCATTGCAAAGCAGATGCCTTCGCCTCTTTCGCCTGTTTTCCATTCAAGATAGTCAACTGTGTCACCGATCATAGCATAGGTGATGATGTTGTTAACACCCTGAGGAATGCCGAGAAGAACAAGACCGATTGCACAAACAATCATCTTCCAGGGAGCATCGTAGCCAACGAAATACATAACAGCCATTACAACACCGCCGAAGAGGTGAACAACAATATATGACCATTTCTTTGTGAATTTCTTTGACATCCAGGGAACAAGAACCGAAGCTACAAGGCCGCCGGGAACAACAAGAAGAGTTATGATACCGTAGAGGCCTTCATTCTGAAGAATATATTTTGCGAAATAGAGACCGCCGGTGTATGAATAAACCATTCTTGCGCCGCCGAGAACACCTGAAAGAACAATAAGAAGAAGCTGATCGTTCTTGAAGAGAAGCTTGAGGTTATGACCGAATGAGGGAGGATTGTCATCTGCAGTGAAACGTTCCTTTGTATTCTTGAATCCGTAGAAGAACATTGGAATTGCAGCTGCAACAAGAACAACCGCTGCGATAAAATAAACCCATTTGAGCATATCTGCATTGGCTGTTTCAAGACCGACCTTAACAGTGCCGATAAATGTTTCTGCTGCTTTCTGTTCGGTAATGCCCTGATTTGCAACCATATTCTTAATTGCTTCTGCTTTATCTGCCATAATAAGGGTGATATCATCTGCAGTATACTTGAACTCTGCAGTAAGGGCACCTGTGATCATAGGCAGGAAAACTGTAACAATACCTGCGCCGACTGTGCAGAACATACGGGCAACTGTGAGAATGTTGCCTCTTGTTTCTGTGTTGTTTGTAAGGCAGGTTGCAAGGCCCCAGTAAGGAACGTCTGCAATTGTGTAAACAACACTCCAGATAACATAAATAACAGCAATTGTTACGAATGTCTGGATTGTTTTTGAGCCGTCATAAACCGATTCTGCGCTGAAAATGGGAAGGAAGCAGAGGATTGTCATGATGCCGATGGGCAAAGCCATCCACTTGAGATAGGGGCGGCATTTACCCCACTTCGTGCGGGTTTTATCAACTATGGAGCCCATAATGGGGTCGTTGAACGCATCAAAAATACGGGCTGCAAGCATAAGAATTGCAACAGCAATTGCACCGCTTACATTGCCAACGGTAACACCGTCTGCGCCGAAAAGGAGAGCATCCGTCATAAATACGGTTATGTATGATCCGATGATGGTGCAGATAAAATTCTGACCGAAACCGGCTATACTGTAGGCGAGAGCCTCTTTGGGCTGAACGCCCTTGCCCGGAGTTGTTCCGAACAGCTTGTGTAAAAATCCTGTGTTCATTTTACGGTTTCCTTTCGTTTAAAAAAGTGATTTATAAAATTCAAGCGTTTTTGTGTTTATTCTCGTCTGAGAAATCAGAAATCTCTCGCAGAAATAAGCAAAACGCTTTTCATCCGAAGCGGGAAGCGAGAATGAATACATTCTCTCTATAGGACTTGAGCACACATAGCGCATTGCGGCAAGAACGGTGGGGTTTATTCTCTCCCCTCTTTTTCCGCTGCGGGCGCAATAAATGCATCCGTCTTCAATGTTAAAAACCATTTCACCCTCTGCCAATCCGCAGTGAGGGCAGGCTGTCAAATCAGGCATAAATCCCGAAAATACCATAAATTTAAGCTCTGTTACGGCTTTGATAAAATCGTTTGAACGCTTCTGCTTTTCGAGAAGATGCATTGAGTTAAGAATAACTCTCAGATAATCCCTCGCAGGCTCCATTTCAGGCACAAGCTCGGATGCAAGGGAGCAAAAATACTGCGAAAGAGCAAGTTTTTCGATATCACTGCGAAGACCGAAAAATACTTCTTTTGCAACAGCATCGTCAATTATGTAGCTGTCTCTGCTTTTGTAGATTGAAAAATCTCCGTAGCAGAGCGACTGCGTTGCGCCGTGCATTTTGCTGTTTATTTTTTTGGCTCTGTTTGCAAAGGCTCTGAGCACTCCGTATTCGGCGGTAAGCAAGGTAACAAGGCGGTCACTTTCCCCCGTATCCGTTACCCTGAGCACCAGAGCGTCGGTAGTCATTCTCATTTATTTTTACTCCTGCAGTGCTGTTCAAAACGCAGTTTCTGAATTCAAGATAATCCTCAATCAAACCTGATTTTGAAAATTTTCGCCAGGCATTTTCTCTTTCCATTCTTATCATCCTCCCGTTAATAAATTAACCTTATCAAAAGGAGTTATAAGCGGAAAAATTTATATTTATTTTGTGTATTACTGAATATTCTTTATATATTAAAGCAGCTCAAAATATCAACCAAAGCGTTCTGTCGCATTTATCGCAATCAGACATCAATCCAAGCCAAAGTTGTGGATTATTCCTTCTCTGTTTCTCCAACCTTCTTTAACTTTGACCCAGCACTGAAGGTTGATTTTGCATTGAAAGAAATTTTCCATATCAACTCTTGCTTTTGAAGAGATGCGCTTGAGCATATCGCCTTTTTTGCCGATGATGATACCTTTATGGGTATCTTTTTCGCAATATATTATCGCTTCAACATCCATTATATTGCCCGTTGAACGCTCACGCATCTTTTCTATGCTGACGGCAACGCCGTGGGGCACTTCTTTATCAAGAAGAAGAAGCATTTTCTCTCTTATTATTTCACCCGCAAGAACTCTTTCGGGCTGATCGGTGAGAGTGTCGTCGGGGAAGAAATGAACCGATTCATATGTGAGCTTTTTGAGCTCGTCTATGATAATATCAACATTTTCATTTTTGAGAGCACTTACGGGAACAACAGCCTCAAACTCAAATTCGCTTGAGAATTTCATGATTTTTTCCATAATCTGCTCTTTTTGCTTAACGGTATCAATCTTGTTGATAGCCAGAACAACGGGAGCCTTCTCTGCTTTCAGGCGTTTAAGAAGTTCAAGCTCCGTTTCTTTGATATCGCCTTCGGGCTCGGTCACAAAAAGGCAGGCATCAACACCGGCTATTCCGTCGCCGACGGCTTTTATCATTTTTTCGCCAAGCTTGGTTTTGGGTCTGTGATAACCGGGAGTATCAGTGAAAACAAGCTGAGTTTCGCCCTCAGTGAGCACGCCCATAATTCTTGTTCTGGTGGTCTGCGGCTTCTGGGTAACAATCGCCACCTTCTGGCCGAGCATTCTGTTAAGAAGCGAGGATTTGCCTACATTGGGGCATCCAACTATTGCAACAAATGCGGTTTTAGTCATTTTTTACCTCTTATAAAGAATTTTTTTATTTTGGAAGGCCCTGCAAAAATAAACACAAGGCTCAGAATTATGCTTACGATAAGGCAAGCAAAGACGGAAAGGTTCTGCGAATAATATTCAAACATCAATTTGAATGCATCGGGTTGCCAGAGAATCGCTACTCCAACGGCAACGGATGCTATTGCGGAAATGAGCACGGCGCCCGCCGAAGAATCCTTGGCAATCCGTGCAAGCTCATTTTTTTCATCCGTCACAAGATCGACCGTCTTTTCAATTGCGGTGTTCACCGCTTCAAGTGACATAACAAGGGCGCAAAGCGCAATCAGAATTGCATATTGATTGCGGGTCACTTCAAAAAAATCAAAAAGCGTTAAAAATCCGAACATATAAACCGAAAAGCAGAGATGTATTCTCATATTCCTTTCGCGTTTTATGCAGTAATATATACCTTTGAACGCATAAACAAAGCATTTCAAAAATCGCTTCATGAGTTTTCATCACCCATATAGTAGCTTGAGTTTCTTTTAAGACCAAGCTTGGTAAGTACGGTTTCTTCTTTTTCTCTCATTCTCACGCTTTCCATTCCGCCGTTCACATGGTCATAGCCGAGCAGATGAAGCATTGAATGAACTGTAAGGAAACCGATTTCACGCTGAAGTGTGTGACCGTATCTGTCTGCCTGGTCAACTGCGTGAGGGATTGAAATAACAATATCGCCGAGCAGCTTTGCACCCGTATCGTTGTTTATATCATATACGCCGTTTTCGCCCAAGGGGAACGAAAGAACATCTGTTGCTCTGTCAATGTTTCTGTATTGCAGGTTGAGCTGATGAATCGTATCATCGTCAACAAAAGTTACGCTGACCTCTGCCGAGCCTTCAAATTCCTCCTGAACAAGCACAGCCGTGCAACAGCGGCGCACAAGCATACGAACGCCTGTCGGGATTCTCATTTCGCTCTGTTCGTTGGAAATAACAACCTTGACTTTACTCATTTCCTTTTACGCTCCTCATCCTGTTTTTCATAGGCTTTGATAATATCCTGAACAAGCCTGTGGCGAACAACGTCTTTTTCACTGAACCTTACGGTTCCTATATCTTCTACATTCTTAAGAATTTTTACCGCTTCTTTAAGACCCGAGCGCTTACCGTCGGGCAAATCTATCTGAGTTACGTCGCCCGTTACAAGCATTTTCGAATTGAAGCCGAGACGGGTGAGGAACATTTTCATCTGCTCTGCGGTTGTGTTCTGAGCTTCGTCAAGAATTATGAAGCTGTCATCAAGAGTTCGTCCTCGCATATACGCAAGAGGTGCAACCTCGATATCGCCTCTTTCCTGATGCTTCTGAAAATTCTCTGCACCGAGCATATCAAAAAGCGCATCATAGAGCGGTCTGAGATAAGGGTCAACCTTCTGCTGAAGATCACCCGGCAAAAAACCGAGTTTTTCGCCCGCTTCAACTGCGGGTCTTGTTAAAACAATTCGGTTTATCTCTTTGGCTCTGAATGCTGTCACAGCCATCGCAACTGCAAGGTAAGTTTTACCCGTACCCGCAGGGCCGATGCCGAAAGTGATTGTATTATTACGGATAGTTTCAATATATTTTTTCTGACCGAGAGTTTTGGGCTTCACGGGCTTGCCTTTTGATGTTATGCAAACACAATCTGCCGCCATATGAACAAGCTTATCTTCATTGCCGTCATTAACAAGCGAAAGAACATAGCGCACATTCTGATCGCTGAGCGATTCGCCCCTGTTGATGAGCGTGAGAAGCCCGTTTATTGCACGAACACCCTTCTGAACATTTTCGGCTTCGCCCGCAACTTTAAGCTCCGAGCCTCTGCTGATAACAGAAACCGAAAATTCTTTTTCGATAAGCTTGATATTTTCATCAAAACTTCCGAAAAGGCTCACCGCCTGTTCCATTCTGTCAACATTAATTATCTGTTCAAACATCCGAGTCACCCTATAACGCATAATTACAGTTTAGTATAACACATTAATTTATAAAAGTCACTATTATATATAAATATTTTTAATTATTTTATAATTGATATTAAAGAGATAATATGATATAATAACTGTATCTTTGCAAAGAAAGGATGTTATTACAATGACAGAAATCACAAAAGATATGAAAATCGGCGAAATTCTTGACGCTAACCGTGAAGTTGCTCCCTTCTTCCTTGAAATGGGCATGCACTGCCTCGGTTGCCCCTCAGCAAGAAACGAATCAGTTGCTCAGGCTTGCATGGTGCACGGCGTTAACGCTGATGAACTTATCGCAAAAATCAACGCATTCCTTGCGAAATAATGATTAATCTTTCCGAAAGAATGCTGATGGCGGCGAAGATGGTGCGCAAAGGTAATTCAGTTGCCGATATCGGCACCGACCACGCCTATCTTCCCGCTTATCTTGTTTTAAACGGCATAACCTCAAAGGCTCTTGCGTGCGATGTTCGCAAGGGTCCGCTTGAGAATGCAAAAAAGACTGTTGAACTCTATAACATCAGCGATAAAATAACGCTCAGACTCTCCGACGGTTTTGATGAAATAGAGCCTTTTGAGGCTGATGATTTTGTTCTGTGCGGCATGGGCGGCACGCTTATGGCGCAGCTCGTTTCAAGAGCATATTGGCTGAAAGATAAATCTAAAAGAATTATTGTTCAGCCGCAGTCTCACGCCGAAGATATACGCAGATTTTTTGTTGAAAACGGGTTTGAGATTCTTTGTGAAGATGCGTGCACAGACAGCGGCAAGCTTTACTGCGCAATGGCCGCCGAATACACAGGCGAAATAAAAGAAAAATCCGTGTCTTACATATATACAGGACGGCTTGCGGAATGCCAAAAGCCCGAAGCACGCCTTTATCTTGAAAAAATCAATGCTCAGCTGAAGAAGAAGCTTGAAGCAGAAAAAATTCACGGCTCGCCCGAAAACGCCGCATATCTTGAAAAAGTTACCGATGAAATGGAGAAAACAATAAATGAAATGCAATCCGACGGTTAAAGATATTTTTGATTATATCAACTCAATTGCTCCGTTTGAGGCGCAATGTGAATGGGATAACAGCGGGCTTGTGGTAGGCAATTTCAATGCGGAAGTCAAAAAAATCGGCGTTGTTCTTGATATAACCGCCGATGCGGTGAAATATGCCGCAGAAAACGGCATTGACCTTATTGTGAGCCATCATCCCGTTATATTCAGAGCGATAAAAACCCTTTATTCCGACGATATTCCTTTTATGCTTGCAAAAAACGGAATTTCGGCAATCTGCGCTCACACTTCGCTTGACATTGCAAAAGGCGGTGTTAACGATGCGCTTGCGGATGCGCTCGGTTTTGAAAACGCATATCCGCTCTCCGAAAACGGCGAAACAGCAATGGTAAGAGTTGTTGAAACAGACAAAATGACCGCTGATGAGCTTGCAAGGCTTGTTGCAGATAAACTTTCAACCTGTGTTGCGGTTGCAGACGGCGGCAAAGAAATAAAGAAAATCGCCCTCTGCGGCGGTGCAGGCTCTGATTTCTTTGAAGATGCGGATTGTGACGCCTATATCACAGGCGAAGTTAAACACCACGAATTTCTCCGCGCACCCGAGGTTGGAGTAACACTTATTGCAGCGGGTCATTTTGAAACAGAAAACCCCGTTGTTGCTGTTGTTGCAAATAAAATCAAGAATAATTTTGATTGTGAAGTTGAAATCATTCCGCAGAATCCACCCGTAAAATATTACAGATGAGGAAACACTTATGCCCCTTGACGGAATTACACTGAATCTTTTAAAGCAAGAGCTTTCGCAATATATAATCGGAAGCAGAATAGAAAAAATACATCAGCCGTCAAAAGATGAGCTGGTGTTTCATCTGCGCTCAAGAGAAGGCGCATACCGCCTTCTTGTTTCAGCTTCGGCAAACAGTCCGAGGCTTCATTTAACGGCAAATGCCCCCGAAAACCCTGCCACTCCGCCGATGCTCTGTATGCTTTTCAGAAAGCATCTCACAGGCTGTGTTATAACGGATATACGCCAGCTCGGGCTTGACAGAGTTGTTTTTCTTGACCTTGCAGGCACAAACGAAATAGGCGACGCCGTCACCTTCACGCTCTGCGTTGAAATTATGGCAAAACACAGCAACATCATCCTTGTTAATTCCGACGGAACAATTGTTGATGCTGTAAAGCGAGTTGACTTTACACAATCGTCTGTGCGCCAGATTTTACCCACATTCAGATATGAATATCCGCCCCGTCAGGGCAAGATGAATATAACAGAAACAGAGCCCGAAACCGCAGTTAAAGCAATAAAAAGCTGTTCGGGCAAGCGACTTTCAAGCGCAATTCTCGAAACCGTTGAAGGCGTTTCTCCCTTGATAAGCCGTGAAATCGCTTCGTTTGCCTGCGGAGGAGATATTGCCGCAAGTGAAATGAACGCAATAAACGAAGAAAGGCTCGTTTCAAAGCTTTCTGAAATTAAAAATTCACTTTCTTGCGGAAAAGCCAATCCCACGATGCTTATCCGTGAAAATGTAAAGCCTTATGACTTTACATTTATGGATATAACACAGTACGGTTTCACAGTTGCAGCAAAGCCGTATGAGAGCTTTTCGGAGCTTTTGGACAGCTTTTACTATGAAAAAGACCGTTTCGAAAGAACGCGTCAGCGCAGTCAATCTCTCCTTAAGCTTCTGGGAAATGCCGCATCAAGAGCCGCAAGAAAACTGCAAAGCAGACAAGCGGAGCTTGAAGCCTGCGCAGACAGAGACACCCTTCGCATCAACGCCGAGCTGATTCTTGCAAATCAGTACAGGCTTGAAAAAGGTTCATTATTCTATGACCTTGAAAATTTTTACGATAACAACAATGTTGTTCGCATTTCCGCAGACCCTGCACTCTCACCCTCGGCAAATGCACAGAAATATTTCAAGGAATACCGCAAGGCAAAAACTGCCGAAAGTATGCTCGGAGAGCTGATTGAGCAGAGTGAGCAAGAGCTCTCATATCTTGAATCGGTTATCGATGCCGTTAACCGCGCAGACGGATATACGGAGCTTGCCGAAATACGCAACGAACTTTATGAGCAGGGATATTTAAAGCGTGCAAAAAACGATAAATCAAAGAAACCAAAGCCGCTCCCCCCGCTTGAATATGTTTCGGATGACGGCTACACAATCCTTGTCGGCAGAAACAATGTTCAAAATGATTTGCTCACATTCAAAACAGCCGCAAAGGATGATTCGTGGTTTCACACTCAAAAAATCCCCGGCTCTCATGTTGTTGTTATCGGCAACGGCGATATAATTCCCGAGCTGACCTGCCGTCAGGCGGCGATTCTTGCAGCATATCACAGCGGCGGCAGAGAATCATCTCAGGTTGCTGTTGATTATACAGAAGTGCGTTCGCTTAAAAAGCCGACGGGCGCAAAACCTGGCAAGGTAATTTACCACACATATAACACAATGTGGGTAACGCCCGACAGAGAGCTTTGCGAAAGGCTGAAGAAAAAATAAAACAAAAAATAACCGCTGATTTTGAATCAGCGGTCTTTTTTATCGGATATCGTCTGAGTCGCCTGCGGTGATTACGGCTTCGGATTCTCTGAAAAGAAGAGAGATGCACCAGATACCCGCAAGAGCAACAAGCGTATAAACAATTCTGCTGAGAATCGCTCCCTGTCCGCCAAAAATCCAGGCTACAAGATCAAACTGAAACAGACCGATGCTGCCCCAGTTGAGTGCGCCGATAATAACAAGCGCCAATGAAATTTTATCAAGCATTCATTTCAACTCCTTACTTGCTTTTCACGCATAGTATGAGCAGAATTCACTTAAGATATTCGTAAAAAACAAAAATGCAAACAACAACATCTGTTATTGTTTGCAAATTTTTTTAAAATTTAAATTTAACATCGCTGTCTTTAAGCAAAGGAGCTTTTTTATCCTTTTCTGAAAGAATCGGATCTTCAACGCCCCATTCAACACCGATTTCGGCATCATTCCAGCAAACGCTTCTGTCGTTTTCGGGCGAATAGAATTCGTCAACCTTATATGAAAGCTCAACATTGTCGCTCAGCGTAACAAAGCCGTGAAGACAGCCTTTGGGAATGAAAAGCATTTTTTTGTTTTCTTCGCTGAGTTCAACCGCGATCCACTTCATAAAAGTGGGCGAGCCTTCTCTTATATCAACCGCAACATCAAGGATTCTGCCCTTTGTGCAGCTGACAAGCTTTGCCTGAGCCTTGGGGTCGGTCTGGCAATGAAGACCTCTCAAAGTTCCTTTTTGCGCTGAAAAAGAACGGTTATCCTGAACAAAATCGGTATTTATTCCGAATTTTTCGAGTTCTTTTTTTGAATATGTTTCACAAAACCAGCCTCTGTTATCGCCGAAAACCTGAGGCTCTATTTCAAAAACGCCGTTAATCGCCGTTTCATTCAGTTTCATAATTCAAGTTACCTTCCACACCCCAACACGGTCTTTCGCCCGGCTTGCCGCCTGTATAGAGAATTCTGCCCTCCGCAACTGAACGAAGATGCTGGCCGTAGGATGATTTTCCGTATTTTTCCGCAGAGCGAAGCAAAGCCTCACGGCTTATCCAACGCATATTATAGGCAATTTCTTCAGGTGCGGAAATTTTGATTCCCTGAAGTTTTTCAACTGTTTTGATGAAGTTTGCCGCATCCATAAGATTTTCAACCGTTCCCGTATCAAGCCAGGCAAAGCCTCTGCCCATAAGCTTGATATCAAGGTCTCCGTTCTGAAGATACATCTGGTTGAGATCTGTTATCTCAAGCTCTCCTCTTTTTGAAGGCTTGAGTGATTTTGCATATTCAACAACGCGGTTGTCATAGAAATAAAGGCCCGTTACCGCATAGTTCGACTTGGGAATCTCGGGTTTTTCTTCAATTGAAACGGGAATACCGTTTTCATCAAATTCAACAACGCCGAAAGCCTGAGGATTATCAACATAATAGCCGAAAATCGTTGCTCTGTTTTTGTTTTTTGCAGCCTGACGGAGCATATGCCCGAGACCGTTGCCATAGAAAATATTATCGCCGAGAACCATTGCAACATCATCGTCGCCTATGAATTTTTCGCCGATGATAAACGCCTGTGCAAGACCCTCGGGTTTTTCCTGAACGGCATATGAGAGGCTCAGGCCGAACTGCCTTCCGTTGCCGAGAAGCTCTTCAAACTTCGGCGTATCGGTGGGAGTTGAAATAATCAGAATTTCTCTGATGCCCGCGAGCATAAGCGTTGAGAGCGGATAATATATCATAGGTTTATCATAAACGGGCAGAAGCTGCTTACTTGTTACCATTGTAAGAGGATAAAGTCTTGTTCCCGAACCGCCCGCAAGAATAATTCCTTTCAAACAAAACACTCCGTTTCGAATTGAAATAAAAGCAAATTTCAATATAGCTATAATATCACTATTTGTAGGAATTGTCAACAAACATTGCCATATTTCGATTTCTCTTTATGAAATATGTTGACTTTCAGAATAAAATTGAAATAAATTAAAATAAATGGTTTACATTTAAAATATATTATGATATAATATTCAAGAACATTTGTTCATATTCGGAGGGTATGTATGGATAAATTTGTGCTCCATTCAAAATATAAACCAACGGGCGACCAGCCTCAGGCTATTGCAGAGCTTGTTGACGGCATAAACAAAGGCTACGCTGAGCAGACTTTGCTCGGCGTTACCGGCTCGGGCAAAACCTTCACGATGGCGAATATCATCGAAAAAGTCAACAGACCTACTCTTGTGCTCGCCCATAACAAAACCCTCGCCGCTCAGCTTTGCTCAGAATTCCGTGAATTCTTTCCTGAAAACGCCGTTGAATATTTCGTTTCATACTATGATTATTATCAGCCTGAAGCCTATATTCCCACAACGGACACATATATCGAAAAAGATTCCGCAGTCAACGATGAAATAGATAAGCTTCGCCATTCGGCAACCTCTGCGCTCTCTGAAAGACGCGATGTTATCATCGTTGCCAGCGTGTCGTGCATTTACACTCTCGGCGACCCCATAGACTACCGCAGTATGGTTATTTCTCTTCGCACGGGTATGGAAAAAAGCCGAGATGAACTGATAGAAAAGCTCGTTTCGATTCAGTATGAGCGAAACGATATTGATTTCAGCCGTAACAAATTCAGAGTCAGGGGCGACGTTGTTGAAATTTTTCCCGTTTATTCAAACGAAAACGGAATAAGAGTTGAATTTTTCGGTGATGAAATTGACCGCATAAGCGAGATAAATGCATTGACGGGTCAGGTAAAAAGCG
>JAZLBI010000037.1:0-12746 GCA_045613625.1 Acutalibacteraceae bacterium | reverse complement strand
CCGAACGGACTTTTGATGCACCCGCAGCGATACCGCAAGAACCTTCACCGATTATAACTCGCATTATTTACCCTCCTTTTCCTGAATGGATTTGATTACGGAAACCGCAGAATCGGGAGTGAGGTTACCGTAAGCTTCGCCGTTTATCATAATAACGGGGGCAAGCGAGCAGCAGCCAAGGCAAGCAACATTTTCAAGAGTAAAAAGACCGTCTGCGGTTGTTTCGCCGTTGCCGATGCCGAGATATTCGGAAATTGCAGCAGTGATGCGCTCACTGCCGTTAACATGGCAGGCAGTTCCCTGACAAGCCATAATAAGATATTTGCCGATAGGAGTAAGTCTGAACTGTGAATAAAAAGTTGCAACTCCCATAACATCTGCGGGAGTTACGCCCACATTCTCTGCAATGCAATACATAACATCCTTGGGCAGATAGCCATAGATATTCTGCGCTTTCTGAAGAATAGTTATAAGATTACTCGGCACGCCACCGTATTCCTTAAGCACATCCTCAATCAGCGAAAGGTTGCTTTTGGGGCCGTCGCAATTACAATTGCACATAATATTTCCTCCTTTGAGTAAACTCAAATATAACTGTTATGTAATATATCATAAAACGATAAAACTTGCAACAGAAATTAATTTACAGCATTGCCATTTCAAGCAAAAAGGACGGTCACAAAGACCGTCCTTGAACTTTTACCACACAACATTGACCTTAAGACCGTCAACGGTGTATTTCATATCGTTTCTGTAGTGATTATCAATTGCATTGCAGAATGCACTAAGCATTTCTTCGCTCTGCATTTCAATTGTGAAATCAAGCGTAAGCTTATTGGCGGGATAAAGTCTATCGCTTACTTTGAAGCCTGTAAGCCACCAATGAAGCTGCTCGGGGCGCTCAAAAATCAGATTATCGCCGTGATAAAGCTTCATTGACATATTCATCATACCGCTGTCATCAACGCAGTCATAATATGTGCCGAATGAGCCGGGCTCTCGGTTATAAATACCAACCTCTGCGCCGTTGCTGACAAGATAGTTGCCCTTCCAGATCTGAATCATCCACTCTTTGCCTTCGTAGTCGAATTTGATTCTTCTTGTGTTATAGAAGAAAATCGGAGTGGTATAGCAGAAAAGGTCATAAAACATTGTGAAGCCGAAATCTCTCATCCACACATCAACCATTGTGTAAACAAGAAGCTCTTCATAATTAAAGTTAAAACCGATTCCGAGAAAACCGTTGTTATCTTTGCCGTATAATGTTGAAGTTTCGGTGTTGATCAGCATACCTGTGGCAATATTTTCTTCTGTTCCGTCTCTGACTGTAATTTTAAGATAAACCTCATAGCAGTTTTCTTCTTCAAGGGGCACACAGTAAGCCTTACATTCCTCAATCACGCTGAAGTATATACCCAGAAAATAATAAAAGCCCGCCATTCCCCAGTTGCCCTGAGCATCCTGTTCGCGCTGAAGTTCAAAAAATCTTTCTCTGAGAACAACGGGATCAATCCTGAAAACTCCCGTAACAAACTCTGCAAGCTGATTCACATCGGGCAGATTTGAACCGACAAGCGCAACATCAAAGCCGCTTTTATCGGCAACGCCCTTGCAAATTTCCATCAGCATTTCATCCATAACAAAATTGAAATGCTCTTCTTCAATAAAACCTCTGCCTGTCATAAAACGAAAAGCAGTATTGAACATTTTCACAATTTCGATAAACTGCTTTGATGAAATTGCCGGGATAGCGCCATCTTCAAGAATCTCACGGTACTCATCAAAGTTTTGAGGATTTTGGGAAGCCGCACCCGCTGACGGAATGCAAACAGAAAATCCGATTGCAAGGGTTAAAATTACTGCAACTAATCTTTTAAATATCTTCATTTGTCCTCCCTGTTAAATATGATCTTTCACATTTTTATCGTAATGACCTGAATCTTGAAATCCGTTTTCGGTTCGGATACATTCGCCCCATTTGCGTGCTATTTCATCATAAGAATCGTTATAAACATTAACTCTCTCAAAACCGTTCTTGCTTCCTCTCAGGCACCAATCCGAGCTCCACATTCCGTGACCCGTTGCCTTGTAAGTCCAAAGAAACCAGCTGTAGTTTGCCTTGTCGAGAGTGTTGAAGCAGTTCTCCCAGGTTGTTTTCTGATGAGGATAAAACTCACCCATCATCATGGGCACATCGGCATAAATAAATTTTGTCACCCAGGTCAAAAAATTGAATATAAAATTTGAATCGTTATAGAAATGAACCTGATAAACAACATTGTCCCAGCCCTTTGTCCACGCCACAGGCAGAGCAATAACAGTCCAGATTGCCTCCATTGTGAGGATTCTTTCTTCATCAACCTCGCGGATTGTATTATAAAGGCGGGTATAAATCATTTCATTGTTTTTTCTTCTTTCAATTTCGCTCGCCTCAACATCGCACATAGGCTCATTGAGAAGATCAAGCATTGCAACAGCGGGATTGCCCTTGAAACGAAGCGCAATTTCTCGCCAGAGCTCATCTGTAAGCTCGCGGTAGCGCTCGCCCTGCTCAGTATCGTCATAAAGACCAACCGAGCCTTTCTTGCCGTTATGAGGAGCATTGCTCTGATAGCCTACAGCACCATGCATATCAAGAACAACATATATTTCTCGTTCAGAGCATTCTTCAACAACCCATTCAAGGCGAGAAAAATCCCAATTTCCGTTTTCGTCAAGAATTTTTCTGCCGTTATCGTCATAATAGAAATTTCTGTACCAGAAAGGAACTCTGACGCAGTTAAATCCCATTGATTTTATTTCATCAAGGTCGTATTCCGTTATCCAGTTATCCATATATGTGTTAAAAAGCTCATATGCAGCCTCTTCACCGAAACGGTCTGTGAGCTCTTCAAGCACTGTGAAATGGTCAAGACCATCCTCATACGGGCAAAGCCAGTCTTCCCATATCATCCACGCACCGAGGTTAACACCTTTGAGCTGAATTTTCTCGCCTTTTCGGTTAACAAGATTCTGACCGTTAACCGTGAGATAATCCTCTTCGGTAAAGCCGGTCACCGCAGCCTGCTCATCATCAGCCGCAAAAGCTGCGCTGAAAACAGAAAAAACAGTTGCCGCAATCAGAATAAGAGAAGCTATTCTTTTAAATGCGGATTTCATTCACAACTCTCCTTTATGGCATTCGCTAACCTTATTATTTTACTAAATTTTTGACAAAAAGTCAACATTTGTAACGCCAAACAAAAATTCTTAACCGTATAATAAATACTGTTGACTAAACAACAGAAATCTTGTATATTTTATACAAAAGATATGCAAAGCGGGTGACTTTATGAAAGCAAAAATAACTCTTGCAAAAGAATTCAGAATAGGCGATATAGACAAACGCATTTACGGCTCGTTCATCGAACATCTCGGCAGAGCGGTATATGGCGGAATTTATGAGCCTGACCATCCTACAGCCGATGAAGACGGCTTCCGAAAGGATGTTATTGACCTTGTTAAAAAGCTCAATGTGCCCATCGTGCGCTACCCCGGCGGCAACTTCGTTTCGGGTTATAATTGGGAAGACGGCGTTGGTCCGATTGAAAGCAGACCCAAAAAGCTTGACCTTGCCTGGGGCACAACTGAACCTAATTATATCGGCACAAACGAATTTGTTAAGTGGTGCAAAAAATCCAATGCAGAATGTATGATGGCTGTTAATCTCGGCACAAGAGGCCCTGACGAAGCAAGAAATCTTGTTGAATACTGCAACCACAAATCGGGTTCATATTGGTCAGACCTGAGAAAATCTCACGGCTACGAAGAGCCCCATAACATCAAACTCTGGTGCCTCGGCAACGAAATGGACGGACCCTGGCAGATGGGCGCAAAAACCGCTTTCGAATACGGCAGAACAGCCCTCGAAGCATCAAAGCTTATGAAGTGGACAGACCCTTCAATCGAAACAGTGCTCTGCGGCTCGTCAAGCAGAAACATGAACACCTTCGGCTCCTGGGAAGCAGAAACTCTTGAAATTGCTTACGACAGCATAGACTATGTTTCGCTTCATCAGTATTACGGCAACCACGATGACGATGTTCAGAGCTTTCTTGCAAGAACTCTTGAATTTGACGATTTCATCTATTCCGTAATCTGCATCTGCGATTATGTGAAAGCAAAGAAACGTTCAAAGAAAACAATCAACCTTTCGTTTGACGAATGGAACGTTTGGTATCATTCCAACAACAGACCCTTTGATAAATGGAGCGTTGCTCCGCCGCTTCTTGAAGACATCTATAATTTTGAAGATGCGCTCCTTGTGGGCTCCCTTCTCATCACCCTTCTCAGACACTGCGACAGAGTTAAAATCGCCTGTCTTGCTCAGCTTGTTAATGTTATCGCACCCATCTTCACAAAAACAGGCGGCGGCGTTTTTGAGCAGACAACATATTTCCCGTTTATGCACCTTTCAAACTACGGCAGAGGCAGTGCGCTTCTTCCTCTTATTGACTGCCCCAAATATGACTGCAAGGCGTTCACCGATGTTCCATATATCGAAAGCATCGCAACATACGACGAAGAAAACGAAGAAATGGCAATATTCTGCGTTAACAAGAGCCTTGACGAAAGCGCAGTGCTCAGCGTTAACCTTATGGATTTTGACGGTTTCAAGCCTGTTGAATTCATCTCAATGGACGGCTATGATAAAAAAGCAGAAAACACTTTTGATGCTGTTAATGTTAAGCCGCATAACAATCCCCTGCCCTCGCTTGACGGCGCTGAACTCACAGCCGAGCTCAAGCCCTTCAGCTGGAATGTTATAAGATTAAAGAAATAAAAATAACCGAAACGGAAAAACTTTTTGCAATTCCGTTTCGGTTTTCTTTTTTAAAACAACTTTTTGAATACTTGTATTACAGTATCGGGAAGCTGAAAATTCAGCTTATAAAACACAACAAAAACGGTGTCTTTTGCAACAACATTGCCGTCAGCATCAATTGTTTCAGCTGTCACAGTTGCTGATTTTGCGCCGAAAAGACCTTTGCAGGTCACCTTGCCGTTTTTGTCAACAAGCACCTTTGAATTATCCGATGACCAACGCACCGTGCAATCCTCGGCATTTTGGGTTTCACAGGCAAGTTGAACAGATGCTCTTGTATAAAGAGCAAAAAGTCCGAGCTTTTTGTTGACTCTTTCAACGGATTTCCCGTTTTCTGTTATTTCCGCCGAGCACAAATCGGCCTTTACGGATATGTTAAATGATGCTGTTTTGGTGATGCTTCCGAAGGTGTAATAAACCGTAACGTTTTTTTCTCCCACAGAATCAAGGCTGAGCATTCCGACGGTATAATCATCAATTTCACGGCTTGTTCCGTCGCTGAAATTCGCCGCAACTCTCAAACCGCTCAAATCAATTGTTTCGCCGATTGCATAAACCGTTTTTTCGGGTGCTGACAGAATTTCAATTCCGTCAATAACGGTTTCAACCTCGATAACGGCAAATTCGCTGAAATGATCTGTTTCAAAAACAATGTAATTCCCGTCAATCGTGCTTGAATAGCGAACAAGAGGATTAACTATATCATCCGTAACATGATAAACCTTGCATTTTTCGGGGCTTACTCCGTCAGCAAGCCTGATTTTAACGGTAACCATGCCGTCGGGCTGAACAACAACCGCTTCATAAACAAGGTTGATATCATAGAAATGCAGGCTTCTTATCGAACCTCCGACTGCAAAATTCGTTCCTTCGTGTTCCGACGAATCAACCTCTTCAACCGCAAGCACGGTATCAGGCTTTATCTCTTTCGTTGTTGCCGAAACAATAACTCCGCACGGCTCGTGACGAAGCACTATTGAAGCATATTTCAGCGCGGCAATCGCATCTGAAATCGCATCTGCGTATTCGTCAACTCTCTTCTGCTCTGTTATTTTAATGCTGTAATCAACAGCATTCACCGCAGTATCAAGAGCAATAAGCGAAATCTCAGAATAATAGCGTCGGTCAATTCCGTTGGCAGTTTTGATTGCTGCATAAACCGCTGAATAATCAGCGGGTTTATATTCAAGATTTTTAATCGCTTCATCAATTGCATCTGCCCAGATTTTCACCTGAGCCTGATTATCTATCTTCAGTTCATAATCAACAGCCGCAATCGCCTTATCAAGGCGTTCAAGACTTTCAGCGGTATAAAGTGTGCGCTCAACGGCATTCGCCGAATTTATCGCCGCATCAACAGACGCAAAATCGGCAGGCTTATATTCAAGCGCTTTTATTGCATTTTCAATTGCTTCTGTATAAGCATTAATCAAATTCTGGTCATCCGTTATCTCTGCATTTTCTGCAATCAGCACAGCTTCATCAAGCTTTCCGAGGCTTTCTGCAGTATACATACTGCGGTCGATATTTTTCGCATCAGCAACAGCCTTGTCAAACATTGAATAATCGCCCGCTTTTT
This sequence comes from Acutalibacteraceae bacterium, assembly GCA_045613625.1. GTDB lineage: Bacteria > Bacillota > Clostridia > Oscillospirales > Acutalibacteraceae > CAG-177. The sequence goes on along the minus strand of JAZLBI010000037.1, from coordinate 6,303 downwards.
CGTCAAGCTGAGAAATCGCATTATCTATGTTTCTGACATATTCGTCAATCAGGTCTTTATCGGCAACATCGCAATGCCTTTCAACGGAATTCACTGCTTCATCAAGCCTTGCAAGCGAGTTGTCGGTAAACAATCTGCGGTCAACCGCATTTGCTCTTTCGATTGCCTTATCAACCGCCGAATAATCAACCCACGAAACATTCATCGTTTTGAGATGTTCGTTCATTATAGCTGTCTGTGCATCGATTGCAGACTGATACGAAGCCGAAATATTATGCGGTATGTTTTCGGCAATTGCAAGAATACTCCAATACTGATATTTTTCTTTTTTGTTTTCAGCAAGCGATCTGAATTTGTTTACTGCGTAGTCAAATTCTTCATAATCGCCAACACTCTCATCATTGAGCAACACAACATCTATTTTGCTTTTATTTTCGTTTGCATATTCATATGCAGTTGAATCCTTGTAGCAATAAAATGTTGCAGGTTCGCTTGCGGTGTTTGTCCACGACGTATTAAAAACAACGTCCTCAGACGGGAAATACAGATGTTCAAGCTGATATCCCAGCGCCATATCACCGATTGTTTTTATATTTTTAGGTATGGTCAGATACTTCGTGCACCAATTGCTGTGGAACACGCTGTCGGTCAGAGCATTCAGTCCCTTACCGAGATCAATCACTTCTATATAGCATTGATAAAACAGCGGGGCTCCCGTTGACTGCAGATTATCATTGAACACAAGCTTTTTGAGCTGACATTTTGAAAAAGCGTTGGCGCCTATATGAACAACGCTTTCGGGAACTGTATATTCATATAAGTCTGTTTTTGCAGGGAAATAATAGAGAATTGTTTTATCCTTGTTAAAAAGTGCGCCGCTTTCATCCGTGCTGTAATATTCATTATCGGGCGACACTTCAAATTTTTTGAGTTTTCCGTTCACCCCGAATGCGCCGTCAAGCTTTTTTACGCTTGCGGGAATATAAACACTTTCAAGAGCCGTCCAAGCGAAAGCCGATTTTTCGATAATTTCAAGAGATTCGGGAAGAGTCAAATTGACAAGCCCGCAATCACCGAACGAATACTCACGGACAAGTCTGAGTTTGCTGCCTTCAGCTATGTTTAACTCGGTAAGATTGGAACAATTTTTGAAAGCATATGAACCGATTATTTCAACCGATGCGGGAATTGTCAGGCTTCCGATAATTCCGTTATCCTTGAATGCATATTCCGCAACACCCTTTGTTCCGTCTTTGATAACAAAATCAGCTTCAGAAAGCGGCATTATGCCTTTGTATGAACACAAAACGCTGCCCGTATATACTGCGCCGTCAGGCTGAGAATCAAACCAGCCCGTGCCCGCAAACGCATCCTTACCGATATAATTCAGCGTATTCGGAAATGTTATATCCGTTATGTTTGAAATGCCTTTGAACGCATTCACGTTTACGGCTTTTGTTCCGTCTTTAATTGTAACAGAAGTGTTTTGAGGTGCTGTTCCTTTATATCTGAACAGAAACGGGCCAATATAAACGGAAGAATTATCCGCAATATTTTTATACCATTTGCTTTGCATTGCAAATTTCTCGTTGTTTATATATCTGAGCCTTGCGTTTTCGGGGATTGAAATTGTTTCGAGCGCATAAAAATCAGCGTCAGCCCATATTTCTTCAAGAGTATACGGAAGGCTCAACGAAACAACATTGTTCAAAGCCAAAAATGCGCCGCCTCGGATATGAGTTATTCCCTCTCCGATCTCAATGGATTTTATATATGTTGCATACTTCTGCCACGGAGCTTTCTCAAGACCGGTGTATGAATATGTTTCACCTGTGCCCGTAAGTGTAAGCACGCCCGACACCGTATCGAGAGCCCAGGTTACATCATCGCCGCATTTGTTATCCTGCTCTGCCGCAAACGCCTCTGTTGCCGATATATCAAAGCCCATCGAAAGCGGAAGAATCATAATAACCGCAGAAAGCAGAAAAGAAAGAACCTTTTTCAAACCAACACCCCGTTCAGAGTCATTTTTTGTATTCATAAAAATTATTATAATATAGCAAAAGAATTTTTTCAACAATTAATTGTAGGCTGTGCCTGGTCGTCAATTGAATTTTGTCATTCCGTACAAAGCGAAGAATCTTTTTTAAAAAAACACGGCAGAAAGCCGAAGCCCTCCGCCGTGCCTATATATTAACTCCTCAAAACAATTGAATTAATATGTGTTTTATTATTCTGCATATGTTTTGGTAAGACCAAAAATACCTTTAAAGAAGGCTATCAGTTTATCAAAGAACCCTGCCTTTGATGTCATAACCTGTGTGTCTTCTGAAAGAACAGTTCCGTCTGCGCTGACAATCTTTACAGCAATTGTTGTGTCACCGCTCGACTTCGGTGTTATTCTGCAGGTTTTACCATCATTTGACGGGAACATATCAAAATTACTGTTGTTTGCTGACCACTGAATTGTTGCGCCTTCAGGTAATTCACCAACAACATCTGTGTGAAGAATTATGCTGTCACGGTAAGATATTTTTGTTGTTGATGGTGTGCGAAGCGCAACAGTAAAATCAACACTGTTTTTCTTTGTTATAAATTCCAGACTATCACTTTCAAAAGGACCGATTTCAGCGAAATTAACAAAGAAATAATATGAATACTTTTCGTTTTCATTAAGCGAATCAACCGTAAATACACGACCAATTACTTTATCTTTTGTTCCGGCTATATCGGTATTTTCATAAACAACCGTATTGTTCGACATATCCATAATCACATAACCCCATGACGATATTTCATATTCATAAGGATTATCGATTCTCATACAAATTTTTGCATAGTCATTTCCAATTTCATAATTGGATACATCTGTAACTGCCGAAATCTTTGTGTTTTGAAGAACATCGGATGATATAACTTCAAAAGTGTTTTCAACAGACTGACTTTCGAGCATTCCATCTTTAAAAGCCTTTGCTTTGAATGTTGTTGTTTCCTCAACATAAACAACATCTTCAAAAAGAATACTTTCTTCTGTGGGTTCGGTTCCATCTGTTGTGTAGCGGATTTCCGCATCTTCGGTTGATGTTTCAATTTCAATCTGAGCAAAGCCTATGGGAGTTTCCTCCGTAACATTAAAAACAGGAGCCTCAACAGTTGAATCATAAACAAAAACAGGTTTGATTGTTATGTTTTCAGTCACATTCCACCACTTGCTGTCATTGCTCCAAGTAATAAACTCAAAACCTTCTGCTACAGGAGTTTCAACAGGAAGAACAACTGCGTTGCCGTAGTAAACAGTCTGATTTTCAAAAACCGAACCGTCTTTGTTAAGGAATGTTGCGGTAAACGAAAGATCTTCATAAACAGCTTCAATAACCATATTGCCTGTTACAAGCGCACCTTCCGCTTCACTCCAACCTACGAAGTTTTTGCCTGTTGCTTTGCAATCAGCAGGGAACACAATCTTTTCTCCGTATTTTGCCTGAACCATTTTTACAATCTTGTCATTAGCCCAGTCAACAAAGATAATATTATATGTCTTTGCGATTGCTTCCGCTTTTACTGAAGTTGCTGCAGTTATATTTGTGAAAGTACGATCCCATCTCATTTCATAACCTTCTGTTTCAGGGATTGCAGGAGCAACTGCTGAACTTCCCTTTTCAACATTCTGAGAGCTGATCAGGTTTCCGTCTGATGCGTAGAAATCAACTTTGTACAAAGGCTTGGGCGCCTCAATTATTTCAACATCATTAACAAGACCGGTTGCGGTTGCAATGCCGAACGAAACAACATAATTTCCTGTTTCCTCGCTGATTTCTTCTTTGGGAATGAATTTGAAGTTATATGAATTACCGCTGCCAAGCTTAATTTGGCCAACATATTCAATCTGTGACTCGGTAGGATCGATATTTCTGTCCTTATAAACCATTACGGTTGCAACCTTGCCTGAATAATCAGTAGCAACATTTGAAAGCTTGCCGCTTATGGTATAGGTTGTGCCATTAAGATTTTCGGTTACTATGTAATCCGAACTGCCTGTGGATGCTCTTTCTTTCAGATCTTTATATCTGTAAAGAGTTCTTGTTTCAACCTGTCTTGTGTTGCTTGCTGTATATACAGTATCGCTCCAGGATGAATAATCTCCCCACTTCCAGAACTTATAGTTTTCTGTCTTTGTTCGAGTTCTGTATCTGTACTGAGTAACCTGGCTTTCATAGTAATAACCATTTACTCCCTTCTCGCATTTAGTTAATCCCCATGCTAAAGGCTTTCCTGTTGTTTCACAATTGCCTGTTATTTTTTTGCTTGTTGAATAATAATAATGAGGTCCGTATTTTCCGAACGTATATTTTGTTGAAGGAGCTATTCCGCCATTGCCATTACAATAGTGGAAGTATTTATGCGCCTTTCTTGTCTCAACATCCTTAACATCTGTTTCGGTATGTTTTGTCGTAGTCCAGCCGCTCCACGAGCCCCATGAGCCGTAGGTCGGATCTGCTTTGCCATCAGGTGTCCATCCTGAAAGCGTAGACTTGGTGCTTGTTGTTGTCTGCTTATCTCTGTAGCGATACTGAACCTTTGTTTCAACTTCTCTTGTGCTGCTTGCCGAAACTGCAGTTGTGTTCCAACTGCTCCAATCAGTCCAATACTTTTCGGTGGTTGAAACTTCTCGTGTAACCTTTACACTTGCCTTTTCGGAGTACGCACCGCCTGTGCGATCTGAATTATCCGGGTCATTTGCTACAATGTATACCTCTGCAAGCATGCCGTCTGCGCTGCTTCCGATTTTGACTGTCTGAGAATAATTCGATGCGCTTGCAGGAACAGCAACAGCTTCTATGGCAGTTGCAACAACCTTATCATTTGCGGTTTTTATAACTGCAATAATTTTTCCGTTCACAACTTTGTTTGTTGAATTGGTTATTTTAACAGTAACATCGTAGCTCTTCAAATCTGAACTTCTTACAGCCTTCTGTGCCGTCATCGCAAGAGGAAGATCAGGATTAGCCCAAACATATGTCGGTTCAAAAACAACATCACCGTTTACCTTTGTGTAGCTGTCGCCTTCGCCCGATTTAATGCTCCATGCAGCAAACTTATATCCAGTTTTTGAAGGCGCCGAAGGAACATTCTTGACTGCAGAACCGTAACTTACAAGTTCTCGACCTAACTCATTGTTTTTTTCATCAACAAATACTATTGTATATGTATTTGCTGTGTATGTTGCAGTTACAATTGAGTCGGCAGTAACATTGGTGTATGTTCCTGACCAGGCTTTGAATTCATAGCCTGGTCTCTTTGTGGGAACGGGAGATTCTGCAGAAGCTCCGTATTTAACTGACTTTTCAGCAATGATTTTTCCGTCATAATCTTTGAATGTAACCTTTACACTCGGTTTAACGGTAACTGTTACTGCAGGTGAGCTTGCAGCACTTTCGCCAACAAAATTAACTGCTTTCACGGTAATCTGATATGTTCCCGCTTCAGCAGGAGTAAATGTTGCAAGGCAGCTTTGTGTATAATAAGAAGAAACCTGCTGGCCGTTTTTGCTCAGAATAGCTTCATATTCATAAGCACCACTGACCGCCTTCCACGAAACGGTTGCACTGTCGCCTATTCCGCAAACAGTTTTTGAAGACGAATCAAGCTTTACAACAGGAACGGCAGGAACACTTGCCGAAAGAGTTGATGTTGCAACAGAGCTGTTCGCCTTTCCGCTTGCTGTTGCTATTGCCTTGATTGTTGAGTTTTCAAACACCGAAAACTGTCCATTGTATTTTGCACTCTTCGTTGTGGGATTTGAGCCGTCTGTTGTATAATACACAGTTGCGCCTTTTTCGGCGGTAATTGTAATGTTAAATCCGCTCGATGTTACAACACTGTTCACCTTGGGTGTTGCAGTTTTGTTTACGGTAATTTTTTTCGATGAAACCGAACTGTTTTCCATTCCGCTCTTTACGGCAATGGCTTTAACAGTTGCAGTTGATGTAAGATTAAATGCACTTGTATATTTTGCGCTTGATGTTGTGGGTGTGTTCCCGTTTGTTGTATAATAAATCGTTGCACCCGAGGTTGCTGAACTGAGTGTAACTTTTACTCCACCGACATAGTTGGTGATTGAAGCTGTGGGCTGTGAAACAGCGTTTTTCTTCATAGGAAGATTGCTTATTTTGTTTGAAGTCCTGACAACCGCCCATTTCCAATTTGAGTTTCCTAACCATTTTTCAAAATTTTGATCCGCAACACTTTTATCTGCTTTACTCCAACTGACGGTTTTATAAAGGTTTTCACTTGTCATTTTGG
>JAZLBI010000036.1:0-16823 GCA_045613625.1 Acutalibacteraceae bacterium | reverse complement strand
GGTATGTTCTGGGTTGTTCAGGCAGGCGCAATCGTCAGTGCAATTATTATTCTTTTTATGTTCAGAAAAGACACAACCAAAATCAACTTCAATGGCATAACAAAGGTTGAGGATAAATTCCCCACTTTTCTTCTTGTAGGCACGGTTGTTGCGCTTATTGCTGTTTCGTTCATTCCCTATAAAGAAAACGCAGCTGAAGGTCAGCTGAGCAAGCCGGCGATAACAAACGGTGTTATCTGCATTGCGTTTTTTGCTGTTGGCATTCTGCGTGAACTTCTCATTAAAAAGAATAAATCTGTTGTTAAAGATGCATTCAAAGAAATTGATTATTTCACGATTGTGCTTCTTTCGGCGTTGTTTGTTGTTATCGGTGGCATCGAAAGCGCAGGTGTTATTGATGTTATCGGCAGCTCGATTGCAAATATGGGTTCAGGTTCTAAATTCATTGTTTACACAATTGTTGTTTGGATGTCGGTTGTTCTTTCTGCATTTATTGATAACATTCCTTATACGGCAACAATGCTTTCGATTGTTCCCGTTATTGCGGGTGACCTCGGAATGGATCCTGCATTGCTCTATTACGGTCTTCTCTGCGGCGCAACTCTCGGCGGAAACCTGACACCTATCGGCGCAAGCGCAAATATAACGGGTATCGGTATCCTTCGTAAAGAAGGCTATGAAGTTAAGGCGACAACTTTTATGAAATACGGAGTGCCGTTCACATTTGCGGCGGTTATAACAGGATATATTTTGCTCTGGTTTATCTGGAAATAAGAAAAGACGGTTTGCAAATCAATGCAAACCGTCTTTTTATAAGCATTTTTTATTGTTAAGTCAGGATTACCACCTGTTTTCAACATATTCGCAGAAAAGGTTCATATCTTTTATTTCAAGCTTTGTTCCGTCGTCAAGAATAACGTTGCCGCTGCATTTTCCGCAGACCTGATGGCAATGCATTCTCATAACTGCAGCATTGATATCGGTATGATGATCAAAAACGGGGGTCATAACAAGATTGAATCTGTTATCTTCTGAAATGAATTTCCACGGCTGCATATATTTATCGGGTTTGGGGAATACCTCAAGGTCAACTGCGCCAACCTTGTGAACTTTTCCGTCATAGAAGATGCAGGTTTCTGTTGCGTGGCTTTCGTCGCCGATAGCCCAGGTTGCTTCAATGCCGAAAATATGCTTTTTGCCGTTTTCATCGGTCAGATATGTTGTTCCGTTGCACCAATACCAGACCATGCTGTATGGGGTGTTTACTCTTCCCCAGTCGAGAATGCAGAAAGTATCTTCTTTTGAGAATTCATAAACATCATCGCCGAATTTGTATGTTCCTTCGCAGGGCATACAGTTCTGCTTCGTGGTCATGAAATATCTTGAAGGCATATCCTTGAAGGGGAGAACGGTTGTTATGTTTTCGAGACCTGGCATAATATCCATTTTAAAACTGCATTCAACTGGCTTGCCTTTATAGTTGAATTTGAAATAAAGCGTTCTGTAATCCTCTTTTGTATCAAAATCAATTTCGGCCTTACCTATTTTTGTTTTAAAATGGTTGGGAACATCGCATTTCGGGGGAAGGATATATTTTTCATTATCCTTGCCTCCAACATAAACTGCCATTGAATCGCAGAGAATTTCGCCGTTTTTCCAGTCAACAAGCTTTGCGCCCGCATAGCCGCCGATTGAAATGTTGGCAAAGCTTATCTGAACAAGATATCTGTCGTTGGCAATCTGATAGAAGTCCCATTCCTTTTTTCTTAACGAGGGCTTTGAAAGCTTTCTGTCATAGGTGAAATGATTATGCCTTGCCCAACCTTTTGCAAGCAGGGTTCCGTCTTTTGCAAGCAGGGGAGTTTCTTCGGTGTATTCCGTCTGCTTTGATTTTTCTTTCCATTCTGTGAAGCTTGCGTAAGTTCGTTTTGTTTCCTTACTCATAATTCACATCCTCAATTTTTTTATAGTATTAATATTATGTTATCACATTATTGGTTAATGGGCAATATGATTTTTTTGAATTAATCTGTTTGATATGCGCCTCGTGCATATAAAATCCACTTTGAGCGGTCAAGGGGATTGACACCTCTTCGCGGATTGATGTGTTCAAGTCCGTCACGGCATTTGCGGTAGCCGTAAAAACTTTGAGAAAGAACTGCTTTTCCCGAAGACAAAACTGCAAGGCGGGTTGGAAAATCCATTGAAGTTGCAACGGGAACAATAGCCTCGAGAGTAACGGTCTGAGAATGAATAACGGGTGTGTCGTATTCGCCGCCCATTTTAACGATTTCCGAAAGCAATTTTCCCGAAAGCTCGGCGGGAGCGGAGATTCTGACTTTGAGAAGAGGTTCAAGAATTGTTGAACCGAGTTGAGACATTCCGTTCATAAAAGCCATCGGAGTGCAAACGAAGAAATCAAGCGGGTGCGTGTGAATCGTATGATGTTCACCTCCGACAAGGGTGCATCTGAAGTCTGTTACTTCCCAGCCGTAAAGCCCTTGTTCAAGGCAGGTGTTGAAAGAAGTTCTTATATGCGACTGATATCTGTAAAAGCATTGATTTGAAGGCAGCCTTCCGTGGTATGAAACGCCGTAGCCTCTCGGCATCGGTTCAAATCTGAATTCAACAACCGCCCAGCAGGGTTTCGGCATTGTGTATCTTGCCGCAGCTATGCCTGCGGATGATGGCGTTTCTTTATATATAACGGTTGGCGGTGAAAACTCAGCTGAAAGATTGTATCGTTCTTTGAGAAGATTTTCGGTAACTTCGAGCTGGATTTTGCCCGTTGTGCTTATGGTTATTTCTTTTTGACCGTTTTCCCATTTTGCATCAATATACGGCTCTTCGTCAGAAAGCTCGCCGAGAGCCTGAGCAAGAGCGGGGAGCTTCAGCGGGTCACCGTCTGCAGGCGTAACTTTTACTCTGAGAAAGGGATTTACGAGCTTTGCGGAATCGCTTACGGCAAGTGAACCTATAAAATGGCCCGTTTTTGCCGACGGCAGACCGCAAAGAGCGGCAACATCGCCGCTTCTGACGATTCCCGAATCAACGAATTTTGCGCCGCTGAATTTTTTGATTTGCGAAACCTTCTCTTTAACGGGAGGTTTCTTTTCAATTTCAACAGCTGCATTTTCATCGTGCGAATCGTTTTGATAGATATAGTCAGGCGGGATGATTTCAAGCTCTTCTCTGTTTGCGATTTCTCCGCCGAAGAGCCTTACGTGCGAAATCTTGCCGAGGTTTTTATCGTGCTCGGTTTTGAAGATGATTCCGCATAAACCGTCGGTTGCCCTTCTTTCGTAGCAGGGCATATATTCCGTTATAAAATCGGCAAGGTCATGAATGCCGATTGAATGCTTTGCGCTTCCGCATAAAACGGGAGTGAGGGTGCAGTCGGAAATATGTTTTTTTATAAGATTTTTTGCAGTTTCTATCTCAAGAACGGTTTCGCTCAGAAAGGCATCAGCCGCTTCATCGCAAAGCTCTGCAAGAGCTTCTGTTGCAATTGAACGGAATTCATCTTCGCTTACTGTTTCGGAGAAGGGATTATCAAGCCCTTCATTTTCAACCTTTGAAAGAATTATATGCGTTTGCGGCGAAACCTGCCTGAGTTCATTCATAACTGATGATATATCTGAGCCTGCCCTGTCAATCTTGTTGATGAATATAACCCTCGGCATTTTTGCTTTATCAAGCGATTTGAGAATAGCTTCGGTATGCGCTCTCACGCCTTCAACGGCAGAAACAACAACAATCGCATAGTCAAGCGCCCAAAGCGCGCGTTCAACCTCACCCGCAAAGTCAACGTGACCCGGAGTGTCAATTATGTTCAGCGTTATGTTTTGCCATTTTGCCGATGCTGTTGCGGTGCGCACGGAGATGCCTCTCTGCTTTTCGATTGATAGGCTGTCTGTTGCGGCAGTGCCTTCGTCAACGCTCCCTGCGTGGCGCACGGCTCCCGTGAGATAAAGAAGCTGCTCGGTGAGCGTTGTTTTGCCCGAGTCAACATGGGCAAGAATACCTATGTTATGAAAAATTTCAGCCATTGAATCACCTTATAATTTTATAAATTCATTATAATATAAAATACCCCTCTTTGCAATAGATAGGGTGTTGCGTTTATGATGAATTTTGTGTATAATAAATCATATATGTTTACGGCGGTGATTTTTTATGTTTAATGCAGAAAAAGCAAAAACACAGTGTGTTGAATGGATAAAGAGTTTTTTTGAAGAAAACGGCAGCGGATGCAATGCTGTTGTTGGCATTTCAGGCGGTAAAGACAGCTCAATTGCGGCAGCGCTCTGCGTTGAAGCGCTCGGCAAAGACAGAGTTATAGGCGTGCTTATGCCCCAAGGTGAGCAACACGATATAGATATGGCATATCTTCTTGTCAATCATCTGGGAATAAAGCATTATGTTGTTAATGTCAAAGATGCAGTGGATGCGGTTATAAACAACCTTCCCGAAGAAATTGAAATAACAGCGCAAACAAGGCAGAATATTCCTCCCAGAGTGAGGATGACAACTCTTTATGCCGTTTCGCAAAGCTGCAACGGAAGAGTATGTAACACCTGCAATCTTTCTGAGGATTGGGTCGGCTATTCAACCCGTTACGGCGATTCGGTCGGCGATTTTTCGCCTCTTTCGCATATGACCGACACCGAAATCAAGCAAATCGGTCATTTGCTCGGTTTGCCCAGTGAACTTGTTGAAAAAACACCCATAGACGGTCTCTGCGGCAAAGCCGACGAAGAAAATCTCGGCCCTACTTCTGCGGAACTTGACCGATATATCCGCGAAGGGGTTATCGAGGACGAAAACAAAAAGGCTCTTATCGACAGAAAGCATAAAATGAACCTTTTCAAACTTGAACTTATGCCTGCCTTCAAACCTGAATTCTGATTTTGAAAGAAGGTGCGCTATGAACGCAAAAAATAAATATCCCCTTGTTTTTGTTCACGGAATGTTTGGCTGGGGGAGCGATATAGGAATTGATAAAATTTCGCCTTATTGGGGCGCAACAACGGGAAATCTTATGAAGCATCTCGAAAGCTGCGGCTATGAATGCCGTGCGGCTTCCGTCGGGCCCGTTTCAAGTGCGTGGGATAACGCCTGCGAGCTTTACGCTCAGCTTATGGGAACAAAAGTTGACTACGGCAAGGCACATTCGCAAAAAAGCAATCACGAAAGATACGGCAGACGATATCAGAAACCCATTGTTGAAGGCTTCGGTAAAAGAAAAATCCACCTTATCGGCCACAGCCACGGAGGTCAGGTTATAAGGCTTCTTGCTCATTTGCTGACTTATGGTGATGAGGCTGAAAAGCAGGCAACGGATGAACGCGAAATTTCGGGGCTTTTTACGGGCGGAAAAGAAGACTGGGTTGCGAGCGTAACAACGCTGTGCACTCCGAATAACGGAACATCGCTTTATGATATTGCCGAGAATGCCAATATTGTTCATCCTCTCGGCCTTGCGACTGATTTTGCAATGTGTGTTATGGGAAGAACTCCCGTTCACGGCAGACTCATCGATTATCAGCTTGAGCAATACGGAATGACCCCGCTCAGAGGCGAAAAAAAGGCTGATAAAATTTTTGATGCGATAAAAAGAATAGACGGCGGAGAAGACCATATTCTTACCGACCTTTCATTCAAAGGAGCTTATGAACTCAACAAAAAGATTGAAATAAGCAAGAATATCAATTATTTCTGTTATACCGCAAGCGGAAGCGCAGGCGAAAAATACAGTCAGAACATAAAGTTTCCGCTTCTCAAGCCGCTCAGTCTGCTTATGGGAAGGCACAAACTTCCCGAGGATAAATACGGCATAATGTTTGATGATTCGTGGCGCGAAAATGACGGACTTGTGAACACTGTTTCGGGCAGAAATCCGTTTGATGAACCTGCAAGGGAATATGACGGAAAGATTGAAAGCGGAATCTGGAACATAATGCCTACCTTAATTTGCGACCACGGCGGCGCTGCGGGCCTTTTTGCCAACAAAAAAGAGCTTCACGCATTTTATGAAAATCTTGCGGATATGCTGATAAAAACAGAAAAATAATTCATTTTGTGTAATGACAAAGCGGATATATTCTTGTATAATAAATTGAATTCTGTAAAAGGAGAATAACTATGAGCGAAAAAATAATCAAATGCGGCGTTGTCGGTCTCGGCAGAGGAACAGCGGTTGCGAGATGCCTTAAAGGTGTGAAAAATGCAAAGCTTGTTTCGGTTTGTGACCATAATCCCGCTATTCTTAAATCGGGCTATGAGGAACTTTCAGAGGTTCTCAACGATAAAGATCTCATTCAGTTCAGCGATTATGATGAGTTTCTCAAATCGGATATCGATGCAGTTATCGTTGCAACGGAAGCAGTTTATCATGTTCCCATTGTTATAAAGGCTTTTGAAGCAGGCAAACATGTTCTTTGCGAAATTCCTTCGGTTAATTCCATCGAAGAAGCAAAAGAACTCAAAGAAGCTGTTAAGGCTCATCCCGAGCTTACATATATGGCGGCAGAAAACTGCTGCTACTGGGCGTTCATCGAAACCTGGAAAAAGATGCGTGAAGACGGTCTTCTCGGCGAAATTGCTTATGCAGAGGCTGAATATCTTCATGCGCTCAACCCCGATGAATTTTCACCCACATATTATCCCGAAGGTCATTGGAGAACCTATCAGCCCGCTATCAGATATCTTACTCACGAACTTGGCCCTCTGCTTTATGTTATGGATGACCGTTGCGTGAGCGTTACCTGCCTTGAAGCTGATATCAACTATGACCCCTATACTCCCGAAAGAAAAGAAACGGGCGTTGCTCTTTTCAAAACGGCAAAGGGTGCGGTTATCAGGCTTCTCGTAAGCTTCGGCGCATACACAAGCTATGACCATAATTACCGTATCTGCGGAACAAGAGGAACAATCGAAACAGACCGCACAAAGGTTGTTGACGATGCTCATTCTCTTGCAAGCCTTCACAGCATTCCCGGAACATTCAATGCAAACTCAAAGATAGATATCCCCGTAACAACCTGCTATGAAGGTGAAGATTCAAGCGGCCACGGCGGCGCAGATGCAAAGATGGTAAAGGATTTCATCAATTGCCTTGTTGAAGGCAAGAAGCCCATACTCGATGTTGATTTTGCAATCAATATGTCGCTTCCCGGAATTCTTGCCCACGAATCTGCAGTTCAGGGCGGTATGCCTATGGAAATTCCTCAGTTCGAACAGCTTTAATAACAAATTCAATAAATAATAAAGGCTTGCATCTTGTCTGATGCAAGCCTTATTGCTTATTCGAGAACCAGATAGCCGCAAACGGGCAGTGTGATTGTTCCGCTTAAAGGTTCACCGTTTACGGAGTTGCGATATTCTTTGTCAAGAGCAACAACTGCTTCGTTATCTGAGAAATTCATAACAAAAATACTGTTGCCTCTTTTTCTTGTGAAAACTCCGCAGGGTGTTTTGATGTTGCAGTCGGTTTCGATTCTGCCGTCTTCGATCAGTTTTTTGCAGAAATCGGCGGCGAAATCTTCATCGTTGCGGAACGCAACATAATATGCTTTGCCTTCTCCGAATTTGTTTTCTGTTACAGCAGGCATTCCTGCGTAAAAATCGCTCTGATATTCGCCGAGAATTTCTGCTCCTGTTGAGTGGATGATATCGCAAACGTGAACGGCATCATAGCTTTTTTCGCCGAAAACAACACTGTTTTTCATTCCTTCGGGAAGAGAATCGGTTTCTTCATTCCATATGCCGAAAACATTCTTCAGATTGCCTGCGGGGAAGCCGCCGAGATAACACATATCGTTTTCGTCAACAAGGCCTGAAAGATAAGTTGCAACCAGAGTTCCACCGTTTTTAACAAAGCTTTCGATTCTTTCAACCGTTCCGTTTTTGAGCATATATAAAAACGGTGCAATGATGATATCGTATTTTGAAAAATCGCAATCCATCGGTATAACATCAACCGCAAATCCGTTTTCATAAAAGGGTTTATACCATTTCACGCATTCGCCGATATAGTTTCTGTTAACATTGTTGAAACCGCAGAAATGCTTGGTTGCCCAGATGTTTTCCCAATCGCAGATAACCGCAACCTTTGCGTTGCTGTATTTGCCGACAACATTGTCAAGCTTTTCGAGCACACCGCCAAGGCGGGCAACATCTCTGAAAACTCTTGTATTTTCGTGACCGCAATGGTCAACAACAGCGCCGTGATATTTTTCGTGGCCCGCCTTGCTTTTTCTCCACTGAAAATACTGAACGCTGTCTGCACCGTGAGCAACAGCCTGAATTGATGAAAGTTCCTGCATTCCCGGCTTGGGCAGTTTGTTGATATCGTGCCAGTTAACAAGAGAAGGTGTGCTTTCCATCATAAAAAACGGCTGACCGTCTTTCATTGAGCGGAACGCATCGTGAACAAACGCCGTGTTTATTGCAACGGAAATGTTATCGCCTTTATCCCAGGCAGGGTAGTTATCCCACGATATAAGGTCAAGATGCTTTGCGAATTTCTGATAGTCGATTCCGTCATACATATTCATAAAATTGGTTGTGATGGGGATGTCGGGAGTGATTTCGCGAAGGGGAGCAATCTCGTTTTCGTAAAATGAAATGTGGCTGTCCGAAACAAATCTGTTCCAGCAGAGCTTCATTGCGGGAACGTGGTTTTCGCCTCTTGCTTTGGGTGAGTTTATCTGACTCCAATCGTTCATTCTGTGGCTCCAGAATCCGTTCCACCACTTATCGTTGAGCTCTTCAATATCGTTGTGATAACATTCTTTAACATAGTTTCTGAATGCTTCCTGACAAAGCTCGCAATGGCATTCGCCGCAATATTCGTTGGAGATATGCCACATCTTAAGGGCGGGATGGTTTTTATATCTTTCTGCAATGATGCGGTTGATGTTGCGAACCTTTTCGCGATAAACAGGGGATGTGAGGCAGTGGTTGTGGCGAACGCCGAATTCGTTGCGTATTCCGTTTTCTTCAACGCGGAGCACTTCGGGGTATTTCTGCGCAAGCCAGGGCGGTCTTGCTCCCGAGGGCGTTGCGAGAATAACGGAAATGCCGTTTTCGTGAAGCTTATCCATTATCGTGTCGAGCCATTCAAAATTATAAACGCCTTCTTCGGGCTCAATGAGCGACCAGGCGAAGATGTTGATTGTTGCGCTGTTTATGTTGGCGAGCTTCATAAGGCGCATATCCTCATCCCATATTTCGGGGGTTTTTATCCACTGGTCGGGGTTATAGTCGCCGCCGTGGATTATATGGTCAAAAAATTTCTTTTCCATTTCATCACATCCTGAATGATTTTTTAAAATTATATCACAGCTTTTTTGAAATAACAATATTATAAGTTATTGCATTTATGCTTTTGTTGTTATATACTTTAGTAAGATAAATACAGGCGGTGACACAATGAACATAAAAAAAGCAAAATATGTTGATCCCATAACGGGAACTGTTGGCGATGAGCAGGCGGAGAGCTTTCATGGCGGAGGAAAAACCCATCCCGGCGCATGTGTGCCCGGCGGAATGGTGCAACTTTCGCCCGACACGGTAACAGGCGGCGATAACGGCACGGGCTATAACTATTGCCATAACACAATCGAAGGTTTCAGCTTCAATCATATGAGCGGCATCGGTTGGTACGGCGATCTCGGCAACCTTCAGATTATGCCCGTTACGGGTGAAACCGATCTCCGAAGCGGCAGCAATGCCGAAGTGCCGTTCAATAAGGGCAAAGAAGGCTGGAAATCCGCTTTTTCTCATGAAAATGAAAAAGCAAGGGCGGGATATTATTCCGTGCTTCTTGAAAGATACGGAATTCTTGCAGAAACAACGGTCACACAGCATACAGGACTGCTCAGATTCACATATCCCGAAACCGATGATGCAAGGGTTATCTTTAACTTTTCTCGAAGAATCGGCGGTCACGCTGATTTTGAAAAAATTGAAATAATAAACAACAGCCGCATTGAAGGCTCGATTATCTGCACCCCCGCGGGCGGCGGTTTTGGCAGAGGTAACGGCAGGGTTTCATACACCCTTTATTTTGCGCTTGAATTATCCGAACAAGCCGAAAAAATGCGTTTTTTCTCAAATGAAGAATTTGCTGATGACGGAATTTTAAAATTCGAAAACGAAGATGCGGGGCTTGTTGCGTATTTCGGCAAAAAGCTTAACAAACCGCTTGTTATCAGATGCGGCATTTCTTATGTTGACCTTGACGGCGCAAGAAACAATCTTGAAACTGAATGTGCCGATTTTGATTTTGACAAAAAGACCGAGGATGCCTTCAATGAATGGGAAAATGCGTTTGCAGGAGTTGAAGTCGAAGGCGACGATGAAACGGATATGACCGTTTTTTATACCTGCCTTTATCATGTGCTTCTTGACCCCCGATGCTCAACCGATGCAGACGGCAGATTCAATCTCAACGGCGAAATTCAACGCCGTAATGATTATATTCACAGAACGGTGTTCAGCGGTTGGGATGTTTACAGAAGCGAATTTCCTCTTCTTACCGTCATTGCCCCCGAAACGGTCAATGATGAAATAAATTCTCTGCTTGAAATTGCAAAACAGAAAAATTCATCATTCCCCCGATGGGAGCTTATGGGCATCGATTCAAACTGTATGGTCGGAGACCCCGGTCTGATTGTTCTTGCTGATGCGTATGTCAAAGGCATCAGAAACTATGATGCCGAAACTGCCTATGAAATTTCAAAGGCATCTTCGCTTTGCTCAAAAGAGCTTTTCGGCAAGAAATTCCGTTCGATAAGACCTGATTGCAGTCAGTATCTTGAAAAGGGATATGTGCCCGATAAACTGAGCGATACTCTTGAATATCTGCTTGCGGATTATACGATGGCAAAATTCGCCGAAGCAATGGGCAAAAATGACGATGCGGAACACTTTATGAACCGTGTTAAAAAATACGGCGAAAACTATAACAAACTTCTTCGCTTTATGGCTCCTAGGAAAAAATCGGGAAGATTTATGTTTGAATGGAACGGATATGACGATGAAGGCTGTGTTGAAAGCAACATTCTTCAGCAGTCGTGGTTTGTGCCTTATGATGTGAAGGGTCTGAGCGTGCTTTTCGGCGAAAAACGCACTGTTAAATTGCTCGAAAAATTCTTCAAAAAGGCCGATCTTTCGAAACTCTGGAACAATGATTATAACCATTCAAACGAGCCTTGCCATAATATAACCCATTATTTTTCAATGCTCGGTCTTGCTCACAGAACACAGTACTGGACAAGGCGTGTTCAGAAAGAGGCTTACCGTATCGGCGCATTCGGTTTCTGCGGCAATGAGGATGTGGGTCAGCTTTCGGCGTGGTATGTTCTTTCGGCGATCGGCTTTGCTCAGCTTTGCCCCGCTTACGATGCTTATTTTGTGAACACTCCGCTTTTTGAAAAAGCAAAAATCAGGCTTGATAAAAAATATCATTCCTGCTCGGTTGCGGATTCTTTCTCGGTGGAATGCGATGCGAATCCTCTTGATATGCCTTATATCCGTTCGATTTCCCTCAACGGTCAAAAGCTTGACAGACCCTATCTGACTTACGGTGAAATAACCGCAGGCGGCGTTCTGAAATTTGAACTTTCAAAAGAGCCGTGCGAAGATTTTGGGAAAGATGTTCCCAAAAACTTTTTTGACTAAAGGAGATTGACGATGAAAAGATTTATATGCGGTATAATGGCGCTTGTTATGCTGCTGATGATTCCCTTTGAGGTGTCTGCGTCAGAAACCGAAGCTGCGGTGAACGATGCCGAATATGTTCTTCTGCCCGAAAAAACAAATCAGACAACTGAAATCAGAACCCGCAAGCAAGTTGACGGTCTGCGTATGTATGTTGATGAAGAAAATCCTCTTTTTATGATAAGGAACTGCCCGATATGGGGCGGCCCGCAGACGGGTGAAGCCTTTGCAAGCTATGCAATCAAAACCTATTATGCACTGCCCGAGGATGTCAGAAATTTTGCGGTTATCTATATTGATGAAGGCCCGACCGATATGACTCCTGCAAGGCAGCTTGAATTCTGGGACGAGCTTTTAACAATAACCGATGAGGCAAATGTTCCCATCGTTTGCCAGTCTGAGTGTTTTTGCACCAACAAAACCCGTGACCCGTTCACCCAGGAGGAGCTTTCAGCCGTGTTCAAAGAGCACAAGTCGCTCATCGGCTTTGTTCAGGTTGAGCTTTCAACAAACGGCGTCACCAACGAAAAGCTTGCCTATGACGAGGTTACGGAAGATAACGGCGTTAACAAGAATATTCTTGCAAGAATGAAATCCTGCATCAAGGCTTGCGCCGAAAACGGCGGACTTTTCATCTGGCAGGATATGGAATACACCTATTGGAAAAAGGTTTGCTATGTTAACCATATTCTCAAGGACAGAGAGCTTTACGATCTTCTCAAAAGCAACAGCGAAAACATAGTTATTATGGATAAACACAACGGCCACGGCAGACACTTTTCAAGCCAATCAAACATTCTCGGCTGCTGGCTTGACGATGTTTGCGGCAACTGGGGCGTAAACCTTGAGAATTTCCTTTGGTATGAAGAAGGCTTTATTGAATATGACGATATAGGTGTTAAACCCAACGAGCCCGACCCGATTACCACCGCAAAATATCCCCCCGCACTTTTCGGCATAGACATGATAGCCGATATGGTTGGCGGTGCAACGGTTTATGCCATCGAAGGCACATTCAGCAGAGGCGGACTTTATCATTTTGTTGACGGTGAGGTTATTTTAACTCCCACTTTCTATGATGTGCTCTACCCGATTTATCAGATGATTCTGAACGGTGCAGTGCCGAGCAAAGAGCAGGTTAAAGAAAAAATCAAGGTTGCCTATAAAATGACCCTTCCCGCATCTTATCCGCTCAGAGGTAATGATGCTCATATTCTTCAGGGACTTTACTGCGACAGCTTTACTTTCTTTCAGGAAAATATAGAAAATGTCTATCTGGACTGCAGTAAGGACTGGGTTCCCTCAACGGGAAGATATTTTCTGATTCCCATTCTGCCGATTTATTCAGACCCCGAAGAGGTGTTGCCAAACAGTTATATTCTTAACGATTTCAAATACTGGCTCAATCTGCTTTTCATAAACCCCATAAAGGAGCGTTTCTTCAATAAGCGTTATGAGGAAACCTACACGGGCGACGGCGTTTTGTTTGATATAAACGATTATATCTATATCTTCAACAGCAACGAAAACAAAACGATTGACAGCGAGCAGAGCGTCAGCTACACTTTGCCCAAGAGCAAAAAAGAAATCAACGCAACTCTTGTTGCTCATACTTATGCGATAATCAATGAAAACGAAGAAAAGATTGAAATTGATTTGTGTAACCTCCGCCTTGATACCGATGCGGTTTGCAACGGGCTTGAAAGCGAGGATGCGTTTATGAGAGCTTATGCAGCAGGCGGTAAAATGGATAACCCGAGAGATTTCAGAACATCGGTTATTACACTTTCTGGCTTTGATGCTCCGCCGAGCGTTAACGCAACAGGTTCAAACGGTGCAAAAGGCAAAGCCGAATGGGATGCCGAAACAAAAACATTGACCCTCACCGTTATCTCAAACGGCGAGGTCAGAATAACCATTGAATAAAACACACACCCGATGCTCATTACGAACATCGGGTGTTTTTTATTCTATGGTATATAGAATTTGATCAATTACAATATGGTGCTCGTCAGACCATTGAATCTGCATTGTTTCGTATGCTTTCCACTCTCCCAAATAAACCCGTCGGGGTATTTTTGATATGCTGAAAAGCAGTAAATCCAAGTTTTTTTGTTTTGTGAATATGAACGCAGGTGTCACCTCCGAGAGCGCCCGTATCAACATCTGTTACCTCTGCGTAATATGTGCCTTCGGGAGAGGGGAGCGATTTGACAACTGTGATTTTTGTGAACGGATAAAGTGCGATTCCGATAAACAGTATAAGCGGCACTATTGCAAGAGAAGGGTTTCCGCAAAGCTTTATCAGGTATTTATAGATGAATCCTTGATTTTCTTTGAAAATTTTCTCGAAATCCGCCACATTTTCACCGCCTTTCACTTATCAGATTAAAAAAACTCGGAATCGTTACAAAAATTATACAATTTTTTCTTTATATTTCAATCCGCTGTCGACAAATGTGCAAATGTATGATAAACTGTACCTGTTATATTTTACAGAAAGAGGAACAACCTATGAAAAAACCTACTCTCAATTTTGGCGAATTCAAGCAGTTTGATAAGGCTTTTATTACAGCCGAAAGCGGAATAAAGCCTGAAAAAGTAACCTCTGTTGCGTTTGACGGTGAAATTCTTTATATCGCTCAGCCTGATTCGCTTATCGAATACAGCAACGGCAAAATGAAGAAAATAAATGCAAAGGCATCAAAGCTCTTTTCAAGAAACGGTGTTCTTTATGCCGCAATCGGCAACTCTCTTGCAGAAATCAAGAAGGGCAAAGTCAAGAAAATTGCAGATTTTGATGCACCCGTTGTTGACATTTCGGTTGCTCTTGATAAGTCAATCTGGCTTATAACCGAAACCAACCTTTTCCTTCTTCAGAATGACGAATTTGTTGAAATTGTTGACCTTCCCGAAGAAACGGTCTGCCTTGCCGCCCTCGATAACAAATCAAAATACGGTGAAACCGTATATGTCGGCTCGCAGGTTGAAGGCCTTGTGTCAATGAAGGGTAAGCGTCGCCATTGGGCAGAGCTTCTCCCTGACACTACAGGCGCACTCAGCAAAAAAATCAATTGCATCGCTCTTGACGGTCTTGGTCATCTCTGGGTAGGTTCGGATGAAGGCCTCAATATCTATGACGGAAAAAATTATTGGTTCAACGGCAACGATTTCTATTCTGTTCCCGACGGCTCATTCAACGATATGTTTTTTGCCGCAGACGGCAAGAAGTATTTTGCAACAAACACGGGTATCATCACCCTTGTTGAAGGCAAAATTTCATATTTCTCATACGGCGTATGGCTTATGCATCCCACGGTTACCAAAATCGCTGTTTCAGACAGCGGCACAATTGCTGCGGTTACTCCGCGAGGTATCAGCCTCATAACTTCAAAAGAAATGACTCTTGAACAAAAAGCTGACCATTATGATGAAATGGCGGTTAAGTATTTTACACGCAATGAGGGATATCAGGTTTCGAGAGAACTCCGTAAATACGGCGACCTCGATTCGGGTTGGCTTCCCAATTCCGATAACGACGGTCTTTTTACGGGCCTTTATTGTGCAAGCCAGTGTTTCCGCTACAAGGTGACGGGTGACAAACAGGCTAAAGAAAACGCCAAGAGAGCTGTTGAGGCTATGATTAAGCTTACCGAAATCACGGGCAAAGCAGGTTTCACCGCAAGAGCAACAAGATATTCTTATGAAGAGAATTTCAAAACGGGCAACAGAGAAGAATGGCATATCTGCGAGGATAACCCCGATTGCGAATGGCTTGGCGAAACCTCAAGCGATGAAATGACAGGCCATTATTTTGCTTACGGCATTTATTATGACCTTGTTGCCGATAAGAAAGAAAAAGAAAAAATTGCAAAGGTTGTTAAAACAATAACAGACCATATTATTGAAAACAACTTCCATCTCTGCGATGTTGACGGCGTGCCCACAACATGGGCAAACTGGGAGCCTGAGCTTCTCAATAACGATGACAGATGGTTCTATGAAAGAGGCACAAACTCCCTTGAGATTCTTTCTTTCCTTAAAACCACATATCATGTAACAGGCGAAGAAAAGTATAACGAAGTTTATAATATGCTCATCAAAAAGCATCATTACGCAATGAATTGCATTCAGTATAAGTGTGAAGACGGTCATGTTGCGCATATCGACGACCAGCTTGACTTTATCAATATTTATCCTCTTATTGTTTATAACGATAACAATTCAGAAAACGAAATTTTCAAAATGGGTCTTACCCACCATTGGGAATATGAAAGAGTGGAACGCTCACCTTTCTTCAACATTGTTTACGGTGTGCTTACCAATAATAACTGCGATATCGAAAACGCAGCAAAATCTCTTTCTGAAATGAATCTTGATCTTATCAGATGGCCTGTTTATAACAGCTACAGAAAAGATATCGTTTGGGATACCGAGCAGGAAGCGAGAGGAATTCCCGCACAGCTCAAATATCCTGTTGAGTATTCTGCAAGAGTGCTTGTTCATTATGACGGCAATCAGTTTGTGTGTGATTCGGGCGCGGAAGAATTTGTTAATATCAACACAAAAGATGTTAACTTCACACTTACTCTTCCGAGCACAAATGCAAACGGTATGAGAGCCCAGATGCCTTATATCTATCTTCTTCCTTATTGGATGGGCAGATATTACGGACTTCTCGGCGATTGATAAAAACAATAAACCGCAGTTGATACAAATCGTATCTTCTGCGGTTTTTATTTTTTGAAAAATGGTCACAAATTAATTGCGCATTACGCATTGCGAATTACGAATTATCAATATAACTCCTCTGCCGTTGGCATTGAGGCATCTGCACCCATACGGCTTACGGCTATGCTTCCCGCTTTGTTGCCCATATCGCAGGCTGCGTAAATATCGCCCGTGCGGATAAATTCAAGCGCCATTGCTGCCGTGAAGCAGTCACCCGCTGCTGTTGTATCAACAACCTTACAAGGGTAGGGGGGCATAACGCGAAGCGTTTTTCCGTTCCATACCGAACAGCCTTTTTCGCCGAGCTTAAGCACAACATATTCGGCTTTGCTTCTGTTTTCAAGAATTTTTGAGGCCTCAAGAAT
>JAZLBI010000035.1:0-2806 GCA_045613625.1 Acutalibacteraceae bacterium | reverse complement strand
CCTCCGACTTGTATCGCTCTTCCCGGGCGATGATGCAATGTCGCTCCAGATGAGAGTATCCGCTTTCCACGTTATTTTCAATGTTTCAACAACACTTGTTCTTCTTCCCTTTGTTAAGCTTCTTGTTAAATATTCAACCCTTATTATTAAGGATAAGCAAGAAGAAAAAGAAGAAATCACATTCAAATATGTTGATAACAGACTTCTTTCGATGCCCAAGGTTGCTCTTATGCAGGTTAAGAAAGAGATGGATTATATGCTCAGCCTTGTTGAGGAAAACATCAATCTTTCCTTTGAAGCAATGGACACAGGTTCAAATGAACACGGCGAAAAAATAATCAAAAACGAAGCTGTTATTGACTTCACAAACAGCGCTCTCACAAAATTCCTTATCGGACTTTCAACAAACGTTGAAGAGAGCGACGAAAAAATCATCGGTTCATATTTCCACGTGCTCAATGACCTTGAAAGAATAGGTGACCACGCCGAAAACTTCTATGAAATCGGCGTTGAAATGATTGACAAAAAGCTTGCTTTCTCAGAAAAGGCTCTCGGCGAAATAGCTTCGATGCGTGAAAGAGTTCTGAAAATGTTTGATATTTCGAAGGATGCTTTCGAAAATCTCAACAAAGAACATCTTCCCGAGCTCACCGAGCTTGAAGAAGGCGTTGACGAAAAGAAAAAAGAGCTTATCGCAAGCCATTTCGAACGCCTTGCAGAAGGCAACTGTAACGTTGACGTAAGCCCCTATTATTCATCGGTTGTGCTTGGTCTTGAAAGAGTTGCCGACCACCTCGTTAATGTTGGCTACAGTATCAAAAACCCCACAGGTTCACAAAAAGGATAAAAAAATCACGGCGCACTTCGCAGAGAAGTGTGCCGTTTTTTTATGGTTATATTCAGCAAAAAGATTCTTCGCTTTGCTCAGAATGACAATGTTTTGAGTGAAGAGTTAATAGTGAAGAGTGAAGAATTCCGGATAGGCTCCGCCTATGACCGATATATATTCGGGTGTGGGTGTAAACCACCCTTATTTATTCATTATTCACTTTTCATTTGAACAAAAGATTCCCCGTCACAAACCAATTACGCATTACGAATTACGCATTACGAATTATTAAGATTCTTCGCTTCGCTCAGAATGACAAAATTAAATATGCTTTATAATGTCCCCGACCTCTTGAGCAATATAAGTTGCGCCCGCTTCTTCAAGCTCTTTGCGGCTTCCGTAGCCGAAAAGCACGCCGATGCTTTCAAGAGCGTTTTTGTTTGCGCCGATGATATCGTGCTCCCTGTCGCCGACCATAACGGCGGCTGACTTATCCGTTACTCCGCCTTCACGCAATGCATAAGCAACAACCT
The DNA here is from genome assembly GCA_045613625.1 of Acutalibacteraceae bacterium. GTDB lineage: Bacteria > Bacillota > Clostridia > Oscillospirales > Acutalibacteraceae > CAG-177. The sequence continues at coordinate 1,444 of JAZLBI010000035.1, read as the reverse complement.
CTGCTTTATCAGTGCGCGAGCCGTCGAGGTTTGCACCCGCGGCATAGGTGAAATATTTATCAAGATTAAAGTGACGAAGGATTTCTCTCGCAAAGATTTCAGGCTTCGATGTTGCAAGAATAATCTTTTTTCCGTTTTCGCAAAGCGTTCTGAGCATCTCTTCAACGCCGTCATAAACGATGTTCTCATAGATACCCTTGTCACGGTAGTATTCACGGTAAAACTCAACCGCCTGAAGGGCTTCTTCTCTTGAAAATCCGTAGAATTTTTCAAAGGATTCGTGAAGCGGAGGGCCGATAAATTTATAAAGTTCTGTTTTATCCTCAACGGTTATGCCGTATTTTTTCAGCGCGTGGGCAACAGAATTTGTTATCCCCTCGCCCGGATCGGTCAGGGTGCCGTCAAGGTCGAATAAAACTGTATCGTATTTTTTCATTATATCTCCTGCAAAAAAGGCGACCCCGAAAGGTCGCCTTCTGAATTGTTTATTTTACGTTAGCTTTGAGAGTTTCAAGCTCTGACTTGAGAGCTTCGGGAAGTCTGTCGAACTTGCCGTAGAATTCCTCGATGCCTGCGATTTCATCTGCCCAGAGAGCATTGTCAACGCTGAGGATTTCTGCAAGCTGAGCGTCGCTTACTTCATCTTCGATGCCTTCAAGGTTGATATCCTCAGCCTTGGGAACGAAACCGATTGAAGTTTCAACTGCATCTACCTTGCCTTCGCAACGGTCGATAATCCAGTCAAGAACACGAAGGTTATCGCCGAAACCGGGCCAGAGGAAGTTGCCTTCGTCATCCTTACGGAACCAGTTAACGTTGAAGATCTTGGGAGCCTTATCAGCTTCGAGACCTGCACCGATGTTGATCCAATGCTGCCAGTAATCAGCCATATTGTAGCCGCAGAAGGGAAGCATTGCCATGGGGTCACGGCGAACAACGCCAACTGCACCTGCTGCTGCAGCTGTTGTTTCTGATGCCATGATTGAACCAACGAATACACCGTGGTTCCAGTCTCTTGACTGATAAACCAGAGGAGCAAGCTTTGCGCGTCTGCCGCCGAATACGATAGCTGAGATGGGAACACCGTTGGGGTTCTCGAACTCTGAGCTGATGCAGGGGCAGTTAACAGCGGGAGCTGTGAAACGGCTGTTGGGATGTGCACCCTTCTCTTCGCTTTCCTGACCGTTCCAGGGGTTGCCCTTCCACTCGATTGCGTTTGCGGGAGGATTCTTATCAAGACCTTCCCACCAAACTGTGTTGTTGTCAAGGTTATGAGCAACGTTGGTGAAGATTGTGCCCTTCATTGTTGAAGCAAGAGCGTTGGGGTTTGACTTATCGTTTGTGCCGGGAGCAACGCCGAAGAAGCCGTTTTCGGGGTTGATAGCATAGAGTCTGCCGTCTTCACCCTTGCGGATCCATGAAATATCGTCGCCTACGCACCATA
>JAZLBI010000034.1:0-5177 GCA_045613625.1 Acutalibacteraceae bacterium | reverse complement strand
TGTAGCGCAAGGCATAGCAATGTCAACCTTTGTACCCCAGGGCTTCTGACCGGGGAAGAACTGTACGCCGAATTTGTCGGCATAATCCTGAGCCTTATCTCTGCCGGAAGCACGCATTTCAAGAAGATAGTTGATCTTTTCTTCTGTTGTGATACCGTCGGGATCGTAAACGTAGCCGTCGGGACCTGAGATTGTAACAAGCTTACCGCCGAGCTCTGCAACCTTCTTTGCAGTACCCCATGCAACGTTACCGAAGCCTGAAACTGCAACTGTCTTGCCCTTGATTTCTTCACCGAAGTGCTTGAGAACTTCAACAGCGTAGTATGTAGCGCCGAAGCCTGTTGCTTCAGGACGGATAAGTGAACCGCCGAAGGAAAGGCCCTTACCTGTAAGAACACCGTTTTCGAAAGCACCCTTAATGCGTCTGTACTGACCGTAAAGATAACCGATTTCTCTGCCGCCAACGCCGATATCACCTGCGGGAACGTCAACGTCGGGACCGATGTGTCTGTAAAGCTCTGTCATAAATGCCTGGCAGAAGCGGAGGATTTCTCCGTCACTCTTGCCTCTGGGATCGAAGTCTGAGCCACCCTTGCCGCCGCCGATGGGGAGACCTGTGAGGCTGTTTTTGAAGGTCTGCTCAAAGCCGAGGAACTTCATAATGCCGATGTAAACGGAAGGATGGAAACGAAGTCCGCCCTTGTAGGGACCGATTGCTCCGTTGAACTGAACTCTGTAGCCTGTGTTTACCTGAACGTTGCCGTTATCGTCAACCCAAGTTACGCGGAAAGAAATCTGTCTTTCGGGCTCAGCCATTCTTTCAAGAAGAGCAGCCTTTTCGTATTCGGGATGCTGTGCAATAACGGGAGCGATTGATTCATAAACCTCTGTTACGGTCTGAACAAATTCGGGCTCGTTAGCGTGTTTTTTTGCAACTGCGTCAATTGTGCGTTTGATGTAATCCATATCTGACACTCCTTCTATAAGTAGCGCGGGAAATCCGCTTTTATACATAATTTATACTTTCGGAATAAAGTATGTGACATATTTTATACCAACAGAACAAAAAATGCAACAAAAATTTATAATCTTTCATAATTTTGTGAAAAATGTTGAAAAGGCAGGCTGTAAGACCGCTGTTTTGCAACATTTGACAATAAAACTTTCATATTCTTGCATAACTCGCATAAAATCCTGCAAAGCGGCAAATAAAATTTATCTTTTCACTTGATTTGACGAATATAGTGTTATATAATAATATAGTTATTATCAGAATTGCTCAATTTTGAGCGAAAGGGTGTAATTGAGTTGAAAAAAACAGGTTTTGACAATGCTGTTTATATCAGCCGTCAGTCCGAAGAAATCAGAAAGCGCATAAACGAATTCGGCGGCAAGCTTTATCTTGAATTCGGAGGCAAACTCTTTGACGATTTTCACGCATCAAGAGTGCTTCCCGGCTTCGCCCCCGACAGCAAGCTTCAGATGCTTAAAAGCCTTTCGGACAAGGTTGAAGTTGTTATCGTTATCAGTTCATCTGACATTGAAAACAATAAAATCCGCCGAGACCTCGGCATAACTTATGATGCGGATGTGCTCCGCCTTATCGATGCCTACAGAGGCGCAGGCCTCTATGTGGGCAGTGTTGTTCTCTCTCAGTTCAAGCCCCAACCCGCCGTTATTGCTTTCAAATCAAAGCTTGAACAGCTCGGAATAAGAGTTTTCACTCATTACACCATCGAGGGCTATCCTTATAATGTTGCTCACATCGTGAGCGAAAACGGCTTCGGCAAAAACGAATATATCGAAACAACAAGACCTCTTGTTGTTATCACTGCTCCCGGCCCCGGAAGCGGCAAGATGTCAACCTGCCTTTCACAGCTTTATCACGAAAATCAGAGGGGCGTTAAGGCGGGCTATGCAAAATTCGAAACCTTCCCCGTCTGGAATCTTCCTCTCAAGCACCCCGTTAACCTTGCGTATGAGGCAGCAACCGCAGACCTCAACGATGTTAATATGATTGACCCCTATCATCTTGAAGCCTACGGAACAACAACGGTTAACTATAACAGAGATGTTGAAGTTTTCCCTGTTCTTAATGCGATATTTGAAAAAATCGAAGGCGTCAGCCCCTATAAATCACCAACCGATATGGGCGTTAATATGGCGGGTTATGCCATCTGCGACGATGAAGCGGTCAAAGAAGCTTCAAAGCAGGAAATCATCCGCAGATATTTCAACGCGATGTGTGACGTGAGAATGGGTCAGGGCAAGCAGGAAGCGATTGACAAAATCGTGAGCCTTATGAATCAGGCGGGTGTCAGCGTTGATGACAGAAAGGTTATCTCTGCCGCTCTTCAGAGAAGCGAAGAAACCGAAGGTCAGCCCGCTGTTGCAATCGAGCTTCCCGACGGCAGAATCGTTACGGGCAAAACATCAAACCTTCTCGGCGCATCAAGCGCGGCTCTTCTCAACGCGGCAAAGGCTGTTGCGGGCCTCCCCGAGGATTTGCTTATGATTGCTCCTTCAATCATTGAACCTATTCAGGAGCTCAAAACAGGCATTCTCAAGGGTCATAATCCCCGCCTTCATTCAGACGAAACACTCATCGCTCTTTCAATGAGCGCAAACTCAAATCCCCTCGCAAAGAAAGCTCTTGATGCAATTGAGCTTCTCAAAAACTGCGAGGCTCATTCAACGGTTATTCTTTCACAGGTTGATTCCGATGTTTACAGAAAAATCGGCATGAATCTCACCTGTGAACCCAGATACCAGACAAAGAAACTTTATCATAAATAACTCACGGAGGTTAAATATGGGCAAGAAAATTATTGTTGCGGGTCTCGGTCACGGCGGCATCGCCGCAGCCGCTCAGCTTGCAAAAGCCGGCTTTGACGTTACCGTTTATGAAAAGAAAAAAGAAGGCACTCTCGGCTATGACTGGACAGATATTTTCGCACCCGATGCTCTCGGCATTGCGGGTATGGACATGCCTCCCGAAGATAAATATGTATATAAAGAAGATATGACCTTCTTTGGCCCGACCAGCAAGGTTCAGATTCGTCAGAGCGTGCCCGAAGGTCAGGCTGAAATCAAAATGGAGCGCAAAGATATTTATGAGCATTTCATAAATCACGCTCTTGAATGCGGCGTTAAAATCGAATATGAATGCGCCGTTGAAGGCCCCATCGTGCTCGGCAACAGAGTTGTCGGCATCAGAACTGAAAAAGGCAATGTTTACGGCGACCTTGTTATCGATTCCTGCGGCCTCAATTCACCCGTAAGGCGCAATCTTCCCGAGCATTTATGCATTGAAAAAGACGTTGCAAGAAACGAGAAAATTTCAATTTTCAGAGCTTTTTTCAATGTCGGAAGCGATGAAGAGCCCGATGCAAAATTCAAGGTTATGCTTTTCAGAGACGGCATCAAGGGCATAAGCTGGATTGCAAGCGAAGAAGACCACACCGACCTTCTTATCGGCAGATTCGAAGACCTTGATATTGAAGAAGCCGAGAGATTCGCAAACAGCCTTCGCAAAGACCATCCGAGGCTCGGCGAAAATATCATCAGAGGCGGTCAGCTTGTTGAAATCCCCGTCCGTCAGCCCCTTTCGCTTATGGTTGCCGACGGTTATGCCGCTATCGGTGACAGCGCATTTATGACCGTTCCCGTTATCGGCTCAGGAATTGCAAACAGCCTCAAGGCTTCAAAAATTCTTGCAACAACAATCATCAAAGATAAAAACCGCGAATTCAGCGCCGAAACCCTCTGGGGCTATCAGGCAGGATTCTATAAAACTCTCGGTGCGGGCCTTGCTCCCCTCGCTTGCGTGAAGCTTCCTCTTATCTCGCTCACCCCCGATGAGGCTGACTATCTTTTTGACAAGGGAATTCTTACCGAAGATATGATGACCATCGGCGGCGATTTCACGGGCCTTTCAAATGTTAAAATAGACCCCAAGGGTATGATGAATCAGGCAAAGCAGGTTATAAGCGATGCTGAACTTCTCAAAAAGATTATCGCTTGCGGCGTTCGTATGGGTAAAGTTACAGCCGCCTGCACGATGATGCCCAAGAAATGGAATCCGAACAGGGTTAAATCCTGGACTAAGGTTTATGAATACGCGTTCAGATAATTTATCGGGAGGTGCTTTATCTTGAATTCAAATAATATTATGCAACTCGTTCAGAGCCTTATATGGTTGCTTGCCGGTGTTGGCGTTTTCATCGTCGGCATGAACTTTATGGGCGATGCTCTTGAAAAGAGCGCCGGCAGCGGAATGAAAAAGCTGCTCGGTAAAATAAGCAACAACCGTTTTTCGGGCGTTGGTATCGGCGCGGGCGTAACAGCGATTATTCAAAGTTCATCCGCAACCTCGGTTATGGTTATCGGTCTTGTAAATGCGGGGGTTATGACCCTTATGCAGGCAACTCCGATTATTATGGGTGCGAATATCGGTACAACAATCACCGGTTTGCTCATTGCGCTGAAAAACGACTATTTCAATATGGCAATGTATCTTCTCGCTTTTGCGGGCGTTATGATGGGCTTCTTCAAAAAAGAGAAGATAAAAATTGCAGGCACTCTCTGTTGCGGTCTCGGTCTGATTTTCGTTGGTCTGAATGTTATGAGCAGCGAAGAAGCTTTCGGCAGCCCCCTTGTTGAAAGCATATTCACCGATATTTTCAAGATAATTGATAATCCGCTTCTGCTGATACTCGTAGGTATTGTTTTCACAGCACTCATCCAGAGCTCATCTGCCGCAACGGGCGTCGTTATCACCATGGTAGGAGCAGGCGTTCTTCCGCTCAGCCTTGCGCTTTTCATCATTCTCGGTGCAAACATCGGAACCTGCGTAACCGCTTTGCTTGCCTCGGTGGGTGCTAACGCAAACTCCAAGAGAGTTGCAATCATACACCTTTTGTTCAACGTTATAGGCACTGTGTTCTTCACAGCAATTATCTGGATATTCAGAGAACCTGCGGTAAATTTCCTGGTTTCCTTGTTCCCCGGAGACGATGCAATGTCGCTCCAGATGAGAGTGTCTGTTTTCCATGTAATATTTAATGTAACTACAACCCTGGTATTACTGCCCTTTGTTAAAAAGCTTGTCGGTTTTTCCTGCAGAGTTATCAGGGACAAGAAAGAACAGGAAGCATTGGCACTTAAGTATGTCGATG
>JAZLBI010000033.1:0-3885 GCA_045613625.1 Acutalibacteraceae bacterium | reverse complement strand
AAGGGGTTAATTTTGCCCATTTGAGTGAATTTTAAAATCAGGCAGAATCCAATCAAGGGATTCTGCCTTTTGTTATGCCACCAAATAAAATTAAGGAGAAAAACAAATGAGTCCTATCACCATTGCGGCGCTTGTCATTTTTGCCGCAACCTATGTCCTGATGCTTGCTCTTCCGAAGTTCAGACCTTTTGTTACTGTAGGCTCGGCAATCGTATTTGTTATCCTCGGCGTGATTGCTTCCGCAAAGCCTGACATTTTCGGCGAAGGTTTCTTCACTCTTGCAAACGGAGCATCTTACACCTACAATCCTTTAGCAGCCGTTTCAAACATTGACTGGAACGTTATTATGATGATTGCAGGTACTATGGGTACAGTTTTCCTTTTCATCGAATCGAAAATGCCCAATCTCATTTCCGACGTTCTTATTTCAAAAATGCCCAATATGAAATGGGCTATCGTTTGCCTTTCGCTTTTCGCAGGCATTGTTTCCGCTTTCGTTGACAACGTTGCAACCGTTCTTATGATTGCACCCGTTGCTCTTGCATTCTGCAAAAAGCTCGATGTTTCCCCTGTTCCCTCAATCATCTGCATTGCGGTTTCATCAAACCTTCAGGGTGCGGCAACACTTGTTGGTGACACAACATCAATCCTCCTTGCAAAGCAGGCAAACCTCGACTTCTCTGACTTCTTTGTTGATGAAGGTAAGGCAGGTATGTTCTGGGTTGTTGAAGCAGGTGCTCTTGTAAGCGCGCTCATCATCCTCTTTATGTTCCGAAAGGAAAACAAAAAAATCAGCTTTAACGACAGAACAGTTGTTGAGGATAAGTTCCCCACAGTTCTTCTTCTCGGAACTGTTATCGCTCTTATCGCGGTTTCGTTCATCCCCTACAAGGATGCCGCAGCTCCCGGTCAGTTCTATAAGCCTGACATCACAAACGGCCTTATCTGCGTTGCATTCTTCCTTGTCGGTATCATCCGCGAATATTTCTTCAACCATAATACAAAGATAGTAAAAGAAGCATTCAAGGAAATCGACTATTTCACAATCGTTCTTCTTGCAGGTCTTTTCGTTGTTATCGGCGGCATTGAAGCCGCAGGTGTTGTTGATGTTATCGGTCAGACAATTGCAAAGCTCGGCGCAGGTTCACCCTTCCTTATCTTTACAATTATTGTCTGGATTTCTGTTCTTCTTTCCGCATTCATTGATAACATCCCTTACACTGCAACAATGCTTTCAATCGTTCCTGTTATCGCGGCAAGCGTTGGCGTTGAGCCCAAACTCCTCTATTACGGACTTCTCTGCGGCGCTACTCTCGGCGGTAACCTTACACCCATCGGTGCAAGCGCAAACATCACCGGTATCGGCATCCTTCGTAAGGAAGGCTACGAAGTCAAGAGCTCAACCTTTATGAAATACAGTGTTCCCTTCACTCTCGCAGCAGTAACAACAGGTTACCTTATGCTCTGGTTCCTTTGGAAATAAGCAAAATTTTACCGCCGTCTGCATTGACGGCGGTTTTTCATATTGACAATATCGATATTCGATGTTATGATAAAAACATAATTATCGATATTCGATATCAGGAGGTGAAACGAATTGCCCAGAGCAAAATTTCAGACCCTTACCGAGCAGATGTTTTATATCTTACTGTGCCTGAAAAACGAATGCTGCGGTACGGATATAATGGAAAAAATCAAAAGCATAACCGACGGACGCATTATCCTCGGACCGGGTACGCTTTATAATCTTCTTGAGCAATTCGTTACCGAGGAAATTATCATCGAAACAAAAGCCGAGGGTCGCCGCAGAAGCTATATTCTGACCGAAAAAGGCAAACAAATTCTTGAAAGCGAATATAACCGCATCCGCAAACAAGCCGATGATTATGAGAAATTATTCAGAGAGGAGCAATAATGATGGAAGAATACAAGCGTCGGATTGAATTGTTTTCACTTTATGACCACACAAACATCGAAAAGCACCTTGAAAAAATGGCATCAGAAGGCTGGATGATTGACACAATCGGCTCAACTTTTTGGAGATACAAGAAAATCGAACCCAAAAAGCTGAAATTTTCTGTTGTTTATTATCCGAAAGAGGTAAAAGAAGGCACAACAATTTCGGAAGGCCGACAAAATTTCATCGATTTATGCTCGTCGGGCGGATGGAATTACGTTATGAACTCGGGAAAAATGCACATTTTTTCAACAGATGACGAAAACGCTCCCCCGATTGATACCGATGCTCCGATTCAGATTGAATGCATACATAAATTTGCAAAAGCCGAAATTGTTTACGGCTATCTTTTCCTGATTTTTGCGTGCATCTTTTTTTCAGGCTTCATAATATATGAGCTATGGAAAGAGCCTGTCAACACCCTGAAAGATGCTACGCCGATTTTCTGGCTCACACCCGTCACCCTCATTTTTTCAGTTATTAACGTAATCAGTTATTTAATTTGGTACAGAATAGCAAAATCCGCCGCAGAAAACGGCGAATTTACCGATACAAAAATGATTATCCGCTTTGAGGTTCTTTTCTGGTTTCCGCTTTACTTCGGTTTCGGATTATTGGGTTTCTTTTCGTTTCTGAGAATAAGGGATATTCTTTTTACGCTCGGCATTATTTTATCTGGTATTATCTTTTTTATCATTTATAAAGCAATAAAAAATAAAATTCTCAAATCCGAACGAAAAGAAATCAGCAAAATCAGGCTGAAGAGATTTGCCGCAGTTATGCTTGCGGTTTTATGGCTAGGCTCGGGAATCGGCACATATATCGCAATCCCTAAGCCTTATTACAAGGTTAAAGTCAAATCTGAATTCGGATATATGTATTCTCAAAATGTTTACCTTGACAAAAATCCACCGCTTGATATCAGTGATTTTAAAGAAACGGGAAACAAAACGGTATCACGCGAAAAAATTTCCCGTGAGCTTCTCCTGATAAAGGAAACCGAATGGAGTTTCGGCACAGTTGAGGACGATAAAGATAATGACGGCTTATTCCTTTATTATTCCGTAACAGACGTACGCTTCACACCATTGCTTTACCGATGCAAAAACGAAATCATTTTCAATCATATAGTTTACGGTGCAAAAAAATTCAATCTGACAGATAAATTTGAAAGCTACAGATACTATATTGATGATAAAACTCCGATGAACAGTTATGCATTTTGCAACGGTAACAGAATCATCACCGTAGATTTCAGTTGGGAGCCTTCAGAGGAAGAACTTATTTTTGCCGCCGAAAAGCTTCTCAATTCTCAAAACACATACGCTTTTTAACGAAAAACCGCCGCAAGCGTGATGCCTGCGGCGGAGATTTTTTTATTATTCGTTGCCCTTGATGATATCGTTGATCATAATGTAGAACTGATCATCGTCAAAAGAATCGCTCTTGGGAGCTGATGATTCCTCAGGCTTTGAAGTTGCAGGAGCTGCAGGTGCTGCAGCAGGTGCTGCGGATGCGCCAAAGCTGGGAATACTGGGAGCCGCAGGAGCTGCAGGTCTCTTGGGAGCTGTGGGAGCTGCTTCTACGGGAGCTGATGCAACAGGTGCTGATGCAATGGGTGAGGGAGCTTCTGCTGCCTTAGCTGCAAGGAAAGGATTAACAGGTGCTTCGGGTGCTTTTGTTGCTGACTCAAAGCCTGTTGCGATAACTGTGATAACCATCTCGTCATCAAGGTCGGGATCGAATGCGATACCCCAAGTGATATTTGCATCCTCGTGAGCCTTGTTTGTGATGATTTCTGCTGCATTTTCAACATCCTCGAGGTCAACGTCATCAGAAGCTGTAATGCTGATGATAACGCCCTTTGCGCCTGCGATTGATGTTTCAAGAAGAGGACTGGAAACTGCTGCGTTTGCGGAGCATTCTGC
>JAZLBI010000032.1:0-1652 GCA_045613625.1 Acutalibacteraceae bacterium | reverse complement strand
GAACACAGATTTCACCGTTCCAAAATTTATAGCTTTTCTTGTATAGCTCTTTTTCGTATAAAGGAGCGTGCATAAAAAGTATAACCGGATATCCTTTTTCAACCTCTTTTTTCAGAAAATCAAGCTGATCATATTCTGCCTGATGAAACGAATCATCAATTCCGACAAAATTTACTCCGCCCACAATATGCGAATTATAAAACATACCGTCACAAAGCTCACCGCCCATTATCTCAAGGCTTTTTATGCGGTGTGCCATATCCTCTTTTGAACCGTCATATCGACAATATTCGTGATTGCCTGCAACAAACAGAACTTTATCGTTTTTCAGAAACTCTCTTGCAAATTCAACACAAGGCTTTGAAATAAAATCAATAAAATCCCCTGAATGAACGATAACATCACAGTTTTTTTCGCCGTATTTCATCAGCTTCTTAAGATTGCGCACACTTCTTTTTTCGTTACGTGTTTTTCCTTTGTCTATAATATTTTTTGTGTCTGTTTCGCAATAAAAAGGAAGATGCGAATCTGTAATATGAAGAATTTTAAGCGGTTTTTTAAGACCGATTTCTATAATGTTTTTCTTTATTTTAAGCATTGTTTTCTCTCCTTAAACAAGCTCGGATTTATGATGCGTTTTTGAAATTCTCGGTGCTGCACCCGTGAGATGTGAGATATCACGGTATTTACCCTGATAATCATCAAACAGACCTTTGGGAATTTGTGAGGTCCAACCCGTTTCGTCAAATTCGGGAGGCTCTATTCCCATAGCATAAAGCACAATGGCGGCGAGATCACGAATATTCATTTCTTCAATTTCGGTTTTGTTTATTCCTTTACCGATTGCGGCAAAAGTTACATATTTTTCTTCATCAGTCCATCCGCCGTGACTGCCCTTGCAGTTTTCATCATTGGTACCGCCATGGTCGGCAATAACAATAAAAAGTGTATCTTCAAGCATTCCCGCATTTTTGACTGCAGAGTAAACATCGCCGATAAGCTTATCGACCTCGTGAATTCGCTCAATAAAAGCAGGAAGTCCGTAACCCGCTCCGTGCCCCGCACCGTCAACGCTGTCAAAGTGAACGAACAGGAAGTCGGGTTTGTTTTCAAGGATATAATCGCAGACAATCGGTGTCAGTTCGGTGTCGTGTGCCGTGGCGTGAGAAACACCGATATTGTTTTCAACTATACCGTAGGTGATGGGATTCCAGTCACAGTATGAACCGAGAACGGCATCGGGTAAGGCTTCTCTGATTCTTCTGAAGAGCGAAGGGAACGGAGAGTTCACATCATATGGAACAGAGGATACAATACTGTTTGTAAGCCCGTGAATTTCGGGACCTACGCCGATAAGCATTGAACCCCAGCATTCTGCACTGATGGTAGGCTTTGAAGAAAGAGCTTTGTATGTGATTGCACCGTTTTCAAATATTTTGTCAAAGTTCGGTGTGTCGGCATCTTTAAACCAACTGCCTGCACCGTCAACGCCGATAACTATTACATGTGAGTATTTTCTTGACATGGTCAGTTCTCCTTTTTAAAAAAGAACCTCCCTGCATATATAAGGGAGGTTCCGATTTGGTTTTAGTCCCATTCTTTATTCATAACAACAAAGTTCATTCTTTCCTGAATGCTCGGTCCGCCGTGAC
>JAZLBI010000031.1:0-6830 GCA_045613625.1 Acutalibacteraceae bacterium | reverse complement strand
TTTGAAAACAGATTCAGGCACGTGCCCGAGCTGGCAAAAATGGGTGCCGATATCAGAATTGAAAACGGGTGTGTTGCGGTTGTCAGGGGAGTTGAAAAGCTTCACGGAGCGAACGTGGCAGCGACTGATTTAAGGGGCGGTTGTGCCCTTGCGGTTGCGGCTCTCGGTGCGGACGGAAAGACGACAATCGGCAACGTTTTTCATATTGACAGGGGATGCGAGAATTTTGAAACGGGTCTTGCACAGCTCGGTGCAGACGTAAAAAGATTACAGTAAAACGGTGGAATGGAAATGGACAGAGAAATAAATCAGGGTCAGCCCCGCAGGCTTACTCCTGAAGAAAAAGCGATAAGAAAGAAAAAATTACAGAGAAAAAAACGCATAAGAATTGCGATTGTTACGACCTGCTTTGCGCTTTTGATTGCTCTTATAGTCAGTCCCATAGTGCTTTTTGCGCTTTTCAGGGTCAACGGCTTTGCGGTGGAGGGAACAAGCCCTTACTCCAAAGAGGAAATCATAAATGCCAGCGGCATTGAAAAGGGAAAGAGTCTCATTTTTCTTGATATTGATGAGGCACAGGCGGCAATTGAAAAGAATCTGCCCTATACCGATGAGGTTGTCATAAAGCGAAAGTTACCCGATACGGTTGTTATCCGCTACGGCGAAACAAGAAAAGCCTATGCATTGCAGATCAGCGGCGGAGCATATGCTCTGACAGACAGCAACCTCAAGGTGCTTGAGCTTGTTTCTGACGTGCCTGACGGAATAACGCTCATAAAAGGCGTTGCTCCTGTCAAATCCGAGATCGGTTCTGTGATAAGCTTTGCCGCAGAGACAAAAGAAAAGTCCGATGAGGAAGCAGACACAACAAGAGACGTTGTTCTCAAAGTGCTTTCTGCAATTCCCGAGGAGGAAACTGTCAATATCAATATGGTTGATTTCTCCACCTTCAGCAATATCTACCTCATTTACAAGGAGAGGGTAGTAATGCGCTTTGGAGAGAGCACGGATATTGAACCGAGAATTGACCTTGGATTCAGAAGCCTTGCGGTTGAAATCGGCATTGACCCGTCGGTTACGGGTATCATAACGTCCACAATTCCCAAAGAAGCTTCGTTCAATCCCAAAGACGTGGACGAAATAAAGGAGATTGTAATCTATAAGGGCGGCGAATGGAAAGAGCCTGAGTTGCCGCAAATTCTGGCTCCCGAAACAACCGAAAATGACGAATAACAAATGATTTTTGCCCGAAAAAACGCAGAAAAAGCGTTCTTTCGGGCAAAATATATGCAATAATGCAAAAAAACCGCTTAAAATAAGAGAATTTTAAAAAATGTTCTTGTTTTTTTAACAAATATATGGTAATATAATTCTGTTTTATTATACCTTAATATTATACAGGGGGTCAAAGAAATGGCATTCGAAATTGACAATGATTTTGAAAGTGCGGTTCAGATAAAAGTAATCGGCGTCGGTGGCGGCGGCGGAAACGCAGTTAACCGTATGATCACTCAGGGTGTGCTCGGTGCAGAGTTCATCGCTGTTAACACAGACAAGCAGGTGCTTGTTCATTCAAAAGCAACTCATAAAATCCAGATCGGCGAGAAATCAACTCACGGTCAGGGCGCAGGCGGCAAGCCTGAAGTTGGCGCAAAAGCTGCTGAGGAAAGCAGAGACGCTATTTCAGATGCTCTTAAGGGCACAGATATGGTGTTCATCACAGCAGGTATGGGCGGCGGCACAGGCACAGGCGCAGCTCCCGTTATTGCATCTGTTGCAAAAGAAATGGGTTGCCTTACCATCGGTGTTGTAACAAAACCCTTCAAGTTTGAAGGCAGAAGAAGAATGGTTCAGGCTCAGGACGGTATCTCAAGACTTGCTGAGCATGTAGACAGCCTTATTGTTATTCCTAATGACAGACTCCGTGCTCTCGACGAGAGAAAGAAGACCATCGCTGAAGCTTTTGCAGAGGCAGACGAAGTTCTTCTTCAGGGTGTTAAGAGCATTTCAGAACTTATCAAGATTCCCGGCTTCATCAACCTTGACTTCGCTGATGTTACCAGCGTAATGAAGGATGCAGGCTATGCTCATATGGGTGTTGGCCGTGCAAAGGGCAAGGATAAGGCAGAATGCTCTGCAAATGCAGCAGTTTCAAGCCCGCTTCTTGAAACCTCAATCGCAGGCGCAAAGGGCGTTATCATCAGCATCACCGCTTCAGACGATGTTGATCTTGAAGATGTTGAAAATGCAGCAGAAATCATCACCAACAAGGCTCATGAAGATGCAAATATCACTTGGGGTATTGCATTCGATCCCGATCTTGATGATGAAATGGTTATCACAGTTATCGCAACAGGCTTTGATTCAACAGTTAAGGCTCCCGTTGCAGCTCCCGCAGCATCAAATCCCTTTATGGCAGCAGTGAACAAGACTTCCGCTCCCGCAGCAGCTCCTGAGGCTCCCGTTGTGAAGCCTGCAGCACCCGCTGCACCTGTTGCTCCCAGCATTCCTAATTTCGGTTCTGCAAGCAATGAAGTTTCAAGCTCATCAGCAGCTCCTGCAGCTCCCGTTGCTCCCGCAGCTCCCAAGGCTGACAACAGCTTTGATGATGATCAGTTCTATATTATGATTAACGATATCATCAAGGGCAAAGACGGCAAATAATTTATAATATTGAACGGCTTGCATTGGTTTTCACCTTTGCAAGCCGTTTTTGTTGAACAAAAGAAAACGGGCAATCCTTTTCAGGGTTGCCCGTTAAATGTTTATTTGCGTTTCTTTGCGGCTTTTTCAGCCTTGAGTTTTTCGCCGTATGCCTTCTCTTCTGCGGCGATGCGGTCAGCTTCTGCTTTAGCGTCAGCCTGTGCCTGCTCGTGACGGAGTTTTGCTTCGTCATACATTGCGGCAATTTCGTCAAATCTTGCGTAATTTTCGCTCTGAGTAACAAGCTTGCGAGCTTTGATTATGGGCTTTGCAGCACGGTTATAAACAGAGTTGTCGTTGGTTGCCTTTTTGATTTTGTTTTCTGTTTCTTTCTGCGCCGCCTTGATTGTTTTGATTTCGTATTTATAGCGCCCGATGGAAAGCGTATCTTTCTCATCTCTTGCCTTATAGAGCTTCTGATATGTATTTTTGAGCAATTCGTCAAGTTCGTCTTCTTTATTGAAGAGTGTCTCAAAAACGGAAATATCAAAATCAACTATATTGTTTGAGAAATATTTTTCTGCCGCCTTCTTGGCGTCGATAAATTCTTTTGCAACGGAAATTGCATATTTCTTATATTCTTTTTCTTCGGGAGTTGAAGCGGGAAGCGACTTTGCATGAGTAAGCGAAGAAGGATCATAATTATAGATTGCTTCATAGCCTGCGCTTGCGTTAAGGCGTGCTTCTGCAAGCTGAGCCTGACCGTTGGGAGTGTTGAAGCGGTTCATTTCATCAAGAACAATTTTTGCAATTTCAATGTTCTGATTGTATGCAACAACTTCCTTGTAAGCCTTTTTTGCGGCTTTCTTTTCTTCTTTGCCTGAAGCTCTGCGTTTGGCAATTTTGAATTCTTTGAGATTTGCGGGCTCTGCGTTTGCAAGCTCGTTTGCCTCTCTTACTGCTTCAACAGCTTCAACAAGGTCTTTATCCTTAAGAATACCGTTGCCGTAGTCTTCGAAAAGAGCACGGATTTTAAGAACCTTGATCATACCCTGCTGCTTAACTTCTGAAAGATCATAGAAGAAGAAGGGGATAACGTTCAAAACAGCACCGAGAACGGAAACGGCAATAAGAACGCCGAAAATGCTTATGAATGTTTCTTTGTGATAAAGAACGTTATAAACATTGGTCGGGTCAAGAAGTTCACCTTCCTGAGCGATGATTGTGGGAAGAAGTTCGGCAAGTTTTGTTTCGTTGAAACCGATTTTTTCATAAATAGCGGGAAGAACGGAGCTTGTTGCCATTGTAACAATGCTTCCGATAAGACCGACCGCTGCAAACATACCGTCGATTCTTTCGCCCGTGATATACTGCTGATAGTCGCGGATATCGCCGTTAAGGCTGGGTGTAAGAATATGTCCGAATGAGCCGACAAGAGCATTGAACCAAAGGCATATCATAACAAGCCATATCATAATGTCAATGCCCGCATATTTAACGATGGGGTAGATAAGAGCAATGAAAAGAATGTTGAGAGCATTGATGAAAATCAATGTTTTTTTCTTGCCGAATTTTCTGATTGAGAGAGGAGCAAGAAGCATACCCCAGAGGGAAGCGTTGCCGTAAATGGTAACAATAAGAGAATATTCGCCGCTTGTGCAGGCGTGCTGATAAGAATAAAGCCAGTTGAGAATGTTAAGATATGAACCTTCAAGGAAGCCGAGCCAGCCTGCAAGGGAGATAACCCAGAAATATTTGTTTTTTGCAACAGCTCTTACGGCATCAATAAATTTTATCTGAACAACGTGAGTTTTAGCCTGAACAATCTTTTCTTCAGTGTTAACATAAACAATAACGCTCAGGAAAAATCCGATAATAAGAACGGGAGGCCATATATATCTGTAGAGTCTGATATCATTGAGGTTGTTTGTTCCGATGATTGATGTTGCAAGAAGGGGAATGATAGCATTGGTTATTGAAGGAGCAAGAGAATCCGTAACGGATTTGATTGAAGAAACATCCGCACGTTCCTGAGTGTTGGGAGAAAGAACAACAACAAAGTTATCGTATGCATCGTAAAGGAAATTATAAAAGAACTGGAAGCCGATGTTGAAAAGAAGAACAACCGCACATTTGAGAATCTGGCTTTCCATTTTTTCATAGGGCATCCAGAAATATCCGATTGCAAGAATTATTGTCGGCAGACCCATTGAAATAATATAGGGTCTGTATTTACCTTTTTTGTTTCGCGCGTTATCAATAATATAAGCTCTGAACATTGTGAGGGGGAAGCTTATGATAACCGCAATAAGGTATATGTAATACATATTCATAGGTTCGATACCTATGGTGTTACCGACGAAAACGTTTGTTGCCGAAAGCAGAACAGATGAAATGCAGGAGATGATGAATTTAACACCTATTCCGCCGCCTGCAAGAGATGCGATTTCTTTGAAATTCATGTACTTTCCGAGAGG
Organism: Acutalibacteraceae bacterium; assembly: GCA_045613625.1. Taxonomy (GTDB): domain Bacteria; phylum Bacillota; class Clostridia; order Oscillospirales; family Acutalibacteraceae; genus CAG-177. Next base: position 1,710 of record JAZLBI010000031.1, on the reverse strand, counting down.
CGGTGTTTTCCAATAAGTTTTAGCTTTTGAAAAGCCGTCTTTGACCATTCCGACTAAGTTCATTATTTTCCTCCTTTGAACTTTATATAAAAACTATTATATCAAAATATATAATAATTTGCAACAGTTTAAATGCTTTTTGTTTGTTTTCATTTTTTCTCAGAGTCTTGACGGAGTCGGCGGTTTTTGCTATTATAAACCTAACAGAAATAAACCTTCTTAACGGAGCGTGATAATATGGAAAACATAAAAAATGCTATTGCACAGGGTCAGACTGCCCTTGGTATTGAATTCGGCTCAACAAGAATAAAGGCTGTTCTTATCAGCAAAAATCACGAGCCTCTTGCATCAGGCAGTTTTGATTGGGAAAATACATATGATAACGGCGTTTGGACATATCCCATCGAACAGGTATGGGAAGGTCTCAGAGGCGCATTTGCAAAGCTCAAGGCAAATGTTTTTGAGAAATACGGCGAAAAGCTCACAAGTGTTGGCGCTCTCGGTATCAGCGGTATGATGCACGGTTATCTTGCGTTTGACAAAGAGGGCAACCAGCTTGCTCAGTTCAGAACATGGAGAAACACAATAACCGCAAAATCAGCCGAAGAACTCAGCGCGCTTTTCGATTTCAACATTCCTCAGCGCTGGAGCATTGCTCATCTTTATCAGGCAATTCTCAATGGCGAAGAGCACGTTAAGGATGTTGATTTCATTGCAACTCTTGCAGCTTATGTTCATTGGAAGCTTACGGGCAACAAGGTTATCGGCGTTGGCGAAGCTTCGGGTATGTTCCCCATTGACAGCAACATAAACGATTACGATAAAAAGATGCTTGCTCAGTTTGACGAGAAGGTTGCATCATACGGCTTCCCCTGGAAGATCGAAGATATTCTTCCCAAGGTTCTTGTTGCGGGCGAAAACGCAGGCGTGCTTACAGAAGAGGGCGCTCTTCTTCTTGACCCTACGGGCGAATTCAAAGCGGGTGTTACTCTTTGTCCTCCCGAAGGCGACGCAGGCACGGGTATGGTTGCAACAAATTCCGTTGCTGTCAGAACGGGTAACGTTTCTGCGGGCACATCAATTTTCCTTATGGTTGTTCTCGAAAAAGCGCTTTCTAAGCTTTACCCCGAAATTGATATGGTAACAACTCCCGCGGGCAAGCCCGTTGCAATGGTTCATTGCAACAACTGCTCGGGCGAGATTGATGCATGGGCAGGAATGTTCACATCGTTCTGCAAGGCTATGGGTATGGAAGTGAGCCTTTATAGTGTTCTTGATAAAATGTTTGAAAAGGCGCTTGAAGGCGATAAAGATTGCGGCGGACTTGTTGCATATAACTATCTTTCGGGCGAAGTTATAACAGGTCTTGACAGCGGCAAGCCTATGTTTTTCAGAGGCCCCGACAGCAAGTTCACTCTTGAAAACTTTGCAAGAGTTCAGCTTTCATCGGCTGCCGCAACCCTCAGCATCGGAATGGAAATTCTTGAGGATGAGGATGTTAAGGTTGACAGAATTCTCGGCCACGGCGGCTATTTTAAGGCTCCCGTTGCGGGTCAGAAGATTATGGGTGCAGCACTCAACGCTCCCGTTTCGGTTATGAAAACCGCAGGTGAGGGCGGACCTTGGGGCGTTGCAATTCTTGCTGAGTATATGGTCAGCAAGGCAGAGGGCGAAACACTTGATGCATACCTTGAAAATAAGGTTTTTGCA
>JAZLBI010000030.1:0-2950 GCA_045613625.1 Acutalibacteraceae bacterium | reverse complement strand
ATATAGAAAACTGCCTTGCCGTTGTTGATAAGCTCTCTTATCTCCTTTTCATCTGTTACCTGCGCAATAAGTCCTCTTGCAACAAGTTCTTCATAAATCTGCATATTAAACATTCCTTTCGGTATTATTTACATATATTTTTCCATTATATTTATATGTTGATTTTTGTCAACATTATTCGGCAAATTTAAGCCATTCCTCTGCAATAAGCATATGGCCCGCAATGCTCGGATGAGTGCCGTCCCAGATAAAATACTCCATTTTCGACTTTTCTGCCTGCTCTTTGATTTTATCATAAAGAGGCACAAAAACACAGCCAAATTCCTCTGCAAGTTTTCTTGTTGCCGCTCTGATTCTGATGTTTGCCGCTTCACGGTAAGCAACTGAATCCTCAGGGTCATTGCTGTCGGGTCTTTTGAAAGGACCCTCAACACCGTCGGGATGCGGTGTGAATTTATAAGAATAATCCGATTTATCAAGCGGAAAATAAAACGGCTCACAAACTATAATTTTAATATCACCAAGCTCTTTTCTTGTCATTTCAAGAATTGCACGGAGATTTGTTTCGTGGCGGTTTGCAGCTTCATCGGGAGTGATTTTGTCAAAGTATCCGTACCCGCCGTCGTTTACACCTACAAGTATACTTAGTATAGTCGGTTTGTTGTCAATAACATCGGCTTTCCACTTTTCATAAAGTCCTTCTGCATTTTCACCTGAATATCCTTTGTTGATAAACTTGGGCATATTCTCTGCATTTTCAAGAGCGAGCTTTGACGCAACTATATATTGATAACCGTGACCCATAATATGGTTGCAATCCATTGATTTCCCACGGTTTCCGTCTGTTATTGAATCACCCGAAAAAAGAACAACATCATTTTTATTCAGTTTCATAGGCTCACCTTAAATTTTTTAGCACTTCGTATGCTTTTTTTGCATCAGTCTCAAAATCGATAACATCCGCTTCTATTGAACAATGCTCAACACCGACAGCCTTGAGAGGCTCAACAAACGAAGCCTGACTGAAGGCATCGCCCGAAGCAGGGAATATTCTCTTTTTATCGATTGAAGGGTCGGGGTCGGGATTTGAAGTATGCGCGTGGACAATATAACCTTTATAATCAAGAAGCTTTTCCATAGGCTCATTCTGACAATACATATGAGCAACATCCGCAAGCACCTTCACGAAAGGCGAATCAATTTTCTTTGCAATTTCAACGCCGTCATCAATGGTGTTTATTGCGTTGCATTCCTGAGGCCTCAAAGGTTCAATTGCAACGGGAAGGTTATATTTCTCTGCCTGAGGAACAACATGGTTTTCAAGAAAATCAACTATTTCTTCCCTGCCCTCTTCAAGGGTCATTCCGTCAGGGATTCTTCTTGCAGCCGACGAGCCGAAAACAAGATATTTCAGGCCGAGATATGACGCTTTTTCAAAAAGAGTTGAAAGATATTCATCAATTGCGGCATAATCTTTTTCTTCGCCCACAACGCGCATTCCTATAAAACAGTTTGCGGCAACAACGGGAAGACCCGTTGCCTTCATTGCATCAAGATGTTCATAGGATTTTGAAGCAATCTCCTGACAATGGCTTTCGGCATAATCATAACCGATATTTTTAATCAGCTTCATTTTTTCGATATCGGTACCTACACAAACACCGAATTTCATTATAAAGCACCTCCGTTTTTTGCGTTCATAAGCATTTCTTTTGCAGTTTCAAGCTGCAAGGCAGTAACGCTTCCGCCTGCTGTTATTCTTGCGATTTCGGCGGCTCTGCCGTCAAAACCAAGAGTATCAATACGTGTATATGTTTTTTCATCATCAACAGATTTCAGAATTTTCATATGCCTGTCTGCCTGAGCGGCAATTCTCGCAAGATGGGTAACACAGATTACCTGCCTTCCCTTTGAAACCTGATGAAGCTTCAGCGCAATTTTCTCTGCCGCAGAGCCGCTGACACCCGTATCAATTTCATCAAAAATGAGGGTTGCGATATCATCTTTATCTGAAAGAACATTCTTTATCGCAAGCATAATTCTTGATAATTCACCGCCCGATGCAATTTTTGCAATCGGTCTCGGCTCCTGACCGGGATTGGCGCTGATAAGAAATTCTATCGCATCCGCGCCTTTCGATGTGAGAGCAGTCTGCTTGCGGTCAACAACAAAGGTAACCTTCGGCATATCAAGAAATTCAAGTTCAGACTTAACGCTTTTTTCGAATTTGCGCGCCGCATCAAGACGGCTTTCGGTAAGCTTTGCTGAAAGAATTTTTATTTCATCCGAAAGAGAATAAAGCTTTTCTTCAAGCTCTGCAATTCTTTCGTCAGATATTTCTATTTCATTTCTCTCAGAAACAGCTTTTTCAAGCGTTTCGAGAATTTCGGTTTCGGTTGCACCGTATTTCATTGAAAGGCGGTAAAGAAAGTCAAGCCTTTCATTGATTTCGGAAAGCCTTTCGGGGCTGTAATCAAAACCGTTGATAAGGTTTCTTATTTCTGCAGAAAAATCAGAAAGTTCATAGGAAATTCCTCTTATTCCCTTTGCACTGTTCTCTGCATCTTTATAATATTTTGATGCTGTTTCAAGCTCACGGGCGCAATCCTCAACACCGCTGAGAATACCGTTTTCGCCGCTGAGTGAAACATAGGCTTTTTCAAGCGATTTTATAACCTTACCGCTGTGCTGAAGAAGCTCTTTTTCCTTTGAAAGCGCTTCTCTTTCACCTTCAACAACATTCGCCTGCTCAATTTCGTTTATCTGAAAATTGAGGTAATCAAGCTTCGCAGCTTTTTCGTCTCTGCTGTCATAAAGAGCATCAAGCTCCTTTTTGACGCTTACAAGATTTGTGAAAACGCTTCTGTAATCACTTCTAAGCTGAGAATTTTCGGCAAGCAAATCGATAAAACCGCAGTGTTTTTCAGGCGAGAGAAGAGCCTGACTGTCG
>JAZLBI010000029.1:0-24481 GCA_045613625.1 Acutalibacteraceae bacterium | reverse complement strand
CCGCAACAAGAAAAGGCGCAATGAGCGGCTACACTTCGTGGTATAACTATTTCCAGAATATAACAGAGGATATCATCATCCGTGACCTCAACGGTCTTGACCCCGCAAAAGAAGAAACATCAATCTTCCAGATTGACGACGGCTATGAGCCCTATGTCGGCGACTGGCTTGATTATTGCGATAAATTCCCCAAGGGAATGAAGTATATTGCCGATAAGGTTCACGATAAGGGTTACCTTGCAGGCATCTGGATTGCTCCCTTCAGCTGCCAGAAGTTTTCGAGAATCGCAAAAGAGCATCCCGATTGGCTCATCAAAGAAAACGGCAAGCCTCAGCTCGGCTGTATCGCCTGGGGCGGCGCATACACTCTTGATATCTATAATGAAGGCGCAAGAGAATATATCAAGAAAGTTTTTGATGTTGTGCTCAACGAGTGGGGCTATGATATGGTTAAGCTCGACTTCCTCTACAGCGAATGCGTAATTCCCAGAAACGGCAAGTGCCGCGGTGAAATTATGTATGACGCAATGTCGCTTCTTCGTGAATGCGTTGGCGATAAGCTTCTTCTCGGCTGCGGCGTGCCTATGAGCGCTGCAATCGGCGTTTGTGATGCCTGCCGTATCAGCTGCGACGTTGACCTCACATATAAGGGCAAGATTTATAACCACATCCACGTTTCAAACGAAATGCTCAGCGCACAGAGCGCAATCAACAACTCAATCTTCCGCCGCCATCTCAACGGCAGAGTGTTTATGAATGACCCCGATGTATTCTTCCTGAGAAACGATAACCTTAAGTTTACCTGGGAGCAGAAGAAGCTTCTTGCAAAAATCAATAACCTTTGCGGTAACGTTCTTTTTGTTTCGGATAACGCAGGCGATTATGATGCGGTTCAGATGAGCCTTCTCAAGAAATATTTCAAGAAAACAAACGAAAAGATTATTTCGGCAGAGCGCCTCAAGCCCGATGTTATCAACATCGTGACCGAAGAAGACGGCAAAACCAAAGAGTTTATGTTTGATATCAAGCTCGGCAAAGTGCTCAAAGGCGATCTTTAAAAAAACAAGGCAGAGAGTGAAAACTCTCTGCCTTTCTTGTTTATTTAAGTTCAATATCTGCGTAAACCGCATGATGGTCAGAATAGAAATCGCCGTCAACGAGCTTGTTTACAACCTTGAAGCTGACGGGATTAACCGTTGCTTCGTCAACAAAAACAAAGTCTATTCTTGACTGAATTTCGTTGGGTCTGAAGCCGTGGAAGGTGTAGCATTCGTCGCTGTCGGGCGCGAGCTTTCTTGCATCCTTCATATTGCCGCTGACCATTGTGTTATAGCAGTCGGAATCCTGAAAAACATTGAAATCGCCTGTTGCAACAACGGGAACTCCGCCGAAAGATGCGGCTTTTTCCTGAATCATCTTTGCGCCGTTGATCTGTGCGATTCTGCCAACGTGGTCAAGGTGAGTGTTGAAATGAACATAAGCTTTGCCTGTTTCATTGTCGGTAAGCTTAACGAAAGTTGCGTTTCGTGTGCAGGCGGAATCCCAGCCCTTTGAAGGCTTGTCGGGTGTTTCAGAAATCCAGAAATTGCCGCCTTCGCTTGCGGTGAATTTGCTCTTTTTATAGAATACCGCTGAGAATTCGCCTTTCTTTTTGCCGTCGTCTCTGCCAACGCCGACATAGGCGTATTCGGGAAGATAGCGGCAAAGCTTTTTCATCCATTCCCAATGGGCTTCCTGAACGCCGAATGAATCGGGGCTGATTTCTTTTATGATTGAAACAACCTTCGGAACTCTTTTACGCCAGGTTCTTGAACCCTTGCCTGCACAAAGCAGATTGAATGACATTACACGGAACATTATTTTACGCCTCCGTTAAAGAGTGTGAGTTCAACGATGAGGGGGAAATGGTCTGATGCAAGGATATGATGAGTGAAATCTGATTCGATTTTGCTTGACTTAACTGATGAGCAGTAGCCGTTAACAAAAACAAAGTCGATGGGTTCAACTTCAAAAGTGATAACGTGATAGCCGTGGTATGTTGCGTGATCGTCATATTCGGCAGCCATATATTTTGTGTCTTTAAGACCGCAGGAGAGAACGTTGTTATAATCGCCGCAGCCTTCTGAGAAGTTGAAATCGCCTGTTAATACAACGGGGATATCGGGGGCAATCTCAGCGATTTTGCTTGTGATAACAGCAACGGATTCTGTTCTTGCAACAGCGCTTGCGTTATCAAGATGAGTGTTGAAATGGGCATAAACAAAGCCTGTTGTTTTATCCTTGAGAATTGCGTATGTAGTGATTCTGTAGTGACCTGCATCCCAATCCTTTGAGGGAACATCGGGTGTTCTTGAAAGCCAGAAATGGCCTGATTCAAGAAGTTCGTATTTATCTTTGAGATAGAAAATTGCGCTTGATTCGCCTTCGTCGATGCCGTTGTCTCTGTATTTTTCAACATGAGCATAGTTATCAAGTTCGGCTGCAAGGCTTTCAACCCAGTTTTTATCAGCTTCCTGAACGCCGAATGAATCGGGTGTGTGTGCATTAACGGTGTCAACGATAAGAGGAACTCTCTTTTCAACAGCTCTCAGACCGTCGCCGCTGATTTTGAGGTTGTAGCTCATAATTTTGAAATCCTGAGTTGCAACAGCTTCTGAAATGGGGTTGGGGTTAACGTTTTTGAGGGGGAGAGTAGGGGTTGCTTCTGAGGGAGCTGAGGGGAAGAGTGCTGTGAAAATCGAGATGAGGAAGGCAACAACTGCCTGCATTGCTTTGAAATACATAGTAATTCTCCTTTAATTATATAATGTGATTTCCGAAACAACAGGATGATGATCGGAAGCATAAATGCCGTTATAAAGTGTTGTGTCAACCGAGTAGCTTTCAACGCTTTTTGCCATTGCATTAACAAAAATGAAATCAATGGGCTTATCCTTTTCAACAAGCTCGGAATAGCCGTGGAAGGTGGGCTTGCTTTCTGCTTTTGCAGCAAGAGCTTTTGTGTCGCTGAAGCCTGCGCTGAGCACTCTGTTATACATATCGCCGCCCTCATAGTCGTTGAGGTCGCCTGTGAATACAACGGGGAAGGTGTTGCAGATTCTTGAAATCTTATCGGCAACAACCGAAACGGATTCGAGCCTTGCGATAACACCCATATGGTCAAAATGAGCGTTGAAATGAGCGTAAATAAAACCGCTTTCAACATCACGGAGCACTGCATAGGTGCAAACTCTGTTGAACATCGCATCCCAGCCCCTTGAAGGTCTGTTGGGGGTTTTTGAAAGCCAGAATGTTCCTGAGTCGAGAAGCTCATATTTATCCTTTTTATAGAATATGGGGCTTGCTTCACCGCCGCCGCCTGCATCTCTGCCAACGCCTACATATGCGTATTCGGGCATATTTTTCTGCACGGTGTCAATCCAATATTCCGTTGCTTCCTGAAGACCGAATGAATCGGGCATATATCTGCGGATATTTTCGCAAACATATGGGGTACGGATTTCTTTTGCTTTTTCGCCGCTTCCCGCATAATAGACGTTATAGCTCATAACCGTAACTGCCTGAACCTTTTTTTCTTCGGGAAGATTTGCCGGATTTACGCTTGTTACGGGAGACGGAGTGTAAAACAGGCTGAGAATCGCTGTTATAAATGCAAAAAATGCACTTATAATTTTGTCAATCATTTTTAAATTCCTCCTTATTTTATATAATCGGTCAACGCCGAAATATCAAGCTTATCAATGTTTTCTGCCCTTGAGATAACATCATAAACCGCTTTGCACATCTTCATAACTCCGCCGATTTTATCGCTTTCGGTGTTGAGCACGATTATCGGGTCATGCACGCTCAGGCGAAGAAGAAACCAGCCGTTTCCGTTTGCAGAGTTGATTCTTATACCTTCGTGATTATCGTTGCAAGCGGTGAAATCTGCGTTTGTTTTTGCTTCGTTTTCAAAAAGCTCAATGATTTTTTCGCCTTCGGGTCTGAAATCGTCACAGAGTATTTTGAAACGGAGTTCTTTTTCTTCTTTCGGTTCACGAAGATTTTCGATAAGCCCTTCAAGAGTTTTGCCTTGCTTTGAAAGTGCAGCCGCTTCAATAATAAGCTTTGTTATAAGATAAGCGCCGTCGTCAAGAAAATAATTTTCGGCAAATGCGGCGTGCCCCGAAGTTTCCATCGCAAGAGGGCAGGAGATGCCTTTTTTGCAAAGCTCAATCTGTTTGTTGATAACGTTTCTGTAGCCTCTTTTAAATCTGAGATGTTTGCCGCCGTTTGCTTCAATAAATTCTGCGAGCCCGTCTGATGTTACGCTGTCGGTAACGATTGTTCCGCCGTTGCAGCTGCTGAGAGCGATTTTTGAGGCGAGGGCAACAAGTCTGTTGCGGTTTATTTCAAATCCGCCTTTGCCGACACAAGCCGCTCTGTCAACATCGGTGTCAAATATAACACCGAAATCTGCGTTTGCATCAGCTGTTGCCTTTGAAACGCATTCCATAGCCTGAGCATTTTCGGGGTTTGGTGTGTGATTGGGGAAGTTGCCGTCGGGCTCAAGATAAATGCTGCCCGATGTATCTGCACCGAGCGCTTCAAGCACATCGCTTGCATAGAAACCGCCAACGCCGTTGCCCGCATCAACAACAATTTTCATGCCCCTGAGAGGATGATTGCGGTCTGATTTATCGTTGACGCCTTCGATTATCATATTGCGAAGAATTTCGGCATACCGTGCCATAAAATCAACTTTTTCGCATATGCCGTTTCGGTTGCCGATATATTCATCGGTTTCACCCGCTGTTTTGAGTATATCAGCTATATCCGAGCCGTCAAGTCCGCCGTCACGGGTAAAAAACTTAAGCCCGTTTCTGTCTTTGGGGTGGTGGCTTGCCGTAATCTGCACAGCGCCGTCGCAGCCGATATCAACCGTTGTCATAAACATTGCGGGAGTTGAGCTTAAACCGCAATCCGCAACCTTGATGCCGTTTGAGGTGAGCGCTTTTATAACGGCATTCTTTATTCTTTCTGCAGAAAGACGGCTGTCGTGACCGACGGAAATATAAACATCACTTTTGCCCGTTTTGCTTTTCAGCCATTGCGAAAAAGCAAAAGCAGAGCGCATAACCATTTCATCGCTCATATAAAGCGGATTTGTTTCGTCGCCGAGGGCATAGCCTCTTATATCGCTTCCGCTTCTGAATTTTGAATAGTCCATACTCATTCTCCTTTTGAAAAATATTCATCGGAAACATCGAGAAGGAATTTATACATCGGGATGTATGCTTTATAGATACCCCTGATTATTTCAATGATTTTATCGCTTTCAAGATCTTCAAGTTCGCCGAACCATACCATAAAACCGACATCTTTGAGGTTATAGTATTCTTCAAGACCTTCGGGGCAGCCTGCAAAGGGTCGTTTATAGCTGTTTTTGAACATAACGGCGCCCGTCATTTCGCATTTTTTTGCGGCTTCTGTGAACTCATCAGGTCTTTCGCGAAGAGCCTTTCTGTATGTTTCAAGAAGCCCGGGTTCATCGCCGTAAAAACCAACGCCGAGCGAATAACCCGAAGGCGTTACCTCAAACCACATACACGGATAGCCGCGCCATTCGTGTTTGGGGCGCATAAACATTATCCACATATTTTCGCGGTAAAGGCGTTTATCTTTGGTGTAGCGTGTGTCACGGCGCACTCTTGATACCATTTTTGTCGGAATTGAATTCATAAGAGGGTCAACCGAGAGAAGATCTTCAACGATTATGCCTGCAATCTGACGCATCGGCACGGTAACATTCGCTTTTATTTCTTCTTTATGCTCTTCATAGAATGCTTTGGAATCCCTGAAACGGTTATCTGCAAGCAGAAAAAGAGCATCACGGGTTATTCCTTTGTATTCCATTTATATCAGCCCCTTCTTTGCAAGACCTTCTGCGGCAAGCATAATCGCAACCTTTGCCGAATGAAAGTTTATTCCGCCCTGCATCCACACCGCAAACGGCTCACGCAGAGGAGCATCTGCAGAAAGCTCGATTGATGAGCCGAGAATGAATGCACCCGCCGCCATAATAACCTTGCTGTCGTAGCCGGGCATATCCCACGGCTCGGGTGTGACATATGAATCAACGGGAGCGCCGCTCTGGATTCCTCTGCAGAATTCAACAAGCCTTTCTGCATTTTCAAGGCAGAGAGCCTGAATGATATCGTGTCTGCTCTCATCGCTTGAAGGAGTGACCTTAAAGCCGAATTCTTCGAAAAGCGCCGCCGCAAAAACAGCGGCTTTGAGCGATTCGCCAACAACGTGAGGTGCGTGAAAAATGCCCATAAACATATTTCTGTTTTCGCCGAGAGTGCAGCCAACCTCTTTGCCGAGACCTGGCGTTGTTGCTCTGTAAGCGCAAAGCTCAACGAGCTCTGATTTGCCTGCTATGTAACCGCCCGTGCGGGCAATCGAGCCGCCCGCATTCTTTATAAGGGAGCCTGCCATAAGGTCTGCACCAACCTCGGTGGGTTCAATTTTTTCAACAAGTTCGCCGTAGCAGTTGTCAACCATAACAACCGCATCGCATTTTGAATGAACAAGAGAAGCAATTTCGCCGATTTCATCAACCGAAAGGCTGGGGCGAAGGCTATAGCCTCTTGAACGCTGAATATAAACCATTTTCGGCTTCATTTCAAGCGCCTTTTCAATTGCCGCCATATCGGGTCTGCCGTTTGCATCAAGGTCAACCTGAGCATAATTAACGCCGAAATCCTTGAGTGAGCCCATTCCCTCGCCGCTGATGCCGATAACGCTGTGGATTGTGTCATAAGGAGTGCCCGTGACGCAGAGCATTGTGTCGCCGGGTCGGAGAATTCCGAAAAGCGCAATTGCAAGGGTGTGAGTGCCGCAGGTGAAGCTGTGGCGCACTATCGCATCCTCTGCGCCGAAAATATCGGTATAGATTCTGTCAAGTTTATCTCTGCCCGTGTCGCCGTAGCCGTAGCCCGTTGAGCCTGAAAAATCCGCTTCGCTTACTCTGTTGTTTATGAACGCAGAAAGAACTTTCTGCTGATTGTATTCCGCAATAGAGTCGATTTCGTCAAACTTTGCTTTTGCTTTTGTGAGAGCGGCATCGCTTGCTTTTTTTATTTTATCGCTGTATTCAAAAAATGTTTTCATATTTTACCTTCTGTATATTCTGTTGAGTGATTTGAAAAATTCTTTATCAGCTTTCTCAAGCTGTTCTTTTGTGACACGATAGCTCCAGTTTCCGCTTGCAACGCCCGGAGTGTTGATTCTTGTGTCTGAGCCGTACATCAGAAAATCCTGAATCGGGATTATCGCAAGGTCGCTGACACTTGAAAATACCGAGCGAAGAAGAAGGGGAGTTGCGCCGCCCCAGTCGCCGCCCGCAAAGCCGCAATAATCAAGGGCTCTGTTTCTGACGGCATCGTCGCTTTCCCAAAGAAAGCCGAAAAGCGTGTTGTTATCGTGAGTGCCTGAATAGGCAACGGAGTTTCTTATATAATTATGGGGCATATGGATACTGTTTCCGTCATCGAGAAATCCGAATTGGAAAACTCTCATTCCGGGGAATCCGCTTTCTTCAACAAGAGCACGGACTTCGTCGGTTATATCGCCGAGGTCTTCAGCAATAATCAGTTTATCTTCGTGGCCTTTTTTGATTGCGTTTATAAGGTCGATGCCGGGGCCTTTTATCCATTCGCCGTTTCTTGCCGTTGTTTCGGTTGCATCAACAGCCCAGTATGCTTCAATTGCCCTGAAATGGTCAATTCTCACGCCGTCAAACATAGTCAGAGCGTGGTCGATTCTCTCTTTCCACCAGCCGAAATCTGATTTTTTCAGTTCATCCCAATCATAGAGCGGATTGCCCCAGAGCTGGCCGTCTTCGGCAAAATAATCGGGCGGAACGCCCACAACCTTTGAAGGATAACCGTTTTCATCAACCTGAAAAAGATTTTTGTTTTCCCAAACATCGCAGCTGTCATCCGAAACATAGATGGGAATATCGCCGATTATGCTCACTCCTTTTGAGTTTGCATATTCTTTGACTTTTGCCCACTGCTCAAAGAATTCATACTGAATGAATTTCCACATTCCGAGCGTTTCAAAGTCTGTTATATCGTTGTTATCCCATTCCTGCCAGGGTTTTGAGCCGTTTTGCTCACGAAGAGTCATAAAACGGCAGAATGCTTCAAGACGGGGATGGTTATTGATGAATTCATCAACTTTATCGGAATCGCCGTGATTCAGATATGCTTTTCTGAGAAGAGCCGTTCTTTCTTTGCCCAGGCGTTCGAATTCGCAGGAATAAGGGGTGTTCTGTTTTGCGTTTTCAAGGTCTGATTTGCTGATGAGACCTTTTTCGAAAAGAATTTCGGGGTCTATGAAATACGGATTTCCGCCGAATGCCGAAAACGATTTATAAGGCGAATTGTATTCATCGGTAACGGTGAAGGGAAGAACCTGCCAGACCGAAAAGCCCGCATCTTTGATGAAATCTATGAATTCAAAGGCGTTTTTTCCGAATGTGCCGATTGAATAATCGCCGTAAAGTGATGATATATGCATTAAAATGCCGCTTTGTCGTTTCATTATAAGGAACACCTTCCAATCTGAATTAGTAAATTATATCATATAAAGTAATAAAAATAAAGTAATTTTATAAAAAACTTGATATTTTATGCAATAACGAGTAGAATGGAATAAAAGAATTATCGGAGGTTGTATCAATGTCAAAATCAGCGGAATATTTTGAAAATCTTCAGAAAATAATTGCACGGATTGCAACGGAGCAGGCGGATAATATTGAGAGCGCTGCACGTGCTGTTGCAGATACACTTGAAAACGGCGGAAGAATACACACCTTCGGCACAGGTCATTCCCATATGCTTGCGGAAGAGATTTTTTACCGTGCGGGCGGTCTTGTTAATGTTAACCCCATCCTTGAAACGGGGCTTATGCTTCACGAAAGCGCATCAAAGAGCACCGAGCTTGAAAGACTTGAGGGTTATGCAGATATACTTTTTGAAACACATTCAATAAAAAGCGGGGATATCCTTTTCCTTTTTTCGAATTCGGGCAGAAACGGCGTTGCAATTGACTTTGCGATTATTGCCCGTGAAAAGGGTGTTAAAACCGTTGTTATAACCAATATGGAGCACACAATGCAGGGCAAATCAAGGCATTCAAGCGGCAAAAAGCTCTATGAGCTTGGCGACATCGTTATTGATAACTGCGGTTGTATCGGTGACGCTTCAATGAGAATAGAAGAAATCGGCCGCAATGTTGCGCCAACATCAACAGCTGCAGGCGCAGCAATCCTCAACGCAATCGAAGCGAGAGCGGTTGAAATGATGGTTGCAGACGGATACACTCCCGAAGTTTTCTCAAGCAGCAATGTTGACGGCGGAGATGAGATAAACACCGCCTTCGTGAAAAAATATATCAAGGAGATAAAGTCCTTATGATTTATCCTTCATATCAAAAGCTCAATGCATCCGAGTGGATTGAGTTTATGCCTGAAAATGTGGTTATAAACGGCTTTGAAAGCGGTTATGCAGCGGATTTTCTTGCGGTAAAAAACAGCGACAACTGTAAAGCTGATACGCTTTACATCAACATAATCAGAAAGAACACAAGAGATACGGAATACATTGCTGAATGCGGCAGAGTAACCGATGAAAAATACCTGATAAATGCAGAAAAATGCGCTGACGGAGTGCGTGTTGATATCACTGTCTCGGGCAGGAAAAGCCTGTTCAGAGCATTGTGCAGAATCAAGGGTATGATGAACGATAAAAAGTTCTTTATCGGTGATGCCGAAGATTACCCTCTGTTTGCCGAAAGGGGCTATATAGAAGGGTTTTACGGCAATCCGTGGACTTTTGAAAACCGCAAAATGATGATAAATTTATTGTCTTTTTACGGTATGAACACTCATTATTATGCCCCGAAAGATGACCCTTATCACAGAGATAAGTGGGATGAATTATACCCTGAAAAAGAATTATCCGAGCTTTCGGAAATGCTGAAAATCTGCAATGAAAATTTTGTTGATTTTTACTATTGTATAGCTCCCGGATTGAGCATGAAATATTCTTCGCAAGAAGATTTTGATAAGCTTGTGCGTAAAGCAGAACAGCTTTACAGCATTGGTATACGAAATTTCGGCCTTCTTGTTGACGATATTCCCGAAAACCTCTATTTTGACGAGGATAAAGCCGCTTTTGACGGCGAAGCGGTCAACGCTCACATATATCTTTGCAACGAATTTTATGATTATTTGAAAAAACTCAGCGCCGATTGCAGGCTGACGGTCTGCCCGCTTCAGTATCACGGAAACGGTGATGAATACTATATTTCGAAGCTTGGCAAAGGACTTTCGGGCGGCGTTAAACTTTTCTGGACAGGCAAGAATATCTGCTCTCAGGAGATAACGGTGCGCGAAGCGGTTATATTTGAATATTCAGCCAACCGCAAGCCACTTTATTGGGATAACTTCCCCGTAAATGATGCCGAAATGTATAACGAAATGCATATCGGCTATATCAACGGCAGAGAAAAGGATTTATATCGCTATTCCGAAGGCATAATTTCAAACACAATGGAGTATACGCTTTCAAGCCGTATACCTCTTCTTACCGTTTGCGATTATCTCTGGAATCCGCTTGCTTATAACGGATTTGAATCCTGGCAGAAGGCGTGCGAAATCATTCTCGGCGAAGATAAAGAAGCGCTGATGCCGTTTTTTGATAATCTTCTCACATCCTGCCTCAAAGTTGAAAATTCTCCTATGCTCAACTCTTATCTCAACGATTCGCAGCAGATGTTTTATGATGGCGATATCGATGGCGCAAAGGCTGTTATGGGTGAATATATTTCAAAGCTTGAAAAATGCATAGAATATCTCGAAACCGTTGAAAATGCTATGCTTTCTGAACTTTCACCCTGGGCGGAAAAACAGAAAATCGCTGTTGAGCTTGTGAAATCCGCCGCATCAATTCTTGATGATAACTGCGAGAAAAACAAGGCAGTTGTTCGTGAAATTCTGCAAAAATATCTCAATCACCCCAAAACGCTCTGCGATTTTTCGCTTCAGAGCTTTGCCGAAAGGATGCTGACGCTGTGAACAAAATAAAAAATCCCGCTCTGCGTGAAGCTTATGAGCGGTTATATCATAAAACCCCGCTCGGATTTTATAACTGCGGAAGGCTTTGCGACGGCCTTTGCTGCAGAGGTGACGAGCAGGGGATGTGGCTTTTTCCTTATGAAGAAGAACTTTTTAAAGATAAAGAAGGATTCACCGTTTGCGAAACAGAGGGCAATTACGGCTATCCTATGGTGATTTGCAAAGGAGAATGTGACCGAGCCGAAAGACCGCTTGCCTGCAGAATTTTTCCGCTTTTTCCGCTTGTTATTGAGGATGAAGGTAAAATACGCATAAAAATTATTTATGACCCGAGGGCGGGGATGTGCCCGCTCGCAAGGCAGAATAAAGAGCTTGATGCGTCTTTCATAAAAGAGATACAGAAGGCGACACGCTATCTTATCCGTGATGAAAAAATTCTTGAATATATGAAAGAAGTCAGCGCTGAACTGATTGAAATCATTGAATTCCGCGAGAAACTTGGTGATATATAATGAAAAGAATATTTATTATATTATTTATAGTAACATTTATACTATGCAGCCTTTGCTCGTGCAAGGTCGAGGTGAGCGACGAATATGTTCAGGAGCTTCAGGCTCAGGCTCAGGCCTTTGACTATGAAAGTGCGGCTGAGCATATAAGAATTGAAACGGGCGTTGAAATGACTGCGGATTTTCTTGAAACTCTCGGCGAAGAAACCGCTCAGGCGTTGATTGATGAAATTGACGGCGGATTATATACCGAGCTTTCGTGGCTGAAGCTGACGGGTTATTCGCGCATTGTTATTTCCGATATGCTTTCGGGCAATATCGATGCAGATAACATTGCGGATTTCGGATTCAACGGAAAAGACAGCTTCACGGTTTCGTTTGTGGGCGATATTCTCTTTGACCCCGATTTCAGACCGATGGTGCACGCATCGCAGATGGGCGGTGTGCTCAACTGCATTGACACCGCAACGGTTGATTATCTTAAATCATCCGATGTGTTCCTTATCAACAATGAATTTTCGCTTGGTGACAGAGGAGCTCCTCTGCCCAATAAAACGTGGACATTTCAGGTTGACCCCGCAAGGCTTTCTCTCTATGAAGATATGGGGGTTGACATTGTTTCGCTTGCCAACAACCATGTTTATGATTACGGCATTGAAGGCTTTGAGGATACTCTGAAATATCTTGATGAGGCAAATATACCCCGTGTTGGTGCGGGTATGAATCTCGGCGAAGCGGCAGAGGGCTATTATTTTATTGTTAACGGCATCAAGGTCGGCATTGTTGCCGCAAGCTGCGCAGACAGCAAATTCACCCCCAACGCAACCGAAACAACCCCGGGCGTTATGGGCACATATGAAACCGCTGAATTCATAAAAGCAATTGAGGCGGCGGATTCTCAGTGCGATGTGCTTGTTGCCTATGTTCATTGGGGAACAGAAAACACAACGAAGCTTGATGAAGAACAGAAATCTTTTGCCCGTGAGTATATCGATGCGGGCGTTGATGCCGTTATCGGCGGGCATACTCATTGCCTTCAGGGAATGGAATTCTATAACGGCAAGCCGATTGTATACAGCGTGGGCAATTTCTGGTTCAACAGCAAGAGCCTTGACTCCTGCGTTATCACTCTTAAAATAGATAATGAATTAAAAACAGAAGCCCTCATCGTACCCCTTGAACAAAAGGGGTGCGAAACAAGGCTTCTTTCGGAAGAGGCTGAGCGAAGAGCGCTCTTTGACAGAGTTGAAAGCTACGAGCCTCAGGGCGTTGTTATCAATGATGACGGTCTGATTCTGCCCGTGTCTTAATTGCCCAACCATTCATATTTTTTCATATCGATTCTGCCGTCGGGGAGGAATTCAATTCCTTCCTCGCTCAGCAGCAACCGCTGCATATTCTCGCCGCCAAACGCAAATGCGTGAGAAACATTGCCGTTTTTCGTAACAACACGGTGGCAGGGGATTTTGCCCGGCTCGGGATTGACGTGAAGCGCATAACCAACAACTCTTGCCCATCGGGGATTGCCTGCCATAGCCGCAACCGTGCCGTAGCTTGCAACTCTGCCCTTGGGTATTTTTTTGACAACATCATAGATTTTTTCAAAAGTATTCATTTCATCACCATCTTTATATTATCACATTAAAAAGAGGTTTTCAAATGGTAAAGTATACACACGTTATCTGGGATTGGAACGGAACCTTGCTCAACGATGTTTCGGCGTCGCTCGCAAGCGTTAACGATATGCTTGAAATGAGGGGCAAGCCGCCTATTGATATTGAATTTTATAAGGAATGCATCTGTGTGCCGATTATCGGGTTTTATGAAAAGACTTTTGATATGGAAAAAGAGGATTATTCCATTATTATAAAACAATATAATGAAGGCTATCTGCGCCATCTTGAGGATTGTTCGCTGACCGACGGCGTTGAAGAAGTTATTGATTTCTTCAACAAAAACGGAGTCAAACAGGCTGTTATATCTTCATCTAACAATGCTCAACTTATTCAAAATGCAAAAAAATACGGCATATATGACCGGTTTGATGCAGTTCTCGGTGCGGATGATTTTTATGCCGGCTCAAAGATTGAAAGAGCCGAAAAATATCTGAAAAACAGCGCAGATGTTGCCCGTGTTCTTGTGATAGGCGATATTGAACACGATGCCGATATGGCTGAAAAGCTTGGTGCGGATTGTGTTCTTTTAACAAGCGGCCACGAAAATAAAAAGCGCCTTTATGCCGCAAAAGCAACGGTTATTTCGGATGTGAGAGAGCTTGTTGCCCTTTCTCAGAAGTGATGAAACCGATGCTTGCTGCCCTGAGCAAAGTGTATCTGACTGCTTGTTATCCCGTGCGCAGTGAAGGGTCTTGAATAATCTCAGATACGCTCATAATTGCGAAATTCACCACGAAAAAACATAAATATCAGCGTTAAAAACAGCGGCAGAAGGCGTTTCGGCTTCTGCCGCAACTTGTATTTTTGCTTAAAGCATCATATTTGACTTTCTCAAAAATCGTTGTTAAACTTGCACAAACAGAGCTGAAAATGTTTATCGATTCTGCATAAAAAAACATCGAGTTAACAATTTGTTCATAATTTATTTACAAAAAATTAAATTGTTTACACTGAGAATGCAACATCTTGTTTATAAATTAATAACTGTAAACTAAGGGCATTAGTCTATGCTCTATACAGAAGCCTTGATTTGCAGAGGCTTCGGCACGAAAGTGTTGTAATTTTATGGAGGTGCAAAAATATGAAAAAGGCAAAACGACTTTTGGCAGTTCTCCTTGCCGCGTTAATGCTTTTCACCGCTGCAAGCATCCCTTCGTATGCTTACATTTCAGGTGATAACTGGCATACACCCAAGGATACAGCCGACCAGAAGTACTACTTCGACTACGCTCAGGGCGCATCATGGGTTCTTGATATGCTCGATGATATGCTTCTTGATCTCGGTTTGTGTTTGAACTGTGACGAGCTCAACGAACTTGTTGATATCGGTGTCAACATCTTCACATCAAACATCATGCTTAACACAGATAAGTATTTTGAAGACGCAGGCTGTGTTGACGAAACCGGTCAGGGCGCTCTTGATATCCGCTCTGTCGACAACCTCATCAAATCGCTTTATGGTCTTCTTGACTGTCTTAACAACAACTGGGTTGCAGGTGCTGCAAAGCTTATCGGTGTTCTCGGTGATATCCTTGACACATCTAAGGGCCTTCAGATGACAGGTCTCGACCCTTCAAAGCTCAGAGGCAACGGCGTTTCATCAGATAAAGAAGTTCTTGAAATGCTTGTTCTCTGGATTTCAAACCAGAAAACCATGCTCAAGTCAATCCTTGACGGTACATTCGGTTGGGGTTCACTTCTTCCCGGTCTTCTCGAAGATATGCTTTCAGATGCCCTTCCCGTTCCTCTTGGCTTCACTGATGACAACACTCTTAATATCGGTCAGTTCCTTAAGGACCTTCTCTACAACATGCTTATCGACAGCACAGCAACTGCTGCTCCTGCAGACGGAACAACAATTGATGATTGGGTTCAGCAGCTTGTCGATATGGCTGTTATTACAGGTACCGGCGAAACTGCTGCAGAAGGCGGTTTCTCAATGCTCGGCCCCAACGCAGAGCCTCTCATGCCCGCTGTTGGTCTTTTTGAAGGCGGCGCATCGCTCACCGGTATCAGCTTCTATCAGCTTGTTAACAACGTAATCAACGGCCTCTTCGGCGGAACTCTTAAGGATCTTCTTTCGGGCCTTCTTTATGATATGCTTGGTATCGAAATAACGGAAGAATTCCCCATGGGTGATCCTCAGGTTCTTCAGGATACAACCTATAACCTCATCATCGGTATCGTTCAGGGTCTTTTCGAGGATAACGGTGCTCCCAAGCTTGTTCTCACAGGCGATGCAACACAGTATCCCGTTCCTCAGATGGATGCTCTTCTTAACTGGCTTCTTGTTGGCGACCCTGAAAACAACATCGGCTCAGCTCTTGATACCTTCATTCTCATCGACTACTACGGCATCCACATTCAGGATAACTTCATGTCACTCCTCAATGACGTTGCCCGTCTTCTTATCAACCTTCTTCCCTCGCTTGGTCTCTTCTCGAGCTCAGCTCACCTCGCTTATGCTCCCGATGACCTCACAGTTTCATGGTATGTTGACGAAGAATTCAACCTTGTTGATTCAAACAACGAAACAAAGGTAACTCCCACATATCTCACATTTGAAACAGGCGAAGTTGTTTATCCCACAGAATATGTAACAGATGCTAACGGTGCTCAGCATCCTTCAGCATACTGCTACCTTGATGATAAATCAGCTGTTAACACAACTGATGCATCAAATGCAGCAACATACAGAGATCCTTCTCTTATCAGACCCAACTATGTAATCACAACCAAGATGGTATTTGCAAACATCATCAAGCTTGCTCTTAACGATTTCATCGAAGGTTGTTATTTCCCTGAGTGGACAACAGACATTCCCTCAGTTCTTGCTTACGGTATGGCAGCTATGGCGGCTCCCATCGTTCCCGAAAACAACTATTACGAGCGCCTTGATGCTTATCATGCAATGCTTGAAGGCGAAGTTGCTCCCATCGACGACAAGATTACAACAGTTAACGGCGATGAAGTTGAAATCCTTCGCTATTCAATTTCGAAGGTTATCACAATCAAAGATATCAACGGTAACGTATCGGGAACAGCTAATGTTGAAATTCCCAAGGCTGCTATGGATATTCTCGCATCATTCGGCGCAAAGAGACTTAACGGTGTGTTCCATTTCAACAACGACGCAGATAAGTTCACAACAGACACATCTCTCGAACAGCTTCTTGGTGAATTCCTTATCTGGGCTATGAACCAGTACATGCCCGCATTCGTAGGTTCACCCGTACAGAATGCAAACGGCACTGTTACCTTCGTTGGAACAAACGCTCTTTCAACAAACGCACCCATCTTCGCTTCAGCGATGACAACTCTTGTAAACTCAGTTTACAGCGACTATACAAATAAAACTATCAAGCAGACCGCAAACTGGGATGTTGTTTATGACCTTGTTGACTCAACACTCTTCAAGCTTCTTCCCACATCATGGCTTCCCGACCTCAACGGTTCGGCTCAGTTAATCAACCAGTGGCTTCTTGAAAACCTCATCAACTTTGACCTTCAGGGTATTCTCGGTCTCTTCCAGATTAACCCTGATCCCGAAGCAGAGCTTAACAACTCAGCTCTTAAGGTTATTATCAATATCATAGACCGTGTTCTTGCTCTTGTGTTCAACGATAACGCTGTTCTTATCACAAGCGGCCAGACATCGGGCAGACAGGGCGTTGTTATGAACAACAACGTAACAACCATGTCTACACTTGCAGAGCTTATTGACTGCTCAGGTTCAAGCGCATCGATTCCCATGCTTATCGACAACCTTCTTACTCTTCTTAACATATATAAAACTCCTCTTCTCGGAACAATCCTTCCGCTTGTTGTTGGTAGTTCTTATATCAAGCATTACGATGAGCAGTTCTTTGATGCAAACTCTCTTAAGACATATAAGGTTTCAGACCTTGAAGAATATCTTAACGAACTTTATGACCACACCAACGCATACTGTGTAAAAGAATTTGATAACATCGAAGATGCTGAAGCTTCAATCGACGGCACTGCAATGGCTATCAAGAATGCTGACGGTATCCGCACAGATATCCTTCTCAGCACCGGTGTGGTGTTTGGCACATATGATTCACGTGACGAAGCAAACAATGTTCTCAAAGTTCTTAAGGATGCATATGTTCACGAAGAGCTTGTCGATGAAGAGAACGAAGTATTCCAGTATCACGTTTATGCAAACAAGAGCTATATGACAACTGCAACAGCAACTCTCACTCAGAGTGATGCAGGTGACTATAACGAATACACCGATTTCAGATTTGCTCAGGCAACTTACAGAACAAAGGCTGATCCTTTTGTAAGCTATGAAGATGAATATCGTTTCTTCCAGTATGAAGATTTCGGTAAGTCAGGTTTCCTCTATAACAACCATAAGCAGGCACAAGAAGCCGGTTATGAATATATCGACACATACAACAGCTTTGTAAAGAATGACCTTGTTGATGCATACGGCGCATGGCTTATGTTCGATATCGAGTCACAGCTTAAGGCAAATGACCTTTATGACAAAAACGGAGACGGTCGAAGTGTTAACTCGGATACCGACGGCGATTATGTTGCTCCCACAACAGATGCAGACGGCAATGTAACGGATGAAGGCTACCCCGTTGACGGTGAACCTTCGGTTCCCAATGCAATGTA
This sequence comes from Acutalibacteraceae bacterium, assembly GCA_045613625.1. Lineage (GTDB taxonomy): Bacteria > Bacillota > Clostridia > Oscillospirales > Acutalibacteraceae > CAG-177. Next base: position 6,518 of record JAZLBI010000029.1, on the reverse strand, counting down.
TCCCTATCTTGCTTCATCAGGCCAGAACCTCACATATTATGATGTTGATAACTATACTCTTTCAAATTATAATAACAGAGGCGGCGTAGGTTTCTATGATCAGAACTCAGGCAAGATCGTAACCGGTTACACAACAGCTTCGTTCACACCCGCTGATTTCGAACAGATTCAGCTTGCTCTTGATTATGCAGCTGAAACAGATGCAGAGGGCAATAAGATTCATAATGTTGTTCTCAGCGAAGAAGATACAGAATCAGTAATCAGACTCTGGCTCGGAACAATCGAGTTCGATATCACAAAGAACGCTGACGCTCAGTATGACGGCTCAATTCAGTTCGATAACCTTACCGAACTTCAGATTCAGACAATTAAAACAAAGGCTGCAGCAAGCGGTTTCAGCATTGAAGAAGTAACTCTTGAAGACGGAACAACAACCTACAGAGTTGCTCGCCCCGCATTCGCTCTCTTCAGAGATAACGGTGCAACCTTCGCATACAACGGTGTTTCAACCATCCCCGAACTCAACCAGACAACAATCATGGCAATTGCTGACAAAACTGTTTTCGGCGATGACACATATGCTGAAAGCGTTACCCAGGCAATTCACCTTGGTTACTATGAGTATGTCAAGACTCTCTATGATAACCGCAACAGACTTCTCAATGAAATCGACGAAATTTCATGGAGAATTGAAAAGGCTGAAGACGGCAGAAGAACAACTGCTGACACAACAGTTCTTAAGTGGCTCTTAGATCTTTCTGCAAATGACTATATGAATCCTCAGACAAGAAAGCGCAATGTTATCTATGTTCAGGATGAAAAGGGCAACAACATTGAAGCAAAGGCATTCACATCATCATCATACACAGAATTCAGAGATGCTTATGACTTCGCAGAAGACCTTTATGAAGCTGCATCAGATGCAAACATTCTCGGTCTCGGTATCACCCAGTCAATGGTTTCCGCTGCTTATCAGGGACTTCTTGACGCTTGGATGAATCTTGTTGATTTCACAGGCTTCGCAGATTGGGTTCAGATCGACGGCTATGTTGCTATCGCTGAAGAAATTCTTAACGATCCCTATATCAACGATCCCGATTTCGGTATCGCATCAGGTCTTGCAGAGCTTGAAACTGCTCTCAGGGATGCTTATGCTTACACCGATAACCTCGATAATCCCGACACAGAGTATGACCTTAACAAGAACAGTAAGGGTTCATATGACTCTGAGGCACAGCTTGATATCGACTCAGCTGCTGCTCTTCTTAACCAGGCTATCCAGAGCATCGTTTATAACAAGATTCCTTCAGTTCTTCAGGATCCTGATACTGAAGAAGTTGTTAAGATTCAGAACACTAAGTATGAGAACCAGATTCAGGAAGCTCATATCTTTGGCCTCACCGAAGGCGTTGGTTTCGGTGACGGCGGTCTTGAAATCGATGAGGTTCTTGATATGCTCGGACTTAAGGTTACAGGTATGACAGTTGACGGTTCAACCTCAACAGTTACAAGAACAAATTCATCTCGTGGTTCGGGTACAGACGCAAGAATCGACGGTCGTTATCAGAACTTCCTCAGATTCAGATACTTCGCTATCCTTTACGGCGATATCAACGGCGATACCCGTATCGATAACACTGACGCATCAGCACTCAGACTTTACATTGCTAAGAACGAAAACAATGCAACCGCTATGGGTTCAGCAAGGTTTGAAGCAGCTGACGTAACTCACGACGGCGGTGTTGACGAAGAAGACGTTCAGGCTATCGTTAACCACTATTCACTTGTTGCAAACGGCGAAATCGTTCAGACAGAACACAGCCCCGTTGCTGCAGCATAAGCGAACAGTTCAAATTAAAATTGCCCCCGACCCAAAAGGTCGGGGGCTTATCTTTTTGCCTTATGGTTGTCAATCTGAGCGAAACGAATATTTTCAGGTAGCGCCGCATATGAACAATTATGCTGTGAGCAATGCTCGCCATATGCCTTTTTGGGCAGAAAAAAAGACAGCCGAAGCTGTCTTTTAATATCAATCTTCAAGGATTGCTCTCTTATATTTTTCAAGCATTCTGCGTGCAAGTTCAACCGTGTTTTCTTCGCTCGGCGCTTCGGGGTCTGCTGTTGAAAGCCATTTCTTCTCAAAATCTGCATAGTTTTTATAAAACTGATTGCCGCGGTATAAGTTTCTTTCGCAATGCTGTTTCTTGGTTGTTGTTGAATATAAACGGCGTTTGGGGAATTCATAAGCAAGAAGCTCAAAGAAACTCTGCCAACGCTTTGAATAATAAGTTTTGATAAGTCCGCCCCATTCCTTCCAGGCATAGTCATAATTAACCGTGTCTGAAATCGGGCCCCATACCGTTATCTGAGTGAGAAGATTGAGCTCGAAGTTTTCTTTGTCTTTTTCGTTCAGTGCAAGCTCGCCCGCCTCTTTGAGATGTTCGTGAAGGGTGAGTTCGGGTCTTGTCTGAAGAAGGTCATCAAGTTCAAGGCAAATTTTGATGAATGCGTTTGACGAACGCTCAAAAATATTAACATCCTTGTTTTCGTAGCCATACATAACCTTATCGTAAAGGTTTGCAACATAGTTGCTCATAACCTGTCTTACAAGGTCGCAGGCATCGAAAGCATAGCCGTCTTTTGTTGCGCTTTTTGCGCTGAGAAGAAGTTCTGCCGCTTTGAAAAGAGTTTTGTTATCATATCTGAGCTCTCTGACATCGTTTGGTGCAGTGTGAAGAAGCTCTGTTGCGGGGCGCGCGCAGATGATTGAGCCGGTTTCTCTGCCTGTGCAGTTTTCGCTGTAGCAGCTGTCTTTGAGAAGGAGCATCGCATCAACAAGGCATTTTTCACGGCTGCCGTAGCGGCGGTATGCATAATCTCTGAGCCATTCGTCAAGATTTATTGCGCCGTCTTCGGTGAGCATTTCAAATGCAAGGTCATAATAAAGCGGATTCTGGAATACACCCTCGGGGAAAAGCCCCGTGCCGATGCAGTTATCGCATTCAAGGGTTGAATATTCATTGTCTGCAAGCGCTTTTATGCTGCCGTGAAGAGTGTTTCTGTCGCCGAAATTATGAATTTTTCCGAGAATGAAATCGTAGCCCCAGAAATTATCGGTTTCCTTATATTTGCTGCCGTCAATATCAAGAATAAGCAGCCTTTCTTTGGGCACAGCCTTAACAATTTGCTCACGGAGCGACCAGCTCTGCATTACCCAAACGGAATCCTTATCAAATTGAAGATAGAGATTATCGATTGCTCTGCCGACCTTCCAGAGATAATCCTTTGTTCTGATTGAAGGAGCATTTTCATGGAAGGGGTCGCAAGCATAATAATGGTATGCTCCGAAAAGCTGACGCTGTTTTTCAAGAAGCGCGGTGCCGAATTTATGGAAAATCGGGTCTGTGGGGTCAATCTGATATGTGATGGGGAATTTGCACCACGAGGGAACAAGTCTCAGATGTATTTTTTTGAAAAGCTTTGCGATTGTTGCGGGTACTGTGCCTGCAAAGCCCTGCTGAATCGGTGTCATACCGAGCTCAACTTCACGCTGAATGATTTTTTTGCCGAGTTCAAGGCGGCTTTCAATATACTGAACATCGGTCAGGCTGAAATAGCCCGTGAGATTGCCCATAAGCTGCCAGGGCCAGAAACCGGGGCCTGAAAGAAATGAGAGCGCGCCCGTTTCGCTGTAAGTGAAATCACGCATTGTGTAATACCATACAGCTTCGCTTCCGACAACGGAAAGGGGCATATTTATGCCGTTCATCGCCATAAAGTCAATCTCTTTTTCCCATCTGTCCCATTTCCAATAGGTGAAAGAATAGCCGAGCGTGCAATAGTTCATATAGGCTCGTCTTTTTTGTTTGATTATCTTCGTTAACTTGCCCTCGAAAAGGGGAGCGGCAGAAACGGAAATTTCTCTGTTTCCGCAATGCGAAATGTTAACTCCGCAGTATTTTTTCAGATATGCATAGTAGCCCATTGCCTGACTGATTTTGCAATCGCCGCATATAACTATTTTTCCGTTTTCGCAGAACACTTCGTATGTATTAAGCCCGTTTGCGCTTTCAATATCACGAAGTTCAAACATATCTGCAATTTCTGGTGTGTTTCTTAAAATAAGATTTTTCATCTTAATCTCCTTAGAAAGTCATATATACTTTAATAGTATACTATAAAAATAAAATATAGGCAAGTTAATTGAGAAATACTTATAAAAAAATATATAATTTACAAAATAATGCTTTACACTTTGCGTTAAATAAAGTAGAATATATAATAACTATATTTATCTTGAGGCGGTGTTTTTTATGCAACCGGTTTATAAAAGAATTTTGCTCAAACTCAGCGGCGAAGTGCTTGCGGGCGAGAAAGGCCACGGATTTGATTTTGACGTTATCAACTCTGTTTGCTCGGTTGTTGCCGAGATAACAAAGCTTGGCGTTGAAGTTGGTCTTGTTGTTGGCGGCGGCAATTTCTGGAGAGGCCGTTCAGGCGGAAATATGGACAGAACAAGAGCCGACCATATCGGTATGCTTGCAACTGTTATGAATTCGCTTGCCCTTGCTGATACCCTTGAGCAGCACGGCGTTGAAGCAAGAGTTCAGAGCGCAATCGCAATGACTCAGATTGCGGAAACCTATGTTAAAAATAAGGCAGTGAGCCATCTTGAAAAAGGCAAGGTTGTTATTTTCGGATGCGGAACAGGTAATCCGTTCTTCTCAACCGACACCTGTGCAGCTCTCAGAGCGGCTGAGATCGGCGCAGACATAATTTTCAAAGCAACAAATGTTGACGGCGTTTACGATAAAGACCCCAACAAATTCGCAGATGCTGTTAAATATGATGTTGTTACTCACAGCGAGGTTCTTGAAAAAGACCTTAAGGTTATGGATTCAACGGCAGCTTCACTTTGCCGTGATAATAATATCCCGATTCTTGTTTTCAACCTTGAAAACCCCGAAAACATTATCAAAGCCGTTCTCGGTGAAAATATCGGAACAATAGTTAAGGAGGGCTAAAAATATGCAGACAGTATTTGCAGCAGCAGAAGAAAAAATGGGTAAAACGGTGAGCGTTCTCAATAATGATTATGCAGCTATCAGAGCGGGCAGAGCAAACGCCGCTGTTCTTGACAAAATCAGAGTTGATTATTACGGAACCCCCACACCTATCAATCAGATGGCAGCCATTTCGGTTGCAGAGGCAAGAATCCTTGTTATTCAGCCTTGGGATTCATCAACACTTGCTCCCATCGAAAAGGCAATCCAGACATCGGATATCGGCATCAATCCTCAGAACGACGGCAAGGTTATCCGCCTCACATTCCCCCAGCTTACAGAAGAGCGCCGCAAGGAGCTCGGCAAGGAAGTTAAGAAAACCGCTGAGGATTCAAGAATTGCTATCCGTTCAATCAGACGCGATTGCATTGATAAGGCAAAGAAAATGGAAAAGGCATCAGAGATAACAGAAGATGACCTTAAGGTTGCAGAAAAGAAGCTTCAGGATATCACTGATAAATATATCAAAGAAATCGATAAGCTTGCAGAAGCCAAAGAAAAAGAAATAATGGCTATCTGATTTTTATTAACTATGCAGAAGGCGGCTCAGTCTGCCTTCTGCTATCATAGTTTTTTTGGAGTGGTTGAAAATGACAAAAGAAGAACTTAAAAATATTTCATTGCCCCGTCACATAGGAATTATTATGGACGGCAACGGCAGATGGGCGAAGCTCAGAGGGCTCAGACGAAGCGAAGGTCATAAGGCGGGAGCTGAGGTTTTCAGAAATATCTGTGAATATGCCCGTGATATCGGAATTGAATATCTTACCTTCTATGCTTTTTCAACCGAGAATTGGAAGCGCCCCGCCGAAGAGGTTTCGGCGATAATGAATCTTTTCAGGAATTATCTTTTTGAGGCTCAGGAAAGAGAAGAAGAAAACAAAGCGAAGGGCATGCGAGTAAGATATATAGGCGACAGAAGCGTATTGCCCGAAGACATTCATAATCTTATGGATGAACTTGAAAAAAATTCAGATGATAAAAACAAAATAACAATTAACCTTGCCGTGAATTATGGCGGCAGGGATGAAATTCTTCACGCTGTTAAGGCGATTGCCAAAAGGGTTGAGGCAGAAGAAATCAAACCCGAAGACATAACTTTGAACGATATAGACGGCAATCTTTACACCGCAGGTCAGCCTGACCCTGATCTTATTATCAGGCCGAGCGGTGAATACCGTCTTTCCAATTTCCTTATCTGGCAAGCGGCGTATTCGGAATTCTGGTATTCCGATATACTCTGGCCCGATTTCACATCGGACGACCTCGATAAGGCAATTATAGATTTTGCTAAAAGAAACAGACGCTTCGGCGGAGTATAAGGGGGAATTAACAAAAAGCACGAATCAGAAAAACAAATCGAATAAGAGAGTGAATTTATGAAAGTAAGAATAACAACAGGCGTCATCTCCGCTTTGTTTGTGATTGCTATGCTGGTATTTACCGGTCTCGGTT